>CALGUD010000047.1 GCA_937901915.1 uncultured Flavobacteriaceae bacterium
CAGGAAAATAAATTTTTAACATGCAAGAAGAAATAAAAAAACAGTAACTATTTTTTTTCCTTTTCTCGGCTCAATTCTGCGATACGAAAGTGTTTCGGGATCGTAATAATATTTTACCTTCGTCATAAATTTAAATATCCTATTTTTGCACTCTTAAAGTACATTTTTGAGTTAGAGGGTATTACAAATATAAAGATTTTTTTGTTACGTCAGAATTTTATAAAAAAGTTAACGATTTATGATGAAGTCTCAGGAGATTAGAGCACGTTTTTTAAATTTTTTTGAAGAGAAAAAGCATTCTATTGTGCCGTCGGCACCCATGGTTATGAAAAATGACCCTACTCTTATGTTTACAAACGCCGGAATGAACCAGTTTAAAGAATTTTTTCTGGGCAATGCGGTGCCAAAAAACACAAGAGTAACGGATACTCAAAAATGCCTTAGGGTAAGTGGCAAGCACAATGATTTGGAAGAAGTGGGTATGGATACTTATCATCATACCATGTTCGAAATGTTGGGAAACTGGAGCTTTGGCGACTATTTTAAACAAGAGGCAATTGCATGGGCATGGGAATTATTAACTGAGATCTATAAAATTGATAAAAATATACTCTATGTAACCGTTTTTGAAGGTTCAAAAGAAGATGGCCTGGAAATGGACAAAGAGGCTTATTATTTATGGAAAGGTATTGTGCCCGAAGACCGGATTATTTTTGGTAATAAAAAAGATAATTTCTGGGAAATGGGCGACCAGGGGCCTTGTGGTCCTTCCTCTGAAATTCATGTGGATATTCGTTCGGAGGAAGAAAAAAGCAAAATTTCGGGCAGAGAATTAGTAAACCAGGATCACCCGCAAGTGGTAGAAATCTGGAACCTTGTATTTATCGAGTTTAACCGGAAAGCAAACGGTTCCCTCGAAAAATTACCTGCTCAGCATGTCGACACAGGAATGGGCTTTGAACGTCTTTGCATGGTTCTGCAAAATGTAAAAAGCAATTATGATACAGATGTTTTTACTCCGCTTATTCGGGAAATTGAAACCATTACCAATTCAAAATATGGCGAAAAGGAAAAAACCGATATAGCAATTCGTGTAGTTGCCGATCATATACGTGCAGTAGCATTTGCTATTGCCGACGGACAATTACCAGCTAATACTGGTGCTGGTTATGTTATAAGGCGAATCTTAAGAAGGGCTATCAGGTATGGATTTACATTTTTAAATCAAAAAGACCCATTTATCTATAAGTTAGTTGATACATTAAGTGAACAACTACATGAAACTTTCCCGGAAATAAAAACACAAAAGAACCTCGTTGTAAATGTTATAAGGGAAGAAGAGCAATCTTTTTTACGGACTTTAGAACAAGGGTTGATATTGCTTGAAAATGTAATTCAATCTTCTAAAGATAAAACCATTTCCGGAATCAAAGCATTTGAATTGTATGACACGTATGGTTTTCCGATAGACCTTACAGCGCTTATTTTGCGTGAAAGAGGTTATGAATTGGATATTAAAGGTTTTGAAGCAGAGTTGCAAAAGCAAAAAGATCGCTCAAGGGCTGCTACAAAAGTTGAAACCGGTGACTGGAATGTGCTTGTTGATGATGCCGAACAAGAGTTTATAGGATATGATATTCTTGAAACTGATGTAAAAATAACCCGATACAGAAAAATAGAAAGTAAAAAGGAAGGGGAGATGTATCAACTGGTTTTTAATCTTACACCTTTCTACCCTGAAGGTGGCGGACAGGTAGGGGATAAAGGCTATTTAAAGGCATCGAATGGCGATATAATGTATATTGTTGATACAAAGAAAGAAAACAATGTAATCATACATTTTACCAAAAACCTGCCGGAAAATATAAACGAAACTTTTAAGGCAGTTGTAGATGAAAAACAACGTAAAAGAAGCGCTTCCAACCATACGGCAACACATTTACTGCACCAGGCATTAAGAACTGTGCTTGGTACGCATGTAGAGCAAAAAGGTAGTATGGTACACAGTGGCAATCTCCGGTTTGATTTTTCCCATTTCAGTAAAGTAAGCGACGATGAATTAAAACAGGTGGAAGATTTTGTGAATGCAAGGATCAGGGAACAGCTACCACTTGTTGAAAGAAGAGGAATTCCATACCAGCAGGCAATAGAAGAAGGAGCGATTGCCCTTTTTGGTGAAAAATACGGGGATGCGGTACGGGCTATAAAGTTTGGAGAAAGTATGGAATTGTGTGGAGGTACTCATGTGCAAAATACTGCAGATATCTGGCACTTTATCATTACAGCTGAAACAGCTGTTGCTGCCGGGGTAAGACGCATAGAAGCTATTACATCAGATGCTGCAAAAGAATACTTTAAATCGCAAACAGAAGCTTTAGACGAAATAAAATCGGTATTAAAGAATGCTAATGATCCTCTCAAGGCTATTGTGTCTTTACAAGATGAAAATACAACGCTTAAAAAGCAGGTGGAAATTTTATTAAGGGATAAAGCAAAAAATTTAAAAGGAGACCTTAAAAGTCAACTGGAAGAAGTTAATAATGTAAAATTTCTTGCCACGAAGGTAGATCTGGATGCTTCAAGCATTAAAGACCTGGCTTTTGACCTTGGAAGTGAAATGAATAATTTATTTGCACTCTTTGCAACAGAACAAGAAGGAAAAGCCACGCTTACGTGCTATATTTCAAAAGAATTAGTGTCTGAAAGAAATTTCAATGCAGGCAAGGTTGTAAAAGAACTAGGAGCATTTATTCAAGGTGGCGGTGGTGGCCAACCTTTCTTTGCCACTGCAGGAGGTAAAAATCCGGGTGGAATACCACAAGCATTGGAAAAAGCAAAAGAATATGTAATTTAATATCACACTTTCTCCCAAAACTTTGGGATGGGAAGTGAGTTGGGAAGAAGCATGGAGCTACAAACACACATACCATTAAAACCGGAAAGGAATCAGATAAGCTATGATTCCAAACTGCTATTAATGGGCTCCTGTTTTGTTGAAAATATCGGTAATAAACTGGAATATTATAAATTCCGCTCCCTTCAGAACCCATTTGGTATCATTTTTCAGCCAAAAGCTATTGAAAAGCTTATTTATAAATCTGTAAATAAGGAAAAATTTACCGAAAATGACCTTTTCTTTTTAAATGAACGATGGCATTGTTTTGATGTGCATTCTGATTGTAGCAATGTATCAAAAGAAATGGTTTTGTCTAACCTGAACAATACTCTCGATTCCACATTACAACAACTACAGGAATCAACCCAAATTATAATCACACTGGGTACGGCCTGGGCTTATCGTCTTATTGAATCAAATGAATGGGTCGCTAATTGCCATAAAGTCCCACAGGCGCAATTTTCCAAAGAATTACTTTCTATAGATGAGATTACCGATTCCCTGATCAATATAAATTCGGTTATCAAACAAATAAATAGCTCGGCAGCCATTATTTTCACAATCTCACCGGTGCGGCATTTAAAAGATGGTTTTGTAGAAAACCAGCGGAGTAAGGCACATTTAATTTCGTCAGTTCATGAAGTTTTAAATCATCAAGCAAAAACCATCAATCAAAGATTACATTACTTTCCTTCGTATGAAATTATGATGGATGAACTGCGGGATTACCGATTTTATGCCGATGATATGGTTCATCCAAATCAAACGGCAATTAATTATATATGGAAAAAGTTTAAGGAGATTTGGATAAACGCAGACGATTTTCCATTTATGGATGATGTTGAGACTATTCAAAAAGGGCTTTCACATAAACCATTCAATGCCGATTCAGAACAGCATAAGCGATTTTTAAAATCACTTTCCGAAAAAATTATGTATCTTCAAAAAGAGTATCCTTTTATCAAATTTTAAACATGAGAAAAATACTTTTTGGGGTTATTATTACATTAGTCGTTATTCTGGCAGTAAATTATTTCTCTGACAGAAGGGAAAAGAAAAACGAATTAAAAGAAAGCTCATTACTCATTCGGGAGCAGATTACCAATGTAGGCAAACTTATTGTTACTGAAGGGCATTTTGCCCAGGTATATAAGTATGAAGATGTGAAGAAGATGTTCGGAAGGCTTATTACGGTAGAAAAAAGTGCACTTGTGGTTGTGAATGCAGATGTGCAGGTTGCATATGATTTACGTAAAATGGAGTATGAAATTGATAGTATTAACAAAATACTCAGAATAAAATATATACCAAAGCCCGAAATAAAGATCCATCCGGATTTGGAATATTATGATGTAAAACAGGATTATTTAAATCCCTTTAATGCCAGGGATTATAATTTGATTAAGGATGATGTAAAACGTATATTAAAAGACAAAATAGAATTATCAACCTTAAAAAGTAATGCAGAAAACAGGTTAATCAGTGAGCTTTCAACGTTCTTTATATTAACGAATTCACTGGGATGGACATTGGAGTACCAAAGTAAGCCTGTAAAAGAAATGTCAGAGCTTAAGGAGCTTAAAGATTAATACAGTTGTCAATCTGGAACTTGCCGGATAAAGCTTACGAGTTAAAAAAATCCAACAAGCCCAGTTTGACAAAAGTTTATTATAAATTTTTATTGTTCTCTCCCCGGAGGAAATTTACCAAGGATTTTGTTTACAAACTCATTAATACGCTCTTGTTTTTTCTCGGTCCTGTGTGTTAAATATCCGCTTCCTTTTCCTTGCCACACCAATTCCTTTTTGCCGGCATCAATGAGGTCAATATAAAGGGTGCCTTCGGTACGGCTGGATACATTACTGTAATTCATGCCCCAGTAAGGATTCCATCCCCAGCCCCATCCAAAATTGTTGTAAACATCTACCCTTTCACGTTCTTTTGTAAAAATACTTACCAGAAGGTCCGGATTTTCAGATTTTACATAACCCCTTGCAAGCAATTCGGATTCTATAGCCCTGAGTATTCTTTTCTTATCCAGGTCTGAAATTTCGGCTTGATCAATTCCCGGTTTAAAAAATGCAAAAGATTTATACTGGTTAAAATCCACTTGCTGGTCGTAATCTGTAGAAACATTAACTGTCGCACACGATGTCAGCATTAACACCACGGCGAGTATAGGTAATAGTTTTAACTTTTTCATATTTTTTGCTTTTTGAATTTTTATACTATTAATTTAATGATTTTGTGTCAACAATAAAAGTTTATCAACAAATATGCCAATTAAATAGGTTTTATTAAAAAATAACTCAAGTATTCTTATCATAATTATAGGGACAGTGTTTACAGCCACTTTCACAACAATAACCGCGCTTCAGATGATATTGTTCTGTAAAAACCCTGTATCCTTCTTCAGATAAATAATAATCACCGTCTTCAATGGGTGTTAATTTCTTGTTCATATCTAAATTACTGGTTTTCTGTTTTTTATCGAAATAAAAGGTATGTTTGACTAAAATAATATTACATATTAAATTAAAAACAGAACTTTGGCCTAAAGTTAAAAGAATTTGGCTTGTTTTTTGTTAAAGTATATTTATGATTTTAATTAGTAAACGTATTTTTCCCGATAGATTTGAAGGTTTGACCCTGTGGCCGGTTATAATTTTGAAGCACGATAATCTTAAAGAAGATGAAATACTCATCAATCATGAGCGGATACATTTAAAACAGCAATTGGAATTACTTATTCTCCCTTTTTATATATTATACTTTCTCGAATGGCTTGTTGGTATTGTAAAATACAACAATATGCATTTGGCATATAGAAATATCAGTTTTGAAAGAGAAGCTTACCAGAATGAAGAAAATCTGGATTACCTTAAAAACAGATCTTTATTCGGGTTTTTCAGATATTTTTAGCATGACATCCTCCTGAATTGGCATTTTTTTTGAATATAATTTTTTTAAAAAAATGTATTCAAAATGAGAAAGATTGTCACTTTATTTACAGTTCTTTTCGTTTTTACTTCCTGCATTGCACAGGAAGAGAAGGATAATAAATTATCTCAAAACAATGACCCTGAATTGGCTGAAGCAAAGCCAAAACAGAGCTGGAAGGTTGATAAGGAATTTGATGAGGATGGAAATCTCATCCGTTTAGATTCTACCTATACCTGGTCTTTTTCATCAGATGGGAGAGAGATTTCACCTGAAACTATAGATAGTTTGATGGGTAACTTCAGGTTACGGTTACATTCCGATTATCCTTCTATGTTCAATGATGATTTATTCGGTTTCTTTACCCGCGATTCTATTGGTGCTAATTCTTTTTTCCAGGAAGATTTCTTTATGAAAAATTGGCAGAATCGTATGGAAGAAATGGAAAAAATGATTCAAAAATCCGATTCTATTCACAAGGAATATCTTAATGAATACAGGAAAAAGAGGATTTAGTTGAACTTTCTATTCAATTAAGCAGGCTGCCTTAGTGCAGTCTTTTTTATTTGTAAGACGATAAGACAAAAGAAACAAGACAAAAGATTAAAGGCCAAAATAAGGAAATCCAAAATTCCAAATATCAACCCAATACCCTATGAATTAATAATATACAAACCGCACAAGAATGTCGAATTGAAATGCAGAGTTCAGGCTGCTATAATGCACAAATAAAAGTTCCAATCCTCCCCCTTAGGGGGAGCTAGAGGGGGCTTTAGCCAATTAACAACCATAGGTTATCGATTCAACGATTAAACAATAGAACAATTAAACAAACCAATCTTAATAACTCAATAATCAATAACCTGATGACTAACACAAACAATCCTTATTTTTGCAATGTTTAAATTTATAAAGTGTACAATCAACAAGTTACATTACCGCTGCTGGATGAAAAATCAATAGAACTTTTTATAAAAAGAGAAGATCTTATTCATCCTCTTATTTCCGGCAATAAATTCAGAAAGCTTAAGTACAATCTCATTGAGGCAAAAAAAAAAGGATATCACACCCTTCTTACCTTTGGTGGCGCATATTCCAACCATATAGCAGCTGTAGCAGGAGCGGGAAAGGAACATGGATTTAAAACCATTGGCATTATACGTGGAGAAGAGTTAAAAGATAATATTGGGGAAAATCCTACTTTACATTTTGCACAGGAATGTGGAATGGAATTAAAATTTATCTCACGTAGTGAGTACAAAAAAAAGGACAATAATAGCTTTATTAATGAGTTAAAGACTGAGTGTGGTGATTTTTATCTTTTACCTGAAGGAGGCACCAATGAGTTAGCGGTAAAAGGTTGTGAAGAAATTTTAACACATGAAGATGCCGATTTTGATATTATTTGTTGCCCGGTGGGAACGGGAGGAACGATTTCCGGACTCATTAATTGTTTACAACTCGGTCAACAAGTTTTGGGTTTTCCTGCCTTAAAAGGGAATTTTTTAAGCGATGAAATTCTTAAATTTGCTAATAATGATCAGTGGGAACTGGTGTGCGACTACCATTTTGGTGGTTATGCAAAAGTAAATAAAGAACTTATTCATTTTATAAACGATTTTAAAATGAATACAGGTATTCCCCTGGATCCTGTTTATACCGGTAAAATGATGTTTGGAATATTGGATATGGTTAAAAACGGGCATTTTAAACAAGGTGCTAAAATCCTCGCAATACATACCGGAGGATTGCAAGGTATAGAAGGAATGAATTTAAAAAATAAAAATAAAGACCTACCTCAATTGTTATGATTGCGAAACGTTTGTTATTACTTTTTTTAGTCTTATTTGTCGCATCCTGCGGTCCAAAAAAGAGAGCGGTGTACAAGAAACCGACAACCAAGCCAAAAGAAATCATAGTTCAACCCAAAGAGGTTGAAAAGAAAGATACCGAAGTACTTGAATCAACTTCAAAAACAAAAGTATATACGGATGTGGTCAGCGGGTATATTGATGAATATAAAGATATAGCCAAATCTCAGATGGGCGAATACGGCATACCTGCAAGTATTATTCTAGCACAAGGCATTCTGGAAAGCGGAGCAGGCAGGGGAGACCTGGTAAGAAAAGCCAATAACCATTTTGGTATTAAATGCCATAATTGGAATGGAGAAGGAGTGACTCACGATGATGATGCTAGAGGTGAGTGTTTCAGAAAATATTCTCATCCCCGGGAATCTTATAAAGATCATTCGTTGTTCCTTACAGGGAGAAGCCGTTATGGATTTCTATTTGAGTTAAAAAAAAATGATTACAAAGGGTGGGCAAAAGGCTTGCGAAAGGCCGGATATGCCACAGATCCACAATATCCTCAAAAACTGATCGGTTTAATAGAAAGATATCAACTATACACATATGATGCCGAAGTATTGGGTAATAATTATGTAGTTGAAGTAACAAAAACAGAGACGCCTTCACTTGGAGAAAAATACATTGTAATGAAGGGAGATACTTTGTATTCCATTTCAAGAAGGTTTCAATTAACAGTAGATCAACTGAAACAATTAAACAGCCTCAGTGATAATAACATTCATGAAGGCCAGGAACTTTTCGTAAAACCGATACAATCCCATTACTAAATGATATATAAACGTAGTAGTGCTTTATTTGCTGAAGCACAAAAATATATTCCAGGAGGCGTTAACTCGCCTGTAAGAGCATTCAAATCAGTAGGTGGTGAGCCAATTTTCATAAAAGAAGCCAACGGAGCTTATTTATTTGATGAAGATGGCTATAAACTTATTGATTTTATAGCTTCATGGGGCCCCTTAATTTTAGGGCATGCACATAAGCCCGTTGTAGATGCAGTTGTTGCAAAAGCCAAAAAAGGAACATCCTTTGGTATTCCAACCGAAATTGAAACTGAAATTGCAAAATTAGCAGTTTCCATGGTTCCTAATATTGACAAAATCCGTTTTGTGAACAGTGGTACCGAAGCGTGTATGAGCGCTGTTAGATTGGCAAGAGGGTTTACAGGAAAGGAAAAAATCATAAAGTTTGCTGGATGTTATCACGGCCATTCAGATTCTTTTTTAATCCAGGCAGGCAGTGGTGCAGTTACTTTTGGTTCACCTAACAGCCCTGGAGTAACTAAGGGGACTGCTAAAGATACCTTATTGGCCAATTATAACGATCTTGAAAATGTAAAGGAGCTGGTAAATGCCAATAAAAATGAAATAGCGGCTATTATTCTTGAACCTGTTGCAGGAAATATGGGTTGTATTATCCCGGAGGCAGGATTTTTACAAGGCCTGAGAGATATATGTAATGAAAACGGGATTCTTTTAATATTTGATGAAGTAATGACAGGCTTCAGGCTGGCTGGCGGAGGAGCCCAGGAGCTTTTGGGAGTAGATGCAGATATTGTAGCTTTTGGAAAAGTTATTGGGGGTGGGTTACCGGTAGGTGCTTTTGCTGCCCGTGAAGAAATTATGAACCAATTGGCACCATTAGGGCCTGTTTACCAGGCAGGAACTTTAAGTGGGAATCCGCTCGCTATGGCAGCAGGTTTGGCTATGTTAAGCGAATTACATGATAACCCAAGTATTTTTGCTGAACTGGCAGAGAAGACCGAATACCTGCATCAGGGAGTTCATAAAGTTTTATCTGATGCCGGAATTGTACATACCATAAACCGAATAGGCTCAATGATTTCTATTCATTTTACCGATATTGATGTTATTGATTTTAAAACAGCTATGGCTGGAAATAACGACACTTTCAAGAAGTTTTTTCACGGTATGTTAAATGAAGGGGTGTATTTGCCACCGAGTGCTTTTGAAAGCTGGTTCTTAAATAATGCACTTACATATACCGATTTGGATTTTACTGTTAATGCAGTTGCCAAAGTAGCAAAAGCACTTTAGTTTTTGTTAAATCCTGAAATTATAATAGCATGATCCGAAAAGTCAGAGGCTTCATTATAAGAATATACCGGGAGAATATTTTTTGAACTCCAGATATGATCTATTTGTAATAAAGGAAATTTGTCCGGCCAAGTGGTTACTAACCCGCTGCCGGCTTTTCTTTCGGCATTCCATAAATTTTCTTTAAAAGGTTTTAAGTGCAACGATTCAAAAGGGGTGTTAAAATCGCCTAAAACAATCACATTTTTTTCAGCATCTATTGTTTTATACAGCTCTCCCAATATTCTTTTTCTAAAGTAAGGTTGATTAACAAAAATATCTACAATGAACAAAGTGTATGGTTCATTATTTACAGTAACTTTAATTTTACCGTATTTATAATAATGATCCGAGTCAAAATTGTCCAGGTTATTTATTGACCCTTTTACTCCTATAAGCATGTCATTGCCAATCTTTCTAAAAGTATAATCATACGGTGCTTTTTCATATTTTAAAAAGAAATCTTTGTCCAGATTTTCCGCTTCCACGAAGCCCAAAATATCAGGTTCAATCGACTCTATTTTTTTGGCTATAAATTGAAAGGTATTCATTTTGCCACGGGCGGCATTCCAATACAAAACCTTGATATCGGACTCAACGTCCGGAGAATGTATACGAAACCTGAAATCACTGATTATCCATATTAAAAAAAGTAGAGTGGCAGATCCCGATAAGATAAACCTCATTCTTTTTGGATTGATAAAAAGTACGATTAAAAAGAGGTTAAAAAATAAAAGAATCGGTTTAGGGGTTCCATAAAATACATAAATCAGGTCATTTATACTGTCCTTAATGATAAAATGAAGGATTAACAGAAATATGAATACCGCCAGGGTCCCTACTCGGATTGTATTAAATGTCCAAATCAGTATTTTCACAAATGTTTTCTTCATTTATTCCTGAAGTTCACATAAAAGGGAATCACTGTCTTTAATGACTTTAACTAAACCTGTTTTGGTTAAACCTTTTATACCCTTGTCCCAACCTTTATTGCTGAGCCCGGAAGCTGTTTTAAGTTCTGCCAGGGGCATGGTTTTACTTTTCTGAAGAATTTCAAAAATGGTTTTTTCATTTTCATTCAATTCAACTGCTTTTTTCTCCGGTTTCATTTGCGGAAAGAACAATACTTCCTGGATAGACTGGTTATTGGTTAAAAACATGATTAACCTGTCCATTCCAATTCCCAGTCCGGAAGTTGGAGGCATTCCATATTCCAAAGCACGTAAAAAGTCATTATCTATAAACATGGCTTCATCATCACCTTTTTCTGAGAGCGCAAGTTGTTCTTCAAATCGGTTACGCTGGTCTATAGGGTCATTTAATTCTGAGTAAGCATTGGCAACTTCCTTACCGCAAACCATGAGTTCAAAACGTTCTGTAAGTTCAGGATTGTCTCGGTGCTCTTTACAAAGCGGACTCATTTCTCTCGGGTAATCGGTTATGAATGTTGGCTGGATAAAATTACCTTCACATTTTTCACCAAAAATTTCGTCAATGAGTTTCCCTTTACCCATAGTATCATCAACTGCAACACCCATTTTTTTGGCTGCTTCGCGAATTTCATCTTCGCTTTTGCCACTAATGTCAAAGTTGGTGAATTTTTTAATGGCATCGGTCATGGTAACCCGTGGGTAAGGTGCTTTAAAATCTATTTCATGTTGGCCGAACGTGGCTTTTGTTGTACTATTAACTGCCAGGGCACAATGTTCGAGCAGATTTTCTGTGAACTCCATCATCCAATGGTAATCTTTATAAGCCACATATATTTCCATGGCAGTAAATTCAGGGTTGTGGGTTCTGTCCATTCCCTCATTCCGGAAATTTTTAGAGAACTCATAAACGCCATCAAAACCACCAACTATCAATCTTTTTAAATATAATTCATTTGCAATACGCATGTACAATGGGATATCTAATGAATTATGATGGGTTATAAAAGGTCTTGCCGCTGCACCGCCCGGTATGGGTTGTAAAACAGGGGTTTCAACTTCAAAATATCCTTTATCGTTAAAAAATTCACGCATGGCATTAAAAAGTTTTGTCCGCTTGGAAAAAACTTCTTTTACTTTCGGATTCACAACTAAGTCTACATAGCGCATGCGATAGCGTTGCTCGGGATCATTAAACTCGTCGTGTAAATTACCTTCACTATCTGCTTTAGGCAATGGTAGCGGACGCAAAGTTTTGCTCAAAAGGGTGAAATCTTTTACCATGACGGTTTTTTCCCCCACCTTTGTAACAAACAGGTCGCCTTCAATACCTATAAAATCGCCTATATCTAGCAATTTTTTATAAATTTCATTGTATTTGCTTTTATCCTCACCCGTACAAATCTCATCCCTGTTAAAATATACCTGGATTCTACCCTGGCTATCCTGCAACTCAGCAAATGAAGCACTTCCCTGGATTCTTCGGGACATTAGCCGGCCGGCAATAACAACTTTTTTACCTTCTTCAAAATTTTCTTTTATGTTTTTTGAAGTATGGGTAACCGGATATAGGGCAGCCGGATATGGATCGATGCCTGATTCGCGAAGTTTCTCTAGTTTTTGCCTTCTAATTATTTCCTGTTCTGAAAGTTGCATGGTTAAATATAATCGTTAAAAACCCATTTTAAAGCTGCAAAGATAATTACAATTCTATAATTTAACGGTAGCATTGTTGCTAATTCTGAAAAAGGCCATACTTGCATTAAATCCTTTTTCGAGCAGGTGTTTTTTATGTGTTTTAAAGGTCGCGATTTGCTTATAGTTTTTGAAGGTAATAATGGGGATATAATTTTAATCAATATATTTATACTGTAACAAAAAAAGAATATCTTCGTCTCATCGGGTATTCACCATTCAATTAAATAAATGAGCATTTGGAGAGTTTTACTGTCAATAATTTGTCCGCCATTGGCAGTTATAGATAAAGGGTGCGGATCAATAGTTATCGTTTTTATTTTGTGGTTATGTGGCTGGGTTCCTGGCGTTATAGCTGCTTTAATAATTTTAAATAACCCTAAGTAACCATCTGGCAATGAAAAAACTTTATTTTTTATTTTTAAGTGTCAGTATATTGCTTACTGGCTGTCAATTTTCAGAAAATTTATATATTAATGATGATGGCACCGGTAAAATGTCATTGGTTTTTGACGGGTCTGAGATGATGAAAATGAGTGGTTCTCCTAATGATTTAGAGAAAACTATAGATTCTTCCATTGTATTTAAAGAGTTTTTGAAAGCGAAAAAGGACAGCATAGCCCAACTATCTTTGGAAGAACAGGAATCATTAAAATCGCTTGAAAGTTTCACAATGCATACGAAAGTTGATCCAGCAACCCAGGAAATGAAGGTTGACATGTTTACTGATTTTAAAAATGTTGGTGAACTTCAGGATGTAATGGCAGCTATGAGTAAGGCTTTTTCTTTAGGAAAAGGTGAAGAGGATGAATATAATCCGTTTTCTGCATTTGGAGATAAAACGGCTACAGAAATGGAATATTCTTTTAAAAATGGAATTTTTAAAAGAAAGGCCATAATAGTAGATAGCGAGTTGCATCAACAGGCTTTAGATAGTATTGGTGAAGCAGAAATGATGTTTGCATCATCCAGTTATGTTTTAAATTATCACTTTCCAAAACCAATTAAATCCGTTTCAAATGAAAATGCACTATTTAGTGCCGATAAGAAGAGTTTTAAATTGGAAATATCGTTTCTTGAATATTTAAAAAACCCGGAAATTTTAAACCTGGAAGTAGAGTTGGAGAAATAACAACTCACACTCCCAGGCTCAATTTACTTACTGTTTTTTACAATTCTACCCTTGTTTGTTTGTAAATATCAATGCTGTGTAAGCGGGTAAGGTAAAAGACCCGGAAAAATTATGATTTTCATGTGGTTTTTCTTCTGCATTAAAATCGTTTACATCGGGATCTTCGTACGTGGGGTCATATTCTTTTGATGAACTGTTAAAAACCATTTTCCATTCACCTCCGGCTGGCACACCTGCTGTATAATTGTTAAACTGCTTATGAGACAGATTTATAACCACAATGAGTTTGTTATTTAAATGGTCCTGATGAGTTCTTTCGTAAATTAATACTTTGTTATGCTGATTTACATGTAAAAAATGAATATCCTGGCCTCTAAGGGGCGCAAACTCATCTTCATCTGAAGTCCTGAAGCGTATAAGGTCTTTAAATAACCTGGTAATTCCCTTAAACTGGGAAAATTTTTCCCAATCCATTTCTTCATCATCTTTAAAATACTTGTCCGATAAAAACTCCTGTCCCTGAAAAATCATAGGGATACCGGGAGCTGTGAATGTAAGAACAGCTCCCATGGTTGCTCTTTTTTTAGCAAAGTGGCTGTCGGCTTCTCCGGGTTGTACCTCTTCCGGCAAGCGCGATTTTCCATTATTTACTTCATCATGAGATTCGCAGTATATTATCCGGTTATAGACATCTATACCATATTTAAATTTCAATGCATCTATGAGGGTTTGTATATTGCGGTCGTTATCGTTTACTTGTTTTAATACATGCCTAACCGTGTGTACAAAATGATGATCCCATTGTGCATTGAATCCGATTCCGCCATTGTCAAGAGACTCTGTGATCATTGTTTCTCCCTGAAGGTCTTCAGCTATAATAAATTTGCCGGGATATTTAGAGTTTATTTCAGCATTTATTTCTTTCATTAAAGAAATACCTTCTTCAATAGCTTTTTTATCTCCAAAGCATCCTTCTATATCCCTTATAAAGCAGGTGCCATCTATCCTGAGGCCATCACAGTGGTACTTCTCCAACCACATAAAAGCATAGTCCCGGATATATCGCCTCACTTCCGGCCTTCCATAATCAGGACGGGTTTCTCCCCATGGGGTCCAGGCCCTGTCATCATTATAAAAATAAATACCTCCTTTATCGTTTTCGGACCAACCGTCAAATTTCCATAAATCGAGCTCAGAAGGGCCAAAATGATTAAAAACCACATCTACAATAACCGCAATCCCGAGTTTATGGGCAGCGTTTACCAGATTGGCAAAACCTTCCGGGCCACCGTAATCATTTTCTATGGCAAACGGGTAGGAGAGGTTATACCCCCAGGATACTTCACCCGGAAACTCGGAGACTGGCATTACTTCTATGGCATTTATGCCAAGTGCTTTTAGATATTTAAGCCGACTTGCTACATCAGAAAATTTTCCTACTTCACTATCTTCGGGTCTGAAAAAAGTGCCCACATGTAACTCATAAATAATGAGTTTGTTTAAATCTGTAATTTTAAAATCCTTATCATCCCATTTAAATTCAGGATTGAATATAACAGAGTTCTTGAGGTCCATCGTTAATTTTTGAGCATAAGGATCATTTTTAAAGAGTTTTTGATCCCCATTGTAAATTAAATACTTGTATTCCTGGCCTGTTTTAGCTTTGGGTATATATACGGACCAATATCCGTTATCTTCGGGTTCAAGGTAATTTTTATCCTTATCCCACGTATTAAAATCTCCAATTACTGATACTTTATCGGCATTAGGGGCCCAGACACGAAAGGTAGTTCCGTTTTTGGATGGAATAGCTCCCATACCTTCATCTTTTTTCTGCTTGGTCCGTGTTCCCGGTTTGGACTTTTTTGTTTGTTTTTTCTGTTTTTCCTGCGTTTGCATACATTATTTCATTTTGATTGAAAGTAATTATAAAAGCAGGTAGAAAATATCTCAAAAAATTATAATTGTAATCTTAAAAAAAATGTCTATGAGGGGTGAAAATTAAAGGGGTTATATCGCTTCTTCAAATTTCATTGTATATTTATCAAGTAATAGTCCTAAAATGAACATCAGAAAACAAACCAGGTATGCTGCGCTTATCATATCTATTTTAAGTGCTTCCTTGTTAAACGAATATATTTTAAAGATTCTCAAATCTTACTATGCAGAACCTACTTATCAGTCCGTTGCAATTGGGATGTTGATTACTTTATTGATTTTTGTCCCTATAGTCAGTTTTTTGGGAAAATGGGTTGGGAAAGCTTCAAAAACATACCTTTTGGCAGGAAAGACAATATCTGCAAACAGGACTAGAGGACTGTACATTAGTTTCGTAATTGCTCTTGCTATTTTATTCGTTTTATATGCTAAATACAGGCATGGAATGGATATTCTTGCAAAGTTGAGTCAAATGTTTTAGATGAATCTGGGTTTATAGAATAATCAAAATCTGCGTATCTTTGTACCTATGAATAAAAAGGTAGAGATACAGGATTTAGGCCTTAAGGACTACAAAGAAGCCTGGGATTACCAGGAACAGCTTTTTAAAGGTATACTGGATATAAAAATTAAAAATCGTAGGGAAAATACAAAACTTACAACCCCTAATTATTTTTTATTTGTTGAACACCCTCATGTGTATACCCTTGGAAAAAGTGGCCAGGCTGAGAACATGTTACTTAATGAGGATCAATTGATTGCGAAAAATGCTACTTTTTATAAAACAAACCGGGGAGGGGATATTACATATCACGGACCCGGACAAATTGTGGGCTATCCTATACTGGACCTGGATAATTTTTTTACCGACATTCATAAATACCTGCGGTTTTTAGAGGAAGTTATTATTCTTACGTTAGCCGATTACGGTCTAAAAGCAAGCAGAAGTGAGGGAGAAACCGGGGTTTGGCTGGATGTAGGAACTCCTTTTGCAAGAAAAATATGTGCAATGGGTGTTCGTGCTTCACGTTGGGTAACCATGCATGGTTTTGCCTTAAATGTTAATACAGACCTTGGGTATTTTGATAATATTGTACCCTGTGGTATACGAGGTAAGGCAGTAACTTCTTTAAATGTGGAATTAGGGAAAATTGAAATTTCCGTTGAAGAGGTAAAAGAAAAATTACTTCATCACTTTTCAGCATTATTTGAAGCTGAACCAAAGCATCAAAAAGCTGAAGTGTAGAATTTGCTATACAACTTTCATATAAGTAAGGGAAGGAAAAGAAAAGCCCTCCCCTTACTTGTAAATAAATTATTCTATATACTCTGTTCCACAATTTAACCCGGGATCCCTGAATATATAAGTTCCATGATCTGTATTCAAATCGCATACGGCCTGAGGGATTTCTGTAAGGGAATTATTATTTATATAAATAGCCCCTAAATTAGTAAGATTTCCAATTTCTACCGGTATAGATTCAAGTAAATTATGTTCCAGGTAAAGGTGTTCCAGGTTTTCAAGATTGCCAACATTAGATGGCAATACCGTTAGTAAATTATTATTCATATATAGTTCGGTTAACTCAGTAAGTTGTCCTATTTCTGCTGGAAAAGATGCAATTTGATTATTGCCTAGCCTCAGGGCTTCTAACTTAGAAAGTAGCCCGATTTCTTCAGGTATGCTGGTGAGTTGAGCATTAGAAATTTGTAATTCTTTTAAATTTACAAGTTGCCAGATTTCTTCAGGAATAGATTCCAATGGATTTCCGCCGACTTCTAATCCTTCCAGATTTATTAGTTCAGTAATTTCAGAAGGCAGACTTGTTAAGTTATTAGTGCCTAAAGCTAAAAAAATTAAATTAGTAAGCTCCCCTATTTCCGGAGGAAGAGACGTTAAGCCATTGTTATTGAGTGTTAAAGATTGTAAATTGGTTAACAGGCCAATTTCAGATGGAATCTCATCTATTTGATTGCCTGGTATATATAAGTCCGTTAATTCCGTAAGATTGCCAATCACTTCAGGAAGTGTCTCCAGTGAGTTATTAGCTGCATTCAGAGATTGCAGCCTTACCAGTCCTCCTATTTCAACAGGTAGTGTTGTTAAATTTTTATTGTATAAGTGTAATGCTGTAACTTCACCGTCGCTATTTGTAGTTACCCCACTCCAGGTACTAATGTCTGTTGTCGTATCCCAATCCAGTGTATGGCCCGGGTTACCATCTAAAATGGCAGTTAAAATATCTTTTTCTGCCATAGCTATTGAAACTGTTGCTGTATAAATAGCGGTTGATTCATCTTCAGCCGTTACCATATAAGTTACAGGGTCTGTGAAATTTTGTTCTCCCATGGGGGTTATTGTTGCTCCCTCAGAGATATCAATTTCAGGGATTAAATTTGTGACATCTGTTCCATTAGGTACTGTAGCAGTTATAGTTTTGGCACTTTCATTAACAATTGCGGAGATGTTAGAGGTTAAATATGTGTTATCAGCTGCTAAAAATTGAAAACTTATTATTTGTTTTTCTGTACTTAAAATAGTGTTGCTGCCGCCATCATCATCACTACTGCATGCAATAAATATACATACTGTAGGTATAACCGAAAACAGGATCTTTGCTTTTTTCATGATATGTATTTATTGTACTTTTTTAACTATTATTCAGGTATATTAAGGGCTTTACAAACTTCTTTATACGATAACTGCTTCCATGCTGTAGAATTTTTAGATGCTGTTAATGGAGTGCCACCGGGAATAAGGACATATTTATATTGTGCATTTATTCCTGCACCTGAACCATTCACATCATTGTCAGTTAAGGCAGTACCGTCAGTACTTTCTATGTTGAAACGAACATTGCCCCCATCTGAAAAATGAACCGGGTAACATGTTCGGATAGTGTTTGCTGAAAAACTCTGGTAAGGTAGGGTATAGGGAACATTATCCTGGTAGCGGAAAAACCCTAAAACAATTCCTCCATTTTCCAGAAAATCGTCGTTTAAATTCTCATCATTTACTAACATGGTTTTGTAATTGGCGGAATCGGCAAAATTCCAAACCTGGTCCATCCATTCGCTATACAATATATTAACAGTTCCGGGCTCCCCTTGTTCTCCCTGGATACCCTGTTCACCTTGTGGGCCTTGTTCCCCTTGTTCTCCTTGCGGGCCTTGTTCACCCTGAATTCCCTGCTCGCCTTGAATTCCTTGCTCTCCCTGAGGGCCTTGTTCTCCTTGAATTCCTTGTTCCCCCTGCTCCCCATCATCTTTTGAACATGAAGTTATTGTGATGAAGGCAAATAAACATATTGCTACCTTAATAAAGTTTGTTGTTTTCATAATTTTTAAAATTTAATATTTTAGTTTAATTGTTTAATATGAAAATAACGGTAAGGTTAACATAGAAGTTTATTTATGTAGCCATTAATAATATGTAATAAAAAAGCCGAATCTTAAAATAAGCCCCGGCTTTAAACGTTTGTATGAAAATTTTTTGAATACCAGCTAAGTAATGAAGTGCTTCCCGGTTTTCTTTAAAACATTAATTATTATTCGGGTATATTAAGAGCTTTGCAAACTTCTTTATACGATAATTGATTCCATGCTGTAGCACTTTTAGATGCTGTTATTGGAGTACCCCCGGGAATAAGAACATATTTGTATTGCGCATTGATCCCGTCAACAAGGGGTCCGTTTACTTCGTCATCGGTTAAGGCAGTACCGTCAGTACTTTCTATGCTAAAACGTACACGACCTTCACCTGATAAATAGACAGGATAGAATCTGCGGATATTATTTGAGGTAAAATTCTGATAAGGTAACTGAAAGTGAAGATTTTCCTGGTATCTGAAAAAGCCCAGTACAATTCCTCCATCTTCAAGAAAACTTTCGGTCACATTTTCGGCATCTACCTCCATGGTTTTTAAAGTGGTACCGTCTGTAAAATTCCAATCCTGATCCATCCATTCACTGTACAATATATTAACAGTTCCGGGTTCACCCTGAGGACCCTGCTCACCTTGCGGACCCTGTTCACCCTGTTCCCCTTGCGGGCCTTGTTCCCCCTGTTCCCCTTGCGGGCCTTGTTCGCCACGAGGCCCTTGTTCTCCTTGAATTCCCTGCTCCCCATCATCTTTTGAGCATGAAGTTATTATGATGAAAGCAAATAGGAATTTAATAAAGTTTGTTGTTTTCATAATTTCAGAGTTAGTTTTATTGTTTCATATGAAAATAATACTAAAATAAAAAAAGAAGTTTATTTATTTAAATTAAGTAATAAAAAAGCCGAAGTTATGCTTCGGCTTTTTCAATTTTGAAATATATAAAAAACAGGCTTGAGAATATATTATTAGATCCCTTCTTTAGTCACAAGTGACAGTATCTTCAATAATTATATTGGCGCCATGTAAAGTTTCAAGGTCACATATTTCCTGGGGAATGCTTGTTAAATTGTTCTCACTGATATTCAATGTCAGAAGGTTGGTTAACTGACCCATTTCTTCTGGTACAGAGGCGAGATTGTTATTCTGAAAACTAAGCCACGTAAGCTGAGTCATGTTTCAAATTTCAAGAGGAATGGAGGTAAGTAGATTTCCATTCATATCTAATTTTGTCAGATTGCTCATTGTCCAAAGTTGATCCGGTAATTCGGATATTTGATTGCCCCACAAACCCAATTCTTCCAAAGACGGGAAATTGTTAATGTAGGCCGGAATTTCTTCAATTTGATTGCCTGTTAAAACCAGGGTAGCAAGATTTGGCACATTACTCAGCGATTCAGGTATTTCTGTAAAACTATTGCCGGCAAGCATTAAATATTCCAGACTTGTCATCTGACTGATTTCATCCGGGATAGCTGAAAGGTTATTACCTGAGAACCAGAGTAAATCTATGTTGGTCAATTGTGTGATTTCTATAGGAAAAACACTAAAATTGTTTCCACCCATACGAAGTTCTGTTAACGCCGATAAATTACCAAAATCTTCAGGTAATGATGATATATTATTTTCGCCTATGGATAAATAATCAAGTTTAGTTAAAGACCCGAAACCAACAGGTAATTCATTTAAGTTATTCTCAGATGCTGATAAACTTTCCAGGTTTTCCAGATTTGCAATTTCTTCCGGAAGTTCTGTAAGATTGTTGTCATAGATCCTTAAAACAGTCATATTTGAAAGCATGCCGATTTCGTGTGGAAGAATTTCCAGGTTGTTTGTTTGAAGATTGAGAATTTCAAGATGGGCTAACTGATAAATTTCTCTTGGAATAATATCTAAATTAGTTTCTTCAATGAGCAACCTGCTTACATTATCATCGGTATCTAATATTATACCATCCCAGGTACTTAAATCTACGTTTTCGGGATTCCAGCCGAGTGTGTTTTCAGGATTTAACCGTATTATTTCCTCGAGAACTTCTTTTTCAGATAGTTGTAATAGCACATCAACTGTGTAAGCTACAGTTGTTCCGTCCTCAGCAGTCACGCTATATTCAACGGGAAAGGTAAAATCCCTAGCCCCTTCAGGAGATACAGTAGCCCCTTCGGAAATTTCAATTTGTGGGGTTAGTTCTGACCTGTCTATCCAGTTTGGTATAATGACACTTATAGACTTATCGTCTTCATTAATATTTAAATCTATTTGTGATGTTAATTCCGGATTCGATTCCGTATCAAAAGTGAAGGACGTAATCATTTTCTCATCACTTAAATCATTGATTGGAGCTGGGCTGTCATCGTCATTACTACAGGAAATACTTAAACACGTAGCACAAAGACTGAATATAATTATTTTAAATTTTTTCATTTTAATTGTTTTAGGGTTTATTCACAGGTAACTTCTGCATCAATTTGAATACTGGTTCCATAATCGGTTTCCATATTACAAACGGCTTGTGGAATAGTTGATATATTATTACCACGCAGGTCGAGTAATGTTAAATTGCTTAACTGAGCGATTTCTTCAGGAACTGATGAAATTTCATTGTTCATTAATACCAATTCGGTAAGATATTCCAGCTGTGCAACCTCAGGGGGGATCACCCGGAAATATACTGTTCCTGGTGTGCCGCTGGGACCTATTAAAGTAATTCCGGTTATATGACCGTCGCTATCTATGGTAACGCCAGACCAAAGAGCTACGTCAGTTTCGTTGGGGTTCCATGAGACTGTACTCATATCCGGGTTTGCGTTATGAAATGCCAGCATTACTTCATATTGCGTATCAACTGTATTTGATGAGCCATCATCGTCATTACTACAGGAAGTATTTAAGCAAAAAGCACAAAAGCTGAATATAATTATTTTAAAAGTTTTCATTTGGATATAGTTTTATTCACAGGTTATATCTGCTTCTATAAAAATTTCTGTACCATGGTTAATTTCCAAATTGCATATCTCCTGTGGAATGGTTGCAAAACCATTACCGTTTATATACAAATTGGTAAGTTTTGTTAGTTGACCAATTTCGACAGGTAAGGATGTTAATGAAGAATTATTGTCAAGATGTAATACTTCTAAATTTTCGAGTTGCCCTATTTCAGGTGGTACTGAATTTAAATTACCATTAAGTCCTACAGATAATTTTACCAGTTGTTTAAGTTGTCCTATTTCAGGAGGTATGCTTGCAAAATCATTCATATGT
Source organism: uncultured Flavobacteriaceae bacterium (assembly GCA_937901915.1). Taxonomy (GTDB): domain Bacteria; phylum Bacteroidota; class Bacteroidia; order Flavobacteriales; family Flavobacteriaceae; genus Abyssalbus. Next base: position 22,136 of record CALGUD010000047.1, read on the forward strand.
ATTCCCAGGTCTGTTAGGTTTCTAAAGTGCCCTATTTCCGGGGGAATATGTGTTAATAGTGAATTATGTATGAGTAAATCTACGATGACCCCGTTATTTAATGTTACGCCCTCCCAATTACTTAAATCGGGATCATCTAAATCCCATCCAAGTGAATTGCCCGGATTAGCTTCATGGATGGCTGCCAAGGCATCTTTTTCAGTAACAACTGTAACTTCATATGTTTTTGTAGAACCATCTTCTGCAGTAACTGTATAGGTGACCGGATTTGAGAAATTTTGAATCCCTTCCGGGCTTAAAGTTGCTTCGGCTGAAGTACTTACTTGCGGAATGAGGGCTGTTTTTAATGAATTTCCCGGGAGTATGGCAAAAATACTTTCAGTTTCTTCATTAATCTCTGCCAGAACATTCATACTAATTGGGTTTTCACTTAATAAAAACTGAAAGCCTGTTATTTGTTTTTCATTACTCAATGTTACTTCTGGTGGATTTGTAACTTCATCATCGTTGTTACTTGGATTTGTAACTTCATCGTCGTCGCTGCTACACGATATAAAAAGCAGTGCCAGGACAAGTGTGGATAGTGTGATTTTGAAAATTTTCATAGATTTTTATTTAAAATTACAAACGTGTTATGACATCTTTTGCAATCGTTATTAGTTCTTCTTTTGAGTGACAAACACAGCATTTTTCATCTTTATTCCATACTTTTTTAAAAGAGCGTAATTCAATGAGGTAATTTTTATGAGCAATACTCATATATAAATCTTCTCCTACCTCAACTAATACAGCAGCCTGGCCTAAATTATATATGGCTTGGGTATTAAGGTTTTTATCGTTGATTTTTACTGTTACAGCTTTTTTGCCAGTATCTTCATTAGTATATTGTGTAAGGAGAAAAGTGGGGTTACTGGATGAACCCGGATATCTATAATAGCGGTTGCAATTATTTTCTCCTTCAAAAGACGTGGTTTTAACCTCAACAGCGCTTATTTTGCACCTCTTTTTTACTATATTTTCAGGTAATATTTCATCACAGTTTACCAATAGACGGCCGGAGTTGCCCTCCTTGTGTTTAACTTCACCCATGGGTACAGGTAAATCAAATAATTTAGGGAGTTGTGTTTTGTTAAATACATTTAATAAATAACCGGTATCAGGAGCCGATTGCCCTGTAGTGGGTACTGCTTTTAGAAAAACACTAAATCGTGGTGTTACTATACTCAAATCACTGCTTGTTGTAATTCGATCATCCACCTCCCCACGATATAATTCATTTTCAGTAATATACCACCCTTCATTGTTTTTGTATGTTTTATTACTAAAACCTGTACCTTCTGTAAAGGTTTCCCTAACCTTGTTTTCCATAATTTGATTTATATGAGCCTGGTCATCAGCATAGTCGGTTATTTCTATGGTAATGGCATTGGAATTTTCCCGGTAAGTCTGGCTTAATTTGTGGTGTATTCCACCAGTCTTTCTATCTTTTTTTGATGTTTTTAATTGTGGTTCATTGTTTTTTTTAAGGGTTCCTATGGATTCAGGAAGGTAAGATTCTAAAGTAGCCCGGGTAAGCCTTTTTCCATCATTGATGGTTTCATTTTTAACTTCATTACTATTTTTAATATTAAGGCGCCAGATAGTATCTGTAACAGAAGCAGATTTACTATTCTCTGATTTGCATCCGGTAAATACCCATACAAGAGATAATACAATGAATGCAATTTCTTTAAATATTTTAAAATAATTAATTTTCATATAATTATTGGTTATGAAAGATTAACATGATGTTGACTTACAGGGCAACATTTACAATTGAATAGTAAATCTATGATACACAGGGCTTACAAGATGCCACTTATGTAACAGAAGCAATAAAATATGTAACATGATTGAAATATGGATAAAACACCTTGCCCAGGGAAGGATTTTCAGGTGTTTTTTGTGAATTCTGAAGGGGAACAGTTATATATTTCTTTAAAGCATTTAGCAAAGTAAGAAGAATTATTAAAACCTACAGAATATCCTACTTGTGAGACACTAATGTCGGAATTTCTTAGTAATTCTGCAGCCAATATTAATCTTTGTGACCTTATAAATTCAGATGTGGTAAGCCCGGTTAAGGCTTTTAATTTTCTGTGCAGTTGCATTCGGCTCATACCAAGAGCCTTTCCGAACTCTTCGGCAGTAAAAGAAGACTCAGTTAATTTCTCATCTGATATTTTTTTGTTATTTTTTGTAAGAACCTTTCATCAATGTTTTTAACAGCCCTGTTATTTGGCTTTAAAATAACCTCTTTACTGTAACGCTCTCTTAATTTATTTCGTGATTCAATAAGTTTTGCCACTTTTGAAATTAATATTTTATTATTGAAGGGTTTAGTTATATAAGCATCTGCGCCGGTTTCTATACCAGTAAGTTCATTTTCTTCTCCGGTTTTGGCTGTAAGGAGTATTATTGGGATATGGCTTGTTTTCTCATCATTTTTTAAAAATGTTGTTAATGTAATGCCATTGGTTCCGGGCATCATTACATCAGAGACAATAATGTCGGGTATATGTTTTAATGCCAGGTTAATGCCTTCTTCACCATTTTTAGCCTTAATTATGTTATATTTTTTATTAAAAATATGAATGAGTAAGGATTGTACTTCAAAATTGTCTTCTACAATTAATAGTAAGGGTAATTCATTTTCGGGAAGTTCAACATCAGTTGTAACTTCTTGTTCCGGGTGAATTTGATTGATGGGTTTGTTTAAAGCCGGGTCTTCCTGATTTATTTCAGATGCGTAATAATTATCCTTATGAACAGGAATAGTAACATAAAATGTTGTCCATTCATTGGGCTTACTCTGTACTTCAATATTTCCTTTGTGAAGTATGGCCAGTTCTTTTACAAGGGATAATCCTATGCCGGATCCCTCCTGGTGTTTATCTTCCTGGTAAAAACGTGTAAATATTTTTTCAAGGGTTTCCTGCTTCATGCCTTTCCCTGTGTTTTTTACTTCAATATGCAGATGATTTTGATCAATATGAGCATTGAATATTACTGTGCCTTGTTCCGGGCTATATTTTATAGCATTTGATAAAAGGTTCACCACTATTTTTTCAATAACATCTTTATCAAACCATACATTTTCTAATGAAGTTGGTATGTTTACCTGATAGGTTATATTTTTTTTCTCAGTTTCATACACAAAAGAATCAGCTAATGTGCTGATGAAAATGAGCGCAGCACTTTTCTCTACACTAAGCTGCAGGTTGCCCGCTTCAATTTTAGACAAATCCAACAGCTGATCAACCAGTTGTAAAAGCCTTTCATTATTCCTTAAAACCATTTTCAGATCGGTACGCTCTTTTTCATCAAGGTTTTTCTTTTCCAGGTGTTGCTGGATAGGGCTGGAAATTAAAGTTAACGGAGTGCGGAATTCATGTGAAATATTCGCAAAAAAGTTAGATTTTAAAACACTTAATTCTTTTAATTTTTGATGCGTTTTTCTTTTATTCTGATATAATAGATAAAGTCCCACCGAAATAAATCCCAAAATTATAACACCTGCTATAAAAAGATTTCTTTCATTAGTTTTTTGTTTATCTATAAGTTCATTTTTTGCTGTTAATAAAGAGATTTGTTGCTCTTTTTGCTGTGTCCTGTATTTTTGTTCAAGTTCTAAAAAGCTTTCTCCGTTTCTCTTTTCCAGCTGAATGTTTTGGAGGCTATCCAGCTCTTTTTGCTTTTTCAAAGCCAGTTTATAATTATTGACTAATTCAAGATAGTTTACAGTTGTTTTAAGGAGTTTAATTTTAAAATTTAAAGTATCAAGGCTATTGTGAAAAGAAGTGGCATAATTTAAATATTTTTCAGCTTCTTTTGGTTTATTTTCTTGAATATATAATCTGGATAAGGTAAGATGGGCATTAGCTAATGAAATTTCATTTTTAGTTTTATGATAAAAATTAATAGCGGTTTTTAAGTTTTTTTCAGCTTCTCTCCATTTTTGAATTTCTATATCTACGCCGGCCAATTTTGTCAGTGCATACATTTGATTTAAAGTGTCTTTTCTCTGTACACTTTCATTATAAAATGCATTAAAATAATGCTGGGCATCTTTATACGATTTTTCTTCTAAAGCAATTTCACCTAATAACTGGTAAAATTGAGTAATTCCGTAATGATAATTGGTTTTTTTAGATACTTCAAGTGCTTTTTTAAAATATTCAATGGCAGTTTTAGTATTCTTATAGGAATGAAGGTAGATATTTCCGATTTTTTCGTATGAGTTAGCAAGAACAGGGCTTAAAATTTTTTTCTCTCTATAAAGTGAATCTATTTTGATGAGTAATTCCAGTATTTTTTTTTGATCGGTTTCTATGGCCGAAAGGCCAAAATAAGCATTGGCTATACCTTCAGAATAATGTATTTTTTTTGATGCTAAAAGTATATCTTCATATAAGGATTTCGCTTTCTTAAAATTTCTCTCAAAATATTCATGGTTAGCAAGCCATATTTTACTGTCAACCATTTCATAAGGCAAATTGAGTTTCTTGGCAACATTAAGAGCTGATTCATAATTTGATTTGGATGAGTCCATTTCATGGGCAGTAAAGAAGTAATACCCCGCATCCTGATGATAAAAATATAATGATTTTCGAAAATTATTTCTTTTTGTAATTTCATACAGGCTGTCTAAATGTTTTTTGGCCAGAACCCTGTTGTTATATATAGAATTATTGAATGCTTTGTGGTTTCTATATGTTGCCACTGAATCATATATAGTGAGGTTTTGTGTAAAACCATAGATAGGAATAATAAAAATAAACCATATATATTTCAGCATACAATAAGAATTGGTACTTAAATTTAAGAAATAAAAATAACACTAAAATCCCCGAAGGCTAGACCTCGACTTTAACCATTTGGTGAAACTTAGATAACAGATTACTGTTTAGTGTTTAAAAAACAACAAGGTTAACAAAAAGAAAGCCGAAGCCTATAAAACAAGCCCCGGCTTTAAATATATTTTGTAAATTATTCTGAATATGATGTAAGTAAAGAAGAGCTTACGAGTTTTCCACTTTTATTATAATCCTCATGTTTTACCATGCCAACACCTTCGGCAAGCCATTGTTTGGATGTTCCTGTTCTTGTTGCACCCATTTTCATTTCTGTTTCATAAGATATCACCACACAGTTAAAGGTGCCGGCAGGGGTAGTAATTGATTCCTTGCCTTCAACAACCCTGTTCACCATATTTATAGACATATTCATGTTCATTGGCCCCATTTTTATAGTCATATCCATATTGGCATCCGGTAATTCCTGGCCTGCTTCCAGATTATTTGGTATCTGAATATCAGTACCGTCCATATCAATTTCCATTTCACTATATTGTTTAAAAAGATCCGGACTCATCATGGATTTAAAATCAATGGAAATTCCATTTCCGATACATGAAATATCGTAATCTGAGGAAAATACAAATCTGTCCTTGTCATCAAATACTTCGGTAGCCATGAGTGCTTTGGTACCATCAAATTCCTTTACTTCATAGTTTATAACGGCACTGGGCCTGTCTTTTTTATCATATGTTGTGATCTGAAATTTGACACCCTCTTTAAGCGGGTAGTATTTGCTGCATGTCTGCCCTGTCATACCCGATGTTGAAAACAAAACGGTGAAAATTAGTATTAATATTTTTTTCATAAGAGAGAAATTGTTTTTTAAATGTAATTGAAATTATTTATAATTCGGTTTTCAAAATATTAAATTTTTAATCACATATAGGTTTAATTCTGAAAAAATGATTTACCTAATAACCGGAACAACTACAATAGGTTGTTCTCCGCAATTCAATCCCGGATCACTATATATCAGAGTACCTTGGTCTGTTATTAAATCACATACCTCTTGCGGGATGGAAGTAAGGGAATTATCTTGTAAATGCAAATGAGTTAAATTGGTTAGTTGTCCAATTACTACAGGAATTTCCGTAAGCTCATTCATGTCTATTCTGAAGGAAACCAAATTGATGAGATCAGCTATATCTTCGGGAATATTGTTTAGTTGATTGTTGCTCAATTCCAAATTTGTAAGTTCGGTAAGTTGAGTTATTACATTGGGGAAGTTAGTAAACTGGTTATTATCCAAATGTAAATAAGTTAAATTGGAAAGACCTGCTATTTCCACGGGTAAATCAGTAAGTTGGTTATCAGAAATGTATAGACGGGTTAACTCCGAAAGCTCTGTAATTTCTGTGGGAAGATCAGTAAACTGGTTAGCTTCCAAAAATAAGTGCGTTAAATTGGAAAGCCCGGCTATTCCTTCGGGTAAATCAGTAAGCAGGTTTTGTCTTAAGGATAAATAGGTTAGCCCATTGAGTTGCTCTATTGCCGGAGGCACACTAGTTAGGTTATTATCATCAAGGGAAAGCATTTTTAACCTTGTCAGAAATCTAATTTCTTCAGGGATTACAGTTATATTTTTGCTTGTAAGATTTAAACCATACACGCCATCGCCATTAGCTAAGACCCCATCCCAGGTACTTATATCGGTTGAGGTCAAATCCCAACCCAATGTGTTAGATGGGTTTGCCTCATAAAGTGCTGTCAGAACTTCTATTTCAGACAATGCAACAGTGATACTCACTGTATAATCAACAGTAGTGCCATCTTCAGCAGTCACAGTATATACTACCGGATTGGTAAAATCCTGCTCTCCTTCGGGAGAAAAAGAAGCTTCTGCTGAAATTTCGATGTCGGGACTTAATGCTGTTACATCAGTACCATTTGGCACATCTGCAGTAATAGTTTGTGTTGTTTCATCAATTGTTGCTGTAATGTCATCAGATAAAGCAGAATTTTCAGCTGCTAAAAAGCTGAAGCTTGTAATTTGCTTTTCATTGTTTAGTGTGGGTGCAGTAACACCATCATCGTCATTGCTACAGGACATAGTCGTTATAACTATCAGTATTATTATTGATTTTAAAGATTTCATATTAATTTGATTTTCTTTTTTAATAAGCAGAATTAAAAAAGGTTAACATATGAAGTTTTTTTAATTAAAAAGCCGGGAATAACTCCCGGCTTTAAATAAATAGATTTAATTTTTAGAACTCATCATTGATAAGACTTCCATTTACGCTCAAAATATTATTTTCCGAATTACTGTCATCGTTATGTGGATTGCTGTCAATATAGATATCGGGATCATATGCAAGAACTAATATAAAGTCCGGCGGAAATTCAACAGAAGCACTCCACGCCTTGCTAAAGGATATTTCAATGGTTTCGTCTGCATCGAGTGTTGTGAAAGCTTCTTCCGCCAATAAAGTTCCGGGATTATCGCTGGATAATCCGAGAGCTCTTTCGTATAAATAAATAATTTGTTGCCCTTCTCCGGAAACAAAATCATCTCCCAGGTTTTGCACCATACCTTTAATAGTAACCACACCTTCAAAATCGCTTGTTTTCACAACAGAAAATTCGATGGCATGAGCAGCAAGGTCGATTGAAACTTCTGGTTCAGGATCTGATGTGTCATCATCAGAGCTACAGCTCATAAAAGTTATGCTAACAATCATTAGTAATAAAAAAACGTGTCCTTTCATAATACTTTTTTTTAGAGTATTCATATTTATTGTTTTCACCATTTTTAAAGTTTAATGTTTTACTTTAATGGTTTAATATGAAAATAGCAGTAAGGTTAACATCCAAAGGGTTTTTTATGGAAATGAGCTATAGCTTGAGGGATATAATAAAAAAGCCGAAGCTTATGCTCCGGCCTTCATAACTGACAACTAAGTATTAGTTGTGTAAATAATTACTTTAATTAAATTTTAATAAACTCTACGCGTCTGTTTTTTGCCTTGCCTTCAGCAGAAGAATTATCAGCTGCGGGTTTACTTTCACCTTTCCCGTCGGTTTTCAAATTTCCTTCTGGAATTTTATACTTTGACGTTAAATAAGTTTTTACTGAGGCCGCTCTCTTTTTTGAAAGCTCAAGGTTTGAATTTGTATCACCGTCACTGTCTGTATGCCCGATTATCGTAACTTTTAGGCTGGAATCACTCTCCAAAGCCTTTCCAACTTTATCCAAAAACCCGAAGGATGATGAGGTTAATTTAGCTGAACCACTGTCGAACAATATTTTAGTAGTACTAAATCCACCTTTTAATATCATAGATCTAATATCCTCGCCTTCTTCAGTGACTTTTATATTAGAGATAGCAACAATATGGTTCAAGTCCTTATTTGTGCCATTTAAATAAAATTGTACATATCTACCTGCACCTTCCTGTAAAAGAGAAGGCAAATCCAGTACTTTTTCATTGTCTACATAAACCCTTAATCGTTTGCCATTTACAACACAAGTAAAATGAGTGGTTTTATTTAACCTTTCGACCATTTTAAAATTAAGATGATTGTTTATTTTAACCTCAGAGCCATAGTTTTGAACATGTATTCGATTAGGTTGCGATGAACCTGCCCAAAGTGAAAAAGAAAATTGAGCACGTTTATTGATATTCAAACTAAGTTTATTTTCACTTGCAAACACTAGTCTAAATAGTGAGCCTGCAAGAGATTCATAGTCCAGGTTAGCTGTGGTTAAATCAAATTCCAAAGCATAATTTTCCGGTAACTCGCCTGTATTGGTCATATAAAGCCCATCGGGATAAAGCCGGAGTGCTTTTTTGTCTTCTAATAGAATGATTTCACCACCGGATGTAGTATCCCAATTGGCAGGGAAATCGCCCTGGATATCTTCTGAAAAATTTTCTTCAAAAACTATATTACCTTCCGGAAAAAAAGTACTTCCGGTAGTAATACTTTGATTATTTCCTTTAGAAGTTATTTCATTAGAAGAATTGTCTGAAGATGAGCTGTTACTTTTCTTGTTTTTACTTTTTTTAGATTTTTTAGATTTTTTAGATTTTTTTTCTCCCAAAATTTCATCTATACCTTCATCTGTTTCTTCAGATGCTTTTTTTTCTACACGTCTTTCGATGGTGCGTTGTGCAGCTTTTTCGGCTTTTTCGCCTAATTTTTTCAAAAATTGTGCATTAGCTAAGTTAAAGCACCCGAACATTAAAATAAATAGTAGTCCTTTGTACGTTTTCATAATCTTCATTATTTATTAAACTTTGTTATCAGATATTTAAACCATATGAGGGGGTTTCTTTTCAAGAAATTGGTACCTAAAGTATAGTTAATTCTATTCAAAAGCAAATATATGAATGAAACCAGATTCATTTGGTTTTTATATTTAGTATTTAAATTTTTAAAAGGTTAACGTAGTTCTTTATTTTTTTATTCATACAGTAAATGGTAATAAATTTTTGTTTTCAAAAAACAATGATTTAAAAATATTGAGAAAAGGCCGAAGCAGTAAGCCCGGCCTATTTAAACATTACTTAGTATGAAGTAATTTCTTCATTTAAGGCATACAACTGACTCCTGCATCTATCTCAATGGTTGTACCATGGTCCGTTTCCAGGTCACATACGGTCTGAGGTATAGAGGTTATATTGTTTTCTGTTAACGCTAAGGTTTCCAGATTAGTAAGTAAACCCATTTCTTCAGGAACAGAGGTGATATTATTCCCCGAAAAGTTTAAGTATGTGAGTCCTGAAAGGTCACTAATCCATTCGGGTATCTCTGTAATTTGATTGATAGAGAAATTTAAAGAAGTTAAACTTGTTAACGATTCCAATACCGGTGGGACAGAAGTAAAATTATTGATATACAAGTCTACGGATGTCAAAGAGGTTAGCTGTGAAATCTCTTCAGGAAGGGAGGTCAATTGATTTCCTTCTAACAATAAAGTTGTTAAACCCGATAGCTGGCCTATTTCGCCTGGAATTGAAGTTAACTCATTACTTCCTAATGGCAGGTAAGTAAGTTGAGTAAGTTCACCGATCTCAGGAGGGAGTGAAGTAAGCTTGTTATAATTAAGTTGCAAATTTATTAAATTACTTAACTCACCTATCTCCTCAGGTAGAGAAGTCAGGCTGTTTTGTGATAAGTTGAAATTTTTAAGGCTGCTAAGTGACCCAATTTCTGTAGGAATGGATGTAAGGCTGTTAAAAGATGCATTAATAGTAACTATTGATGTTAATTGTCCTATTTCAGCAGGGAGGGAAGTAAGGTCATTATTTCGAATCCCTAAATATTCTAAATTGGTTAACAAGCCAATTTCCTGAGGAATGGAAGTTAAGTCGTTATCCTGCAAATTTAGGCTACGTAGCTCGGTTAACATACCTATTTCCGGGGGAAGGGAAGTTAAATTATTAACAGCAAGATCCAGGTATGCCAATTTGTTTAACTGTCCGATTTCAACTGGAATTTCAGATATTTGATTGTTGTTAAGTATTAAGTCATATAATTCAGTGAGTCTATTTATTTGAGGTGGAATGAAACTAATATTTTTGTCCTGTAGGTTTAAATAAGTTACATTTCCTTCCGCATTGGTTGCAACCCCTTCCCAGGTACTCATGTCTGCAGTAAGGTCCCATCCTAAAGTATTTCCCGGGTTTTCATTGAATAATGAAGTCAGAATACTTACTTCCGAAACATTTACGGTTATAGTTACTGTATAATCTTCTGTTGAGCCATTTCCTGCTGTAACCGTATAAATCACCGGGCTTGTAAAATCCTGTACTCCTTCAGGAGAGAAAGATGCGGCTGTGGAGACCACAACATCAGGAATTAATGCTGAGACATCAGTTCCATGTGGTACTTCAACAACAATTGTTTTTTCAGTTTCATTAATAACACCGGTTACATCATCAGATAAAGCAGTATTATCAGCTGCCAAAAATTGGAAGGATGTAATTTGTTTTGATTCATTTTCTTCAAAGGTTACATTTACTGTATAATTTTCCGTAGAACCATCTTCCGCTGTAACGGTATAAGTCACAGAGCCCGTAAAATCCTGTGCTCCTCCGGGAGAAAAGGAAGCTCCGGCTGAAACTCCAATTTCAGGAATCAAAGCACCCGTATTAGTGCCATAAGGTACTGTTGCTGTTATTGTTTTTGTGTTTTCGTTAATGGTACCGGTTACATCATCAGATAAAGCAACATTATCATCTGCTAAGAATTGCAAGGATGTGATTTGTTTTTCGTTGCTTAATGTTGGTGCATTGCCGCCATCGTCATCTTTACTGCATGCTAAAATAAAGCACACCGCTATTAAAAACTGGAATAAGAATTTTAATGTTTTCATGATTATTTATTTTTAATTTACAGGCATGTAACCCCCGGATCTTTATCAATGGTAGTACCATGGTCAGTTTCAAGGTCACATACAGCTTGTGGTATAGAGATTATATTATTTTCTGTTAATATTAAAGATTGTAGATTTGTAAGCAAGCCTATTTCCTCTGGTACAGAAGTCAAATCATTTCTGTTTATATATAGTAACTCTAAATTTGTGAGCTGTCCAATCTCAGGTGGAATAGTGGTAATTTGATTACTATCTATGAGCAGCCGTTGTAAACTAGTAAGCTCCCCTACATCTCCTGATAGGGAAGTGAGGAAATTTTCTCTTATAAAAAGATACTCTAAATTAGAAAGTTGCCAAACCTCGGTTGGTAAGGAAGTAAGCTGGTTTTCACTTATATTTAATCTGCGTAAACTTACTAATTGTCCGATTTCCAATGGGAGGGATGTTAGTTGATTATTATTAAGTTGTAAAAATTCTAAATTGACAAGTTGTCCAATTTCAGATGGAACAGATGCAAGCTGATTATCATCCAGGTACAATTGATACAGGTTAGTAAGCTGTCCGATTTCGGCTGGAATAACTGTAAGTTGATTTTGTGATAAAGCCAAAGAGGATAAATCAGTAAGTTGCCCGATTTCATCCGGGACAACTGTAAGTTGATTACCATTTAAAAATAATTGCTCTAAATTTGTGAGCTGCCCGATTTCAGGTGGAATGGCGGTGAGTTGATTATTATGTAACCACAAATTCCTCAAGTGGGGAAGTTGGTTTATTTCTGCTGGTATAGAGGTAATATTTTTATCCCCCAGATTTAATTCTGTTATGTTGCCATCCGCATTGGTTGTGACCCCTTCCCAGGTATTTATGTCTGCGGTAAGGTCCCATCCTAAAGTGTTACCCGGGTTTTCATTAAATAAAGTAGTGAGAATACTCATTTCCGAAACAGTTACGGTCACAGTATAATTTTCTGTAGTGCCATTTTCTGCTGTAACAGTATAAATCACCGGATCCGTGAAATCCTGTGCTCCTTCGGGAGAGAAAGATGCGGCAGCAGAGACCACAACATCAGGAATTAATAATGTGAGCTCAGTTCCATGCGGTATGCCAACAGAAACTGTTTTTTCAGTTTCATCGATAATACCTGTTACGTTCTCAGATAGTGCAGTATTATCAGCTGCTAACAATTGAAAAGATGTAATTTGTTTGGCATGATTTTCCTCTAAGGATACATTTACTGTATAATTTTCCGCAGAACCATCTTCAGCTGTAACGGTATAAATCACAGGACCTGTAAAATCCTGTGCTCCTCCGGGAGAATAGGAAGCCGCGGTAGAAATTCCAATTTCAGGAATCAAAACACCCGTGTTAGTTCCATAGGGTACTGCTGCAGTGATTGTTTTTGTGTTTTTATTAATGGTACCGGTTACATTATCCGATAAAGCATTACTTCCTGCTAAGAATCGAAAGGATATGATTTGCTTTTCATCACTTAAGTTTGGAGTGTTGCCACCATCGTCATCTTTACTACATGCCATCACTAGGCATATTACTAATAGGTTGAAAAATATTTTTTTTGTTGATTTCATAAGTATTATAATTTAAGGCATACAGGTTACTAATGCATCTTTTTTAATGGTTGTTCCGTGAGCAGTTTCCAGATCACAAACTACTTGAGGTATAGTGGTTAAATTGTTTTCTAATAAGTCCAGAATTTCCAGGTTTGTAAGCAATCCTAATTCTTCGGGAACAGAGTTTAACGAATTATTAAATAATGATAAATAAGTTAAACCGGTAAGTTCACCTATCTCAACCGGTAAGGATGACAGGTCGTTATTAAAAATTGCCAGTGAAGTTAAATTGGTAAGTTGTCTTATCTCCACAGGTATGGACGTTAAATTATTATTGTACAATTGAAGGGATTCAAGATTGTTGAGTAACAGAATTTCTGAAGGGATATGCGTAAGCTCACAATGTCCAAGGTTTAAATAAGTTAACTTAGAAAGTTGACCTATTTCTTCAATAGGTACTGATGAAAGATTATTATTGTCCAGGCTAAGGTATGTTAAATTTACAAGTTGACTCAGTTCATCAGGAACTGAAGTTAAGGAGGTAGTGGAAAGCGATAAACTTTCCAATTGGGTAAGTTGCCACAATTCATCGGGCAATGAAGGTATAGGGTTATTGCTTAGTGATAGTGTAAGCAGATTTTTAAGTTGTATAATTTCCGCAGGAATTGTGCTGAAGTCGTTATTATATATAGTCAAGTCTTTTAACTGGTTAAGTTGCCATATTTCTACTGGTAAAGAAGATAGGTTGTTACTGCCCAGATTCAGATAAGTGAGGTTACTGAGCTTCCCCATTTCTGCAGGTATGGAAGATAGGTTGTTATTTAATAAGTTTAAAAGTGAAAGTTGAGCAAGCTGACCCATTTTGGCAGGAAGAATGCTGATGTTTTTCCCTGTAAGGTTTAATTCTATTACATTTCCTTCCCCATTGGTTATTACCCCATCCCAGGTGCTAGTATCTGGAGTAGTAATATCCCATCCTAAAGTATTTTCGGGATTTGCATTATATAGGGCAATTAAAATGTCCCTGTCTGAAATTTTAGTAGTTACCGTATAAATAGCTGTAGTGCCATCCTCAGCTGTTACTGTATAGAGTACCGGCACACTAAAATCCTGTATGCCTGTAGGGGTTATAATTGCGTCTAATGGGACTGCAATTTGAGGTAACAGAGCAGTTACATCAGTACTGTCAGGCACTATAGCAGTAATCGTTTTTTTGCTTTCATTTATTACACCTATAATATCTTCAGTTAAAGCTATATTGTCAGCTGCCAAAAATTGGAATGCAATAATTTGTGTGTCACTAACTGGAGGGATGTTACCATCTACACCGTCACTACATGAAACTATACCAATAACAATTGCAATGATTTTAGCCCAGGATTTAAAATTTTTCATGTTTTTTATTTTAAATGTTGTTTTTATTCAATTGCTTAATAGTTCAATTGTAAAAAGGTTAACATGGCAACTGTTAGTTTTTTTGAGATATAACATTGAGCAAAAAAAGCCGGTATATGTATTCCGGCTTTCCAACTAACCAAATAAAAAAGGTTTAGGGATAATTTTGTTTTTAAGGGAGATTTTGACTTTTAATAGCTTTAATAATGAAAGGTTAACTTCGCTATTAAATTTTATTTATTTTTAACATGTTAACTATTTCATTTTAATTACACTAAATGAGTGAATCTGTAAATAAGAAAATTCTTCAGGAACTTAGGGAAGGGTCTGAACAAGCCTTTAAAAAGGTTTATGAAGATAATAGGAGTAAGTTTTTAAATTTTGCAAGAAAATATGAACTGTCTGAAGATGAAAACATAGATATATACCAGGATGCGTATATAGTTTTTTATGAAAATTTTACTACAGGAAAAATAACAGATTTAAGCAGTACATTAAGTACATATTTGTTTAGTATTGGTAAATACATGATACTGAATAGATTAAAAAAGAATAAGAAAAGTGTAAATTCTGAAGTAATTATGGAAAAAGTTAACAGCGAAAATGCATTTTTTGATGAGGAAGCTATAGAAGCACACCCCTTAACACATGAACAGGAATTGTTGCAAAAGCATTTTGAAACACTGGGAGAACAATGTAAAAAAATATTGACCCTGTTTTATTACAGGGGGTTTACTATTCAGGAAATAATGGAAGCGGAAAACTATAATAGTGAAAATGTAGTAAAAAGCCAAAAATCCCGTTGCTTGAAAACACTTAAAGATTGTATTAAAAATTCTAATGCTTAATAATATGGACAAAGAAGAATTATTAGAGAACCATTTTTTGGGCAAGCTTAATACTGAAGAACAAAAATATTT
The DNA here is from genome assembly GCA_937901915.1 of uncultured Flavobacteriaceae bacterium. Classification (GTDB taxonomy): domain Bacteria; phylum Bacteroidota; class Bacteroidia; order Flavobacteriales; family Flavobacteriaceae; genus Abyssalbus. The sequence continues at coordinate 37,239 of CALGUD010000047.1, forward strand.
TAATTCCCTAATTGAAAAAGATGTTGAATTTAAGCAGGAATATAATTTTCATTTAAATTTAAAAAGGGCTATTCAAAATAGTGAACGTTCTATATTAAAGGGTAAGCTTAAAAGCTATGAAGAAGGGTTGAGTAAAAAGGAAGATAAAACATCTTTTCGTACATTCCTGGCCATAGCAGCATCGGTTATTCTACTTATAAGTATAGGATGGTTTGGATATGAGAATATGTTTGGTTCTGATTATTCGGATTTATATGCTGATAACTATAATCAATACCCGAATACAGTTGTAAATATAACCAGAGGACAGAGTGGGAATGAATCATTGGAACGGAAGGCATTTATAGCTTATGAGAGCGGTGATCTCGATGCTGCGATAAGCTATTTTATTCAGTTAGGCGATGATAAAAATTTAGATTATTTAAATTTTTATCTTGCCCAGGCATACTTAAAACAAGGTAAACAAGATGAGGCTATTAGATATTTTAATAAAAGCATTGCTGAAGAACAAAACTTTAAGGCTGAATCCCACTGGTATATTGCACTGGCTTATTTGAAAAGTAAAGATGTAAAACAAGCAAGGTTCTATCTGGAAAAGTTAATTGAAGAGTATGAATACATGAATAATGAGGCTAAAATTTTATTGGAGGAATTAAACTAATTTTTTCTTTTTCTTAAACATCAATACAATTAATAATAGTAAAAGAAGAAAACCAGGAATAAGCCAATACCAGTATATGGTACTAGACATAACGGCATCCGTATTTCCTGAAAGCACAAAGGCAGACCAGTAATAGGGATGAGAAAGCGGATTTTGCTTATTGGTTTTTACAAAATCGAGTTTTGCCTGTTGAAGTGCCCGGTCTTTATTCTCTCCTTTAGAAAGATAGTAGTAAAACCTGTCCATAATATGGCTGGTTGAAGCATCATTAATTTTCCATTTGGTACTTAATATACTTTTTGCCCCTGCGTAAAAGAAACCGCGGGACAAGCTGATTAGCCCCTCACCTTTATTTAAGTCACCCAGATCTGTTTCGCAGGCACTTAAGGTAATTAAAGATGCATTGAGGTTTAGATTGTATAAATCGCTGGTATACAGTAAATAATTATTTGTTTTATTTTCAGTAAATGCCAGGTAACTTAATTCTGGATTTTTATCATTTAGAATGGCATGTGTTGCCAGGTGAATAATCCCGAATTTATTGTTTTCTAGTTTAAAATTATCTAAAGTTGCCTCTTCATTTATAAATTCTTTTCCCATAAAATGAGTAAAAATCCCGGATGTTTCCTTTATATTATTTGGTAATTGTGATAAAGTGCTTTCATTGTTAAATGTCGGGGCAAAAGCTAAAACATCACTATTATATTTTAAATTTTCTTTTAATTGGCTCAATAAAGTTAATGAATTGGTATAGCTAACTGCTATATTTTCCATGAGGTAAGATGGATTTTCATAATTGGTATTCAAGGCTTCGAAAGGAATATAATTTAAAGGCCCATCAGGAATGATAGTGAGCTTTTTATATTTTTTATTTCCTATAAGTGGCTCTAATATCTTGGTGTATATGTTATGGGATAATGCGGATATATCTTTTAAATCTGATCCCGGATTTGCTAAAAAGGTTTTGAGGTTATTCATGTTTTTTATGAGCGAATCAGTAACAGGAATACGTATGCATTCTTTATAGGAGGAATCCAGTATTACAGCATATATAGTATTTTCACCAAAAAAATAAGAGATGACTGCTTTCTCTTCTTTACATAATTTTTGTGCTTCGTCTAATTCTATAACTTCCGAATTGTATTTTAGGTTATAATATTGCGGATAGGTACTTTCAATATGTTTAATAAGCTCAGCCCTTTCTTGTATGTTGTTGAACAAGTCTTCTTTTAATTGTGAATTTTCCGGGGAACTTTCAAGACTTTTATTAAAATAGTTAATATTGGATTTTAATTCTTTTTCTTTATCTGTAAGGTGAGTGGGAATATTAGCAAAAGATGTGGCTTTCATGCCTAATATAGCTTCCAGCAATACGGTGCTTTTACTTTTTTCCATAAACCGGAATATTTTTTCCAGGTATTTCTCCTCTTGAGTTAAAGAATAAAGATTAAATAAGGAAGATAGGCCGGTTTCAAAAATAGGATAAGCATTTTCTATTAATAATATTTTATCCAACTCATTAACAAAGTCTGGTTTCAAAGTATCTAAAGCAGAAACAGCTGCTTCAATTGTTTTTAAAGCCATTTCATAGCTCTCCTGCTTATTGAGTTGATTTAATGCGATAGCTTTATTTTTTAAAAGTTGGAGAAACAGGATTTTCTGGTTTACATTATTTATTGAAGGGTTGTGATTTAAATTGTCTGAGCTAAAATTGTCAGAGACGGTCTTTAAAGCTTCTTGATAATGTAATAAGCTTTTTTTAATATTTTTTGATTCAAAATATAAACTTCCTATCTTATTATGCACAACAGGATCCTCATTTTCCCTTGCGAATTCCAAAGCTTTATTTAATTCGACCAAAGCCTTCCCGTATTTTTTTTGATGTTGCAGGATTTCAGCTTTGGCTATATGTATTTTAGATAAAAACGGTTCATCCTTTAGAAGAAATTTTTTTGTCGACTTTAAGTAATGATTGGCACTGTCTATTTGATCAAGGTTTTTATAAGCCCCGCTAATGGAGATCGCTGTGGTAACAATGCTGTTTCTGTTTTTAGGATTGTAATTATTAACATAATAATCAAAGGTTCTAAGCCAGTATTTATTAGCTTCCTTGTATTTCCCTTGTTGATCAAATACTTGGGCATATAAATTGTATATTTTATTTAAGCCATCTATATCCTCCGGTTTATATTTTTTATACAACCTTATACTTTTTTCATAAAATTGATTAGCCAGTTCAAACTTGTTTTCAAGGCTATATGTTTTGGCTATAAAATTATAACTTGACGACAAAGAATTTATAGTATTGTCAGTGATAACACTATCTGGCAAAGAATTCGCATCTTCCACAAGTTGTTTAAAATAGTTTCTGGAATTGTCAAAATCGCCCAGGCTATAATAATAGTTTCCTTTGTTTATTAAAAAATAATCTTTAATATATTGACCTTTATCTCCGGGTAATGTGTCAAGTATGGATTGCTTTATAGGGATCAAAGAGTCTAAGACTGCTAAACTGCTTTTTATTTTATCCAAGTTATAATGAAATGCAGCAGATATACAAGTAAGATTAGTGAATTCTAAAGCGGTATAAAAATCCTTTTCCTGTATGGATAGTTCGTATATTTTATCAAAATAATAATAAACAGAATCCTGGTTAGAGTAAAAATACTTATACCCCTTATGGTACATTTCTAATGCTTGCTCCTCATAACTCTGCGCAGTAACATTAATAGTATAAAGAAAGAAACAAAGAAAAATTTTTACATAATATCCCATAAAAAAACCTTCAATTAGTTTATTGAAGGTTAAATATAGTAAGTTTATTTATATCTTATTGTGCAGTATTAACACTTGTTTTATAACTATCAGCCCCTTTAATTACTTCTATAGTTATTGAACCGTCAATTTCCTGAGCCTCATCACTAAAATTAAATTCCTTGTATACAAAGTCGTGTTGAGGAACTGGTGTTAGTTCTGAGATAGTAGATCCTATTAATACGTCTCCATTATATATATTTACAGTAGCACTTTCTATTGTGTTATGAAAAGCTATGTATTCTATATCATAAAGTTGCGACGCAGGTATACATACACATGGGTTAATAGGTCCTATCGGGGGTATAGGGAGTAATGCAGCAAGAGAGTTCAGCTCAGCCACAGTCTCTACATAACCGTCTTTTATTTGTATTGCTTCATCAAGCTCACTTTGTGTTTCAGTATCATTAGGTTCCTGGGCTAAGATCCCTTCATATTCATCAATCTTAGCATCTAAAGAGTCAATTTTATGATTTAGTAAGTGAGTTTGCAGATCACCTTCATAAATAAAATTATTTTCCGTTAAAACTATGGGTTCGTTGTCATTATTACCGTTATCATCATCTGTATTACCATCATTACCGCAGGCAATGAAAAGTACGGAAAGGAATAATGCTGATATTAGAAACTTTTTATTCATAATGTATATTCTTTTATAATTATTTACTATTTAATATTATTTCAATAACAAGGTTAACATTCTTATCTTTAAAAAAATAAACCTTTATGTTATTGTTTATTAGAGTATAAATAAACATAAATAACTTTTAATTTGGATGCTCAATTTAAAAAAAATACAATATTGTAATATAAAGTTTGCAAAAAATGATTTAAAGAATTACAAAACAGTGTTTTAGAGTTAATTAACTTTATAAACCAGAACTGAATCTTCTTCCCCTTGTACAACAATTTCTACTCTTTTATCATTATCAATATCTTCTAAATCAATTGCAGAAGCACCATAAACAGGAAAATTGGGTATAGGTTCGGCCTGGCTGTCAAATAAATAAATTTTGTTTGATTGTGTGTCGGTAACCGAAACATAGATCTTGTTGTTTACATAAAAAATACGCGGCCTGGAATAAATTGCATAGTCTAATTCAATTTTATGCCCCCTGATAGTTAATACATTGTCGCTAAGTGTTACTAATGTTTTGCTGGACGCATCAATAAAATGTGTGTCATTAACATTCATATACTCTTTCACAATATTCCCGTTTTGATCAATTTGAATGAGATTTCCGCCTGTGTCAGAAATGGTAAATTTGCTTTCATGCAAATAAACATTATTGCCAGAAAAATTAAATTTTTCTTTTACCGAAACTCTGGTTTTTCCTGTTCTGTGTAAGATATTAAGAGTTCCGTTTTCCTGAGTTATTACAATGTAATCTTTGTTTCCAACCCTAAAATGTTGAGGGAGGCTATTTATATAGCTATCTGTATTTTCCAATACAAATCCGGAAACAGTTTTGCCTTCCCTGTCATACATATTCAATTGTTTTCCCTGTACTACCAGGAACCTGTAATTTTTATTTTTATCATAATCAAACAGTGCCAGAGGTTGGGTTATGGGTTCGCTAAACTTTTTGGGGAACGGTGGCACATCTTCGCCATTTCTATCAACTACCATTAATTCGTTTTTTGTAACAAATGCCAACTGTAACCTTCCGTTTCTATATAAATCTACCTGTTGTATATCGCCCGATATTTGTGAATTCAGTTTCTTTTTCCATAATACTTTCCCTTCTGTGGAAATTAAATAAAGGTTATTTTCAATATCCTGAACCACTACTTCTTTTCTCTTAGTGCGGTGATTCATAACAAATTGTGGCCTGGTGGCAATTTTTGCATCTAAAGTAGTACTGAAAAGCTGAGAGACCAGGTTGGTTTCAACCTTTGACTCAATTTTTTTAATGGCTGTATTTACAAAGAAAAAATCTTTAGATGAGACCCCTTGCATTACAATGTATTTGTTTTCTCTTTCTGAATTGTTATCCAGTTCTTTATTAAAATCATTATTTAAGAAAAGCAGGCTATCCTGTATATTACTGTAGTTACTTATAAAAAGAATGGAAGATTCATTAGAAAGTTCCTTCTTTATTTCCGGGTAGCCGGGTAATGAGGTTAAAACTGTATTGTTTTGAAAATTTGCTATGATGTCATGTAAAATTTGTTTTTCTTCTGAAAAAACAAAAAACTCGTTAATTACTGAATAATATTCGGCTGAAAATTTTTGTATAAGCGGATTAAAATTAGTCTCTATAATAGAAGTTCTGTTTATTTTATAAAGAGGAAACTCTCTGAAAGTGGAATCTTCTGTGCTTATATTCTCAAGAGAATCATTTAAAACCTCGAAGTTTTTGGCATGTATTACTATGGCTTTTTTTTCAGCATTATTGAAAATAGCAAATTCATCAATATCATAAAACAAAGAATCTATTTTTTTTAATGGGTCAGGATTTTTGTTCTTAAGGAAAGTTGTAAAATTGTCGAAAGTATATGAAGTTACGGCATCAAAACCCATAGGGAATATGCTTTGAGCCTTATTTTCAACCGGATTTATATTTTTGAATAACGAGATAGTAGTTGTCCGGGTAGAATCATTAGCTATAGCAATACCATTAAGCCTTAATTCTTCCTGGTCTACAGATATATCAACAGCGCTCCATTGCGTAAATTTTTCAAATGAACTCAGTAATTTGTTACTCAATATTTTGTTAAAATGAATATCACTCTTATCATGATTAATGAATAAGGTAGCAATAGCATTCTTTTGGGATGTACTGTAAAGCTTTTGAAATTCTTCATCCGGTTGGGTTTTCTCATAATTGCGAATAGAGTTTTCAATTAAAAGTTCAGATGAAGAAACTAAAAAAGTGCTGTCAATGAGTGTAGTGAATATTTCTTCACCTTCTATATTATAAGTTTTAATAGTTTTATTCTCGTAGATACGCTTTTTGGACTTTTTAATAATAGCACTATCCAGGGTAAACATCGCTACAGTGTTTTTGGTAATAAATGTGTACTCTAAATTGTTTTTGCCAACTTCTGTAAATGTCAGTAAGGTTTCTTTGTATGGATCAAAATCTTTTAAAGGGATTAATTTCTTTTCAAAATTTTTATAAGCATTGGTTTTACTGAATTCTTTTATAAGTTCACTGTTTTTTATATCACTTTTAAAACGTTGAAAATCATTTATTTTAATAATTACAGCACTGTTGGAAGGAATAAAAGAAATAAGACTGTTTTGCCTGGTAGATTCGGTAGTACAACCTACAATGATAAGAATTAAAATTAGAACTGCTCTTTTCATTAATTGGATTGGTTTACACAAAAATAGTACTTATAAATCAAGTGCCAATTGTTCTGGCAATAATCTAAAACTTTTGCGATGATATTTTGTTATGCCATACTCTTTTATGGCTTCTCTGTGTTCAGCTGTTGGGTACCCTTTATTTTTTTTCCAGTTATACATGGGAAATTCTTCATGAATTTTTTCCATATACGCATCCCTGTACGTTTTCGCTAAAATAGAGGCTGCAGCAATACTCATAAATTTACAATCTCCCTTTATAACGCATTTATAGGGTATTTCTTTATAAGGTTTAAACCTGTTACCATCAACAATTATGTGTTCAGGGGTTACTGAAAGCTTATTAATTGCCATATGCATTCCCATAATAGACGCATTTAGAATATTTATTTTGTCTATCTCATCTGGAGGTACATGGGCAATACCAAAAGACATACATTCTTTTTCAATAACATGTTTGAGAAAATTTCTTTTTAAAGCCGAAAGTTGTTTAGAATCATTAATGAAGGTGTTTTTAAAACTTTCAGGCAGAATAACAGCGGCTGCAGTTACTGGTCCGGCCAGGCATCCTCTACCTGCTTCATCAGTTCCTGATTCGAAAGTAACATCTAACAATTTTAATAGCATTCAGATTTCTTTTTTTCTAATTAACAAAATATTGTTAAATACTATTTCGTTCAAATATATACCTTTGTTGCAAAATATAATAGGCGTAAAGTGAATAATTATCCAACTCTTAATCAAATAAAAATTCCAAATTGATGAAAAAGCTTTGTTTATTCTTATGCTTATTAATGTTTGCTTGTACGTTGTTTGCTCAGGATAGGCCTCTAAATGAACAGCAAGATACCGATATACCGGTTGATTCAATTCCGTTAAATGAAAAACCCGATCCGGTATTAATTGAAGATCTTTATCCCGAACTTGACACGCTGAATCGTGATACTCTGGAAGTAAATAAGCGTGATATTCAATTAAAAAAAAATATAACACAAGTACCTGATTCACTGAAAACTGATAGTATAATAATCACTATAAAAGATTATAAAATAATTTCACTCCAAAGAGATACTACCTATATAGATACTACACTCAGTATAGAAAAAGAGTACAGATACAATTATTTACGCAGGGACAATTTTGAATTAATGCCTTTTGCTAATGTAGGGCAGACGTATAATATCCTGGCATACAATTTTGAAAGTAAAAGTCAATACCCTCAAATAGGAGCCCGGTCTAAGCATTTTAACTATATGGAAGTTGATGATATTTATTATTACGATGTGCCTACGCCTGCTACCAAATTGTTTTTTAAAACAGTTTTTGAACAAGGCCAGATACTGGATGCCTTCATAACACTTAACACCTCCAGGCAATTCAATTTTTCGATTGCCTATAAAGGGATGCGGTCATTAGGCAAATATCAGCACATACTATCAAGTACCGGTAATTTTAGGTTTACGTCCAGTTACTTTACAAAGAATAAAAGATATAATTTACGACTCCATTACACAGCACAAGACATTTTAAATCAGGAAAATGGCGGACTTTTACTTCGGGAACAGTTTGAAGAAGGGGAAGATGAATTTTTAGAACGGGGTAGAATAGATGTGAATTTTGAAGATGCAGAGAATTTTTTATTAGGAAAAAGGTATTTTATTGACCATACCTATGCTTTATTAAATAAAAATGATTCCTTAAGGAATTATTCTCTTTCCATAGGGCACAGGTTTAATTATGAAACAAAAATTTACAGGTTTAAACAGGCTAGGGTTAATGATTTATTTGGTGATGCTTTTCAGGTAAGTTCGTTAAGTGATGAATCCCGTCTTAAAACAATGTATAATCAATTAAGACTCAATTTCAGGTCCGGACTCACAGGGGATTTTACTGTAAAAGCAAATGTTTATGATTACAACTATTATTTCAGTAGTATTGTAATCAGGGATGATGAGATTATACCCAATCAGTTAAAGGGTAGTGAGTTTGCTGCAGGAGCGGAGTGGAGTAAAAATATTGGAGAATTTGGTGTGTTTGCCGATGTGAACTTGAATGTTTCCGGCGATTATGGAGGGAGTTCCGTATTTGCCTCAGCTGAATATAATTTTACACCGGATGATCAGGTAAAACTTTCAGTTTCATCAAATTCAAGAATGGCCAATTTTAATTTTTTACTATATCAAAGCGATTATTTGGCTTATAACTGGCAAAATCCCGATTTTGAAAAAGAAGAAACGCAAAGTGCGCAATTTAATTTTAATTCAAAAAAGTGGTTTAATCTTGAAGCCAGTTATACTAAATTAAAAAATCACACCTATTTTTCTTTAGCAGAGGTAGTTCCAGGAGAAGAAGGGGACCCTGAGCCGGTTCCACAAGTAGCACCTTTCCAGCATGGTAGTGAAATTAACTACTTAAAGGTTAAAGCAAGTAAGGAGTTTAAATTTTTCAGGAATTTTGCACTTAACAATACCGTGATGTATCAGCAGGTAGATCAGGAAGAAGATATAATCAATGTGCCTCAAATAATAACAAGAAACACATTGTATTATTCCAACCACTTATTTAAAAAGGCCCTTTATCTACAAACAGGCGTTACACTTAAATATTTCACCAAGTACTACAGTAACGGTTACAATCCTGTTTTAGGGGAGCTTTATGTACAGGATCAGGAGGAGACCGGAGAATTTCCAATGTTAGACTTTTTTATAAATGCTAAGATTCAGCGTACAAGAATATATTTTAAATTGGAACACCTAAACTCCTCTTTTACCGGATACGATTTTTATTCCAGTCCAAACTATCCCTACCGTGATTTTGTTATTCGGTTTGGTTTAGTCTGGAATTTCTTTTCCTAATCTTTGGTTTATGACTGCATATTTAGCACTAACTCTAAAGCACCAATTTCCAATAATTTTATGTCATATTTAAGTTCTTTTTAGCATAGTAAGATTTTTTTAAATCTCTTTAATATTTAAGATCAGTAAGTTATAAAATACTTTAAAAATCTTTCATAAATAGTTTGTTGAGGATGAAAAAGCGTTATATATTTGCAGCCGCTTAAGGAGAAACAGTTGAGTGGAGTTCATTAAAAGAGTAATTTTAAAGGTGTTTAATCCGGCATATAATTTCATTCAAAAAGAATTATAAAAAAAGGTTTAAAAACTTTAGCAGGATATAAAAAAGTTGTTATCTTTGCACCCGCTTTGAGAGGGGTGAGTTTGAAGAGAAAAGCAGAAGTTCATAAGAATTTTATTGAGTACTAGGTTTTATAGGGAATTACCTTCTTTTTAGGAAGCGTAAGCGGTTCGATTCCGCAGGCCTGACAAAGAATCCTGATTTTTTTAGTTAAAAGAAATTAGGGACATACTCCTTCGCTAAAGCTACGGAGCATGAAACGCTCCTTCGCTAAAGCTACGGAGCATGAAACGCTCCTTCGCTAAAGCTATGGAGCATGAAAAAGTTCATTGACATATTGTTGACAGCACGCATTTATAACTTTCGGGTTATAAACGCAAAAAGAATAAAATTTAAGCAAAGTCATTTCGAGTAGTTTTTAAGCTTTTCGGTTATTGTTTTCGGACTGTAATTTTAGTTAATGTTTTGAAAAAACGGGATTTCATTGATTTTCTTTCGGGGAGATTGATTGAAGTCTACACAAATTAACGATGAAGAGTTTGATCCTGGCTCAGGATGAACGCTAGCGGCAGGCCTAACACATGCAAGTCGAGGGGTATATAGTGCTTGCACTATAGAGACCGGCGCACGGGTGCGTAACGCGTATGCAACCTACCTTTTACAGGGGGATAGCCCGGAGAAATCCGGATTAATACCCCATAGTATTGAATTACAGCATTGTAATTTAATTAAAGATTTATCGGTAAAAGATGGGCATGCGTCCTATTAGCTAGTTGGTATGGTAACGGCATACCAAGGCTATGATAGGTAGGGGCCCTGAGAGGGGGACCCCCCACACTGGTACTGAGACACGGACCAGACTCCTACGGGAGGCAGCAGTGAGG
>CALGUD010000048.1 GCA_937901915.1 uncultured Flavobacteriaceae bacterium
AGATGAGCCAATTGTAACGCCTACAACATATGAAATGGCATTAGGAAATATATATTCATTATTATCATTACAAGAATTGTTAGATAAACAAAATAGTGGTAAGCAGCTTATTTTCTTTACCCATCCTCAGAAAGAAAAGATTTCTTATAGAGAGGCATTGGAGTTGACCAAAGAAGAGCTAAATGAGTTTTTAATAAAAAAAGATTTCAATAAAGAAAGTATTGAAGCGTATGATATTTTAAAAGTATTTAAAGATTATTTCATTTTTCTAAAGAAGGAAGAGACTTATGTACAAAGAAAAAATTTAATTGGATTTGAAATAATAAAAGGAAATTTCAACTTTTCAATAAGTGATAATATTATGTCAAACAAAATAAAAGTAAATATTGATAAAGGGGTTCCAAAAGAATTCATTCTTCCAAAAGAAATAAATAATTATAAACTATATATTGGAGAATTTAATACAAATAATGTCGGAGTAAAGTTTTAAGATATTAGCATAAGCTTCTAATTTTCGACGAGGAATCATATCAAACCTTCATTGAAATAAATAATAAAGAAACTTTGATGCAGGGCGGGCGGAGCGTTAATAAAAGCCCGGTGGGCTGTTTTAGTGAAGGGGCGGGCTGGCACGTTGGCGTAATGATTTAAGTTCTTTTAGCATATTGGACCGGGGTTACACCGGGCATGAGCATTTGCAGGGCACCGGCCTTGTACATATGAACGGCAGGCTCTATGACCCGGTACTGCATCGTTTCCTGGCACCGGATAACTATATACAAGACCCTTTTAACACGCAAAACTTTAACCGTTATGGCTACGTACTGAACAACCCGTTAAAGTATGTTGATATTAGTGGTGAGAACTATAGCGGTACCGAAGATGGGAATAACGGCTTATTATATGCATTGGCAGCTGCAGTTTCCTCTGTAGTTGGCAGTTGGGGTGAAGAGATTAAAAATGCGCAGATAGGCCGTTGGTTAAAGAAAAACATTGTTAACCCCATAAAAAAGCTGTTTGGCGGGGGCAAGAAAAAGTATGTGGTACCTAGCATGGAGTTTGCTGGGGTTATGCCTAGCATCAGTAACTTGAATATAGCTGCAAGCATGCCTACAGGTATAATTGATGGCAATTGGGTTGAAGAGTTAACCTATAGAACCCTGGCTTTACAATTAGGTTTTCAGCAGGGCTTTATAGCCGGAGGTAAAAGTACCTGGAATTTTATAAAGAGTTTAGGTACGGCACAAGGCTGGAAAAACGTAGGGCAAGGGTTTATGAATCTTGCATCTATGGGCGGTTATTACGATCCTGCGGGAGGGATGATGTTGCGGGCACAAGTAGGGATGGCTGCAAGCAATTTTATAGACAACATACCCAACATGTCTGATTATGAAATTGGATACGCCTTTGGATATGGAGTTGAAAAGCTGGGAGAGTCTGCATTGTTTACAAGAGGATTAGGGCTTGGGACGAATGTGGTTGCTAAGGGAATAGGGAATTTAAAAATCCCTGTTTATAGAGTATATGGGGGTGGTGCATCTAGGTTTGGTAATTACTGGTCTCCTATCAATCCTAAATTGTACGGTAAAACTTATCGAAATTTCGCAGGGTTACCTAATAATAATTCAGGCGCTTTCCTATTAAGAGGTAAAGTTAGACTGAGTGATATAAATGGTTTTGGACTTACAAAACCTTTGGATGGAAACTTCGGAAGACTCGTTCCAGAACTTAGAATTGGTCAGTCATGGGAAAAAGTAATATGGTATCCAGGAAATGTATCCAGAACAAAATTTTAAGTGTATGAATGAAAAGCTAAAACAATTACTTGAACAGATATATTTTTTTCTGCGAGAACATGGGTTTAGTGTACAAAGTGAATCAATTAAAAGATTGATGTACTGCTTAGAGGTTGGTGATGTTGAAAAGTTTAGAAAGGAATTTAAATCCTCCATGATTTGGGGTGGAGCAGGGTCAATTAGAGATATTGATTTAAGAAATAGAGAAGAACAAAACAAATTGGATAAATATGTAAAAGAACTGAAGGAGCATGGCTCCAAAGTATAGTTAGAGAAATCTTTATTAATGTCAATATGTGGAAGTATATGAACAGACCAGGTTTGTATAAAAGTTATTGGGGATTTTAAATACAATTTAAAATGAATTATTCTGGCATGACAGTAAATGAACGATTGGTAGTAAGTGGACTTGACAAACAATTCGACCAAGCCATACGAAATAAAGACAAGGAAATTGTCGTAAATATTTTGAAGAAAGTTGGTTTAAATAATGGGGCAATTGAGGATATTTTAAAAAAGTATAGGATGAAGTAATCCCCCGCTCTACGAAGTCTCCTGACTTCTGAGCTACAACAAACGTTCATTGAAAATATAACCGTAACGAGCTTATTGCAGGAGCTAAAAGTACCTGGAATTTTATAAAGAGTTAGGTACGGCACAAGGCTGGAAAAACGTAGGGCAAGGGTTTTTGAACCTGGCATCTATGGCCGGTTACTATGACCCTGCAGGAGGGATGATGCTGCGGGCAGAAGTAGGGATGGTTGTAAGCAATTTTGTAGACAACATACCTAACATGTCTGTTTTAGAAGTTGGTTACGTTTTTGGGTATGGTGTTGAAAAACTGGCAGAGTCTGTGGCGTTCACAAGAGGGTTAGGGCTAGGGACGAATGTGGTTGCTAGAGGGATCATAACGGCTGATGGCTTTTTATTTAAAGGTTTTACTGTAAAAACACCTGTTAACCTCCCTGTTCAGAGATTTGGCAACATGAGTTTTGCTAGACCTGATTTTTGGGGAGCAAGAATTGGAACAAACCAGTGTGTAAACAGAACATTTGGAGCTATAAAACCAGCATGGAACCCTTTAGCTCAATATACGACAGGGGTAATTCCAAAAGGAACACCAATTAAGTTCGGATTAATAGGTCCACAAGGATGGCAGTACCCTGGTGGATCCTTACAATTTATTGTACCGTCTAAAAGTGTAATTAATCAATCGTCTAAACTAATTCTACGATGAACAAGTTCGAAGATCCAATACAATTTAATATAAAAAAGAAGATCGGAGATGTTGAAATAACATATTATGACTTAAAGGAAATTTCCCAAGGAGGTCCAGAAGTTGGAAATCTATCAATTAACGGACAAGTAGTAATGGGAAGCTATGGAGGTCCCGCTATTTACCATAATGAATATGTATATATACCAGTTCATTTAAAAAAGTTTTTAGGAACAGGATTTAAGTTAGCAAGGATAAATACAGGCACTCTTGAAGTGGAATATTTGGGTAAAACTAAAGATCTTATTTTTATCGATAAGATAGAAGGGAATAGAATTTACTTCTTTGAAGATGTAAACAAAACAATTCGAAAACATTACGAGCTTTGATACATTATTCTAACAGCTGATAAGATTTAAAAGGTCAAAAACGATTCCAGACGGTAAAACTGATATCCAAAATTAGAAAACGAATACCAAACAAAACCAAAATTCATGAAACACTTAATTATCTTGTTATTAATTACCAACCTCTCCTTTAGTCAGGAATGGTCAAAAATCCAATTAAATGATTTTTTATCAGTTGAATTCCCTAATGTGCATGAAAAATCTGAATTTAATGGAGATATTTATTATTCCACATCAGATGATAATGGGGTATATGTCGTAATGATTAAAAATTTAAATAATCAAAAAATGTCTGAATCTGAATTACTACAATTCTATCAGGGTTTTATGAATGGAGCATTAGAATCTGCAGATGGTGAATTAATTGAACAAAATGAATTTCATTTAAACGGACTTAAGGGATATGAAATGGTCTATTTTGTTAATTCAAATCCTCAGCTACCAAATTTAAGACATAAACGGATTCTTGTAGCTAATAATAATTTAATAAGTTATGAATTTTGGACTTATGAAGAAATCAAACAATTAGCTTCAACCAGTAAGGACAAGTTTTTTAATTCAATCATTATATCAGAGAAAAAAGAAATTGACCCAGAAAACAAAGTAACTAATAGCGCATATGAACAGGGTTATGCTCTTGGAAGAATAATCTCTTCTCTGTTTATAATTGGTTTAATAGTAGGTGTAATTTTATTAATCCGAAATATAACAAGGAAAAAGAAAAAAAACATTGAGTGACAAAGTAGTCGTTGCTATTTAATTCCCTAAAATAATTTCAGGAACGGATTGGCTTTCCTGTTTAAATAAGCATGATATGCAGTGGCACCCAGCAAGATGATGGCTCCTGCTAATGCGGTCAAGGCTAATGTAGAAATTTCATCTTTATGCCTTACATAAATGGCAACTAAGGCCCATGCCCCCACCAGGGCGAATTCACGCATACTCCGCCTGGAAATCATAAGAAGGTTTATAGCCACAGTAACTACAATGAGAATAATTGTCCATGTGACTTCACTTATCCCCATTCTATCCCAACCTATTTTCGTCAGATAGGCAGATACATTGGCAATAAGTGCCACAGTTATCCACCCTGAATACAAACATATTGGCCACCAGGTAAAAGCAATAATTTTTACGGGTGCATCCCAACGCTCCATATTTGTTTTTAATATAATGCGAATAAGAGCTATTAAAATTATGCACATTATAAGCACCGAAAGCAAGGTGTAATCATGAAGCCATGCAACCACCCAGGCTGCATTGCCTATGTTTGCAATGGCAAAATCATATCCTGTTTGCTTCACAAATTCTGCCGGACCCGAACTAAAAAATACCCTCCTCACCTGGAATACAATATAGAGAATAAGGGCAATATAAATAAATCCCCATATAGAAAACGCGTAGGACGCCGGTGTGAAAAGGTTATTATATTCATTGCTGACTTCACTTATGGTATTTCCATTCATCCCAAATGCCTGTGCATAATAATTGATAAATAGTACTAATGCGAGGGAGAGAGCGTTTATAATGACGTATTTTTTCATGGTCTAAGTTTAGTTTGATATAGAGTTGAACATAATTTTATTAGGCACTTAATTTATTGTTTTACATATTTTCCTTTCTTTTACACGTCTCCTTTCTTTGCTTACAATAAAGCTTCGACGACTCACTTACGCTCAATGAGACAAAGAAAAAAATCGAGGTAGCGAGATTAATAAGTACTAAAAAATGAATCTATAATAAAAGGTTCTCTTTCTTTTTTGCATTGCCCAAAAAAGAAACAAAAAACGCTAGGCTGACGAAACCCATGCTAAATTTATTGCTCAACACCTAAATTTTATGAACTCGCAGGTAGCATTCTAGTATTCTTTAAAACTTTGCAATGCTCAAACAGCATAAAATTTTACGGTGTTTTCTCTTCAAATTTTACGCATGCTTTTCGTAGGCCGGTTTTATCAACAGCTAAGAACTACGCAACCTAAATCCAAAATCAGATCAATCTAAGTTGAAATTAATATCACTTCATCAGGTGTTACAGCAAATACAGTGTCATCTTCTTTGGGTTTTAAAACATATTTTCCTGTAAAGCTTCCAAAAGAAGGCAAAATGAGCTGTTTGTCCGTTTTAAAGAAACAAGGCAGATTTAATCGTTGACGTCCGGACTTTAATTCAATTCCGGGATGTATATGTCCACAAATATTAAAAAAACCTTCTTTTTCTATCGGATGATGCGTAAAAATAAAATTATCAATTTTAACCTCATCTGATAATTCAACCCCCAAATCTTCAAATTGAAAATTTGGTATAATATCATGATTTCCTTTAATAAGAATTAACCCTATCGAAACAGTTTTTACCCACTTCTGAAAATAAATCCATTCCTGATTATAATTGCTGTGAAATAAATCTCCCAAAAAACAAACAGTTTCAGGTTGAAATTCCTCTACCAATGAATTTAGTCTTTTATAATCTTTTTTAATCCCGTGCCGTGGAACAGCTATTCCATATTTTCTGAAGTGGCTTATTTTACCAAAATGGGTGTCTGCTACAAAAAGTATATTTTTCTCTTCCCAGAAAACTGCACGTCCCGGATGTAAAATAAAAGTGTTGTTATGTATGGTAATGCTTTGGGTTGTCATGGATATTTTTTAGGATTTTCCGAGCTGTAAGGTCATTTTTTTAATCCGGTCTGAAAGTTTTTCTGAAGATAGTTTTTCCCTTAGCCTGTCGGTTATTACGGGGAACGAAAATGGTGTTGGTTTTTCACATTTCTTCCATATTATATTTTGGAACTCTATTCGTTCCAAAGCCTGGATTAATCGTCCTTCTTCCAGTTGATGCTCAAACGTTTCCCTGAAAGCTTGTTGGTAAAGCAGATTATCTTGTTCAAAGTCCTTAAAAACATTAAAAAGCAACTGTGAACTTCCCTGCAGGTGTTTATTTTTTAAAAGTGCATCGGGATATCCCTGGAAGACCAATCCGGAAATTACTGCAATGTCCCTGAATTTTCGCCTTGCCATCTCTGTGGAATTCAGGCTTCTTTGCAAATCGTCGTGTAAAAACCTGGGTGAAAATAAGTCATTATCTAAAATCTGTTGTATATCAGTTTCTTTGTCGGAAAGTAATTCAAACCCATAATCATTAAATGCCAGTGAAAAAGTAATGGGTTCCAAGAGGCTTATCCTGTAAGCTAATAAACTGGCCATAGCTTCATGTACAAAGCGTCCTTCAAAAGGATAGAAAATGGCATGGAATCCTTCGCGGGTTTTAAAAGTTTCAATTAAAAATTCTGTATTGGATGGAACGATGGATTCTACTCTTTGACGCTCAAAAATATGTTGTATTGCTTTTAATTCCCTTGTTATTTCAGCCGAACCGTTTGGAGTACCGGCATTGTAAAGTTCTTCCCGAAGCAATTGGCTCATTTGAGAAGAAAATGACATCCGCCCTCCCAGCCAACTCGGTACCCGTGAGTTTTTCTGTTTTGAGTTTTTTACCAGTACCTGCATATTTTTTATTTTGAATAATTCGAGGTTACGGCCGGCAAAAGTAAAAACATCACCTGGATTTAATTTAGAGATAAACCATTCTTCAATTGTACCGATATATCCGCCTTTAAGGTATTTAACAGCTAAAACGGCATCACTAACTATGGTCCCGATAGAAAGCCGGTGACGCATGGCGATCCCCCGGTTATTCACTTTAAATAACCCGCCTTCCATGACCTCAACTTTTTTGTACTCGTCGTAGTTTTTAAGGGTCTGCCCTCCCTTGGTAATAAAATTAAGCACCCATTCCCATTGTTCTTTGGTTAAAGACTGAAAACAAAACGTAGCACTTACTTCCGGAAATATTTCTTCAGGGTAAAATCCATCTGAAACTGCCAATGTGGTTAAATACTGCACCAGCACATCAAAACAAAGCAGATAGGGGATCCTGTCTTCAACCACTGTGTTTTTAACTGCTTTTTGCAAAGCTGATGCCTCCACCAATTCAATAGCATGAGTGGGCAAAAAATAAATTACACTTTCTTTGCCAGGTTGGTGGCCACTACGCCCTGCACGTTGCATAAACCTGGCCACACCTTTAGGCCCCCCGATTTGAATAATGGTTTCTACCGGGGCAAAATCCACTCCCAGGTCAAGGCTCGAAGTACATACCACCACTTTTAGCTGATTGTTGCGAATAGCATCTTCTACCCAGCGCCTGATATCTTTATTAATACTGCCATGATGCATTGCCATTTCACCTGCAAATTCGGGATATTTAGCTAAAATAGCCTGGAACCAGATCTCACACTGAGAACGGGTATTGGTAAATATTAAAGTAGACTTGCTTTCATTCAGAATTGGGATTACCTCATCCAGTAAATGCAACCCAAGGTGTCCCCGCCAGGGAAACGTTTCTATTGTTTTTGGGATAATGGACTTAACCTTAATTTTTTTAACCTGGCCGGCTACAACCAGCTCAGAATTTTTAAGCGCATCGGATCCGGGGCCTAACAAAACTTGCCTGGCCTGCTCTAAATTACCAATAGTTGCCGAAATACCCCATATCCGGATATCTTTATTAATAGTTTTTAATCGGAATAATGCCAGCTCTACCTGAACACCTCGCTTAGAACCAAGCAACTCATGCCATTCATCTATAACAATTGCAGTACAGTTATTAAATGTATTGCCGTAATTTTTAGATGCGAGTAACAGATGTAAACTTTCGGGGGTAGTAACCAATAAATCGGGCATTATTTTTTGTTGTGAAGCTCTTTCCTTTTGCGGAGTATCACCGGTTCGCACCCCTACTTTAAAAGGAACTCCTGTTTCATCGCAGAATTTCTGTGCAGCTTGTTGAATTTCTACCGAAAGTGCACGTAACGGAGTAATCCAGACTGCCTTGAGTCCGCCTGTGTGTTTTTTTTTATAATCGGGATTATTTTTTATATAGTTTAACACAATGGGAATCCACAAAGCATATGTTTTTCCGCTTCCGGTAGGAGCATTCAGAAGCCCGTTTTTTCCCTGCAAAAAAGCTTTCCATGTTTGTTTTTGAAAAGGAAAGGATTTCCATCCTTTTGTATGAAACCAGGATTCGGCAATAGTTATCTCATCCTTAAAAGGAAATGGAAGTGTATTGATATTTTGTTCCTTGTTCATATTAATTCTTTAGCCGTGATTTGAAGCTTAAACTTTCTCCCGGGTCGGTATTAAAGCTTTCAGCTCTTCCAACGTATTTGCCTCTTTTATTTCTTTATCCTTACGCCAACGTAAAATCCTCGGAAAACGCACTGCTACGCCACTTTTATGCCGCTTACTCTCCGCTATACCCTCAAAGGCTATTTCAAAAACCAGTTGTGGAGTTACCTGGCGCACCGGCCCGAAACGGTCCACAGTGTTGTTTTTAATAAATTTATCGACTTCCCTGAATTCTATATCTGTTAATCCGGAATAGGCTTTAGCAAAAGTCACCAGTTCATCCTCTTTCCACAAAGCAAAGGTATAATCGGTAAAAAGGTTGGACCGTCGTCCATGTCCGCGCATGGCATATGTAAGCACTGCATCAACAGTCAGGGGATTTATTTTCCATTTCCACCAATCACCTTTCTTTCTCCCTACCAGGTACGGGGAATTTTTATTCTTCAGCATTAGTCCCTCACTTCTTTTTTCCCTTGAAGTTTCCCGTTCAGCGGCTACTTCATCCCAGGAATCAAACACCATGGTTTCAGAAAGGTGAAACGGGATATTTTTGTTCTCAACCGCTATAAAAAAAGCATCCAGGATTTTTCTTCTCTCTATAAAAGGCTCGCTTCTTATATCTTTTCCATCCCATTCCAGTACATCATAGGCTTTAAAAATTACCGGAGAATCCTCCAGTAATTTTTTGGATACTACTTTACGTCCAATACGCGTCTGTAGTTCGTTAAAAGTACCTACCATACCGTTTGAGTATGATAAAATTTCACCATCTAATACTGTCCCATCGGGAAAGGCCTCTGTAAAAACATTAAATTCGGGATATTTGTCCGTCACTAATTCTTCACCACGGCTCCACACGAACAATTGACCACTTCTTACAATAACCTGGGCCCTGATTCCGTCCCATTTATGTTCAATCATCCATTGCGACACATCCCCAACCACTTCCGGCTCACCTTCCAGTGCATAAGCCAGGTAAAACGGATAGGGTTTACTCAGGTAATCTTCTTCGTTTTCTTCGAGAATAAGTTGTTTAAAAGTAGTAGTTGCTGGTGTCCAATCGCCCATAAGTTTATAGGCAAGGATATCTTCATCAATTTTAGTTGCCATTGATAAGGCCCGGGTCATTAATTTCTGGCTAACACCAATGCGAAAACTTCCCGTAAGCACTTTATTAAATACAAAACGTTCATAATACCCTAACCGGGTCCAGTTCTCTGTTAAATAATCCTTTTTCTCCTTTTCAGGCAAATCTTTTAATTGTATTATCTCTTTAATAAACTGATGTAAATCTTTATCGGTCTCTTCTTTTGATGTAGGTACTACCAAAGCAATAGTCTCTGCTAAATCGCCTACAATATGATAGGATTCCTCAAACAGCCATAAGGGAATATTTGATGCTTCTGAAGCCCATTCCCTTAGCACGGTAGTATTGACCGGCCGCTTTGGCCTGCGATGGGATAAAAGTGCTATAGCCCATAGTTTGTCTTTCTCATTTGCGGACATAAAATAATCGGCCAACGTCTTTACTTTTATGTTGGTTTTATTAGTGCTGTCGAGGGTCCGTATGAGTTGAGCAAATTTTTTCATTGGCACATTTAATTCTCTATAGGCAAGAGCTTATATTTAATTAGTCATTTCTTCTTCATCTTTAAGTAATGATTGGGGTGCTTCTTCTTTTTCTTCCAGATTTTCTCCTTCATATTGTGTATCTGCTGTGCGGGCATCATAGCCCAAAGTTTGGAGATAACGTGAAAAAATATTTTTATATCCATGAGTGGCAATTACTTTTTCGCAGCCGGTTTCCTTTATGGCCCATAAGAGTCCTTCCCAATCTGCATGGTCTGAAAGCACGAATCCCTTATCAATTGCCCTGCGCCTTCTCGCTCCGCGGAATGCCATCCAACCACTTGCAGTAGCGGTCACAAAAGGGGAAAATTTTCTCAGCCATATACTTCCATGGGCACTGGGCGGAGCTACAATAATGTTTCCCGTTATATCATTTTTATTTGTCTCTGCGGTTATACGTTCCGTAACCGGAAGTTCAAGTTGAGGGTGTAGTACTTCATTCATAACCTCTACAGCTCCATGGGTATATATTTTTCCTATAGAAGTATCCAGGTGTTTAATTAACCGTTGTGCCTTGCCCAGAGAATACCCAAAGAGTACAGAAGTTTTTCCTTCGGCTTTATTTTCCCGCCACCAGTTATTTATATCAGTAATGACTTCTTGTTGCGGACGCCATTTAAATGCCGGCAGCCCAAAAGTACATTCAGTAATAAACGTATGGCATTTTACCGGTTCAAACGGAACCGAAATTCCATCATCTACAACTTTATAATCTCCGGAAAAAACCCATACTTCTCCATTATGTTCGACTCTTATCTGGGATGATCCCGGAATATGCCCCGCAGGATGAAAACTGAATTTTACATTATTGATTACAAATGGTTGGCCACATTCTACCGCGGACACATTGATATCACCCAATCTGTGTTTTATAACCGGGATGTTATGCCTGTGGGTTACATAGGAACTGTGCCCCCACCTGGCATGGTCGGAATGCCCATGGGTTATTAAAGCCTTATCTACTGCTTGCCATGGATCTAAATATACATTTGCCGGTGCACAATAAATTCCCCGGTCTGTAAATTGAAGTAAAGGGCTTTTCATGTTTTAATAGCTAAAGAAATACTAAATAAAAAGAAACCGGGCAAAAAACCCGGTCTCAATACATATTTATTTTAACGCAATTATGAGGATGCTATATCTTCATAATATTTTACATTATTAATAGAAGCTTGAATTTCATCTCTTTGTTTCGTTAAAAGTGTAACGGTTGTTGGGGGTAATGTAGCCTGTTCAGACAATGCTTCATTATATTCTTCAATTGCTGCATTATCTCCCCGTACACATTCTTCTAATATAGCCTCTTCATTGTTAGAGCTAAAAAAAGATTTCAAATCCATCCATGCTCTATGCATCGTTCCTGTAGCACTTCCGGAGTCTTCGGGAATTTCACCAAAACTTAAAATCTCCATTCTTAACTCCTTGGCAAATACTTCTCTCTGTGCGGCTCTGTCTAAAAAGAATTGTTTGAGCCTATCATTATCTACGTCATCGGCAGCATTTCGATATCCTCTTTCGGCATCGTAATTCTTTTCTAACAACGCATTTAATTTTTTCGACATTTTTTCTGTATATTTCATTTTATCAGTTTTAGTTAATAACCTGACGATTGTTGACCTTCAACAACCCATATCTAATTTACAACAATAGAGCTCTTTACACAAGAAAAGAATGCTCTTTACCTTTACTTTAACGCGTTTTGTTAAGGGTTGTTAAAGCTTATTTTAAAATTTTATAAAGTAAAAGCTGAAATATTCAAATTTGTAGTATATTTGCACCCCGCTTACGCGCTCATCGGGTTTGCCGAAAATAAACAAACCGACTGAAATTACAACTTTGTTTGGTTGTGTGTGCAAAGCAGCTCCCTTGAAAAGGGATAACTAAATTAATAATCGGGGTCGGGAACCCCACTAATTAATTATACATGCCAGTTAAAATCAGATTACAAAGACACGGTAAAAAAGGAAAACCTTTTTTCTGGGTTGTTGCGGCAGATGCCCGCGCAAAAAGAGACGGTAAATTCTTAGAAAAATTAGGAACTTACAATCCAACTTCAAATCCTGCCCAAATAGAGCTTAATGTAGAAAGTTCTGTAAAGTGGTTGGAAAATGGCGCACAGCCAACTGAAACCGCCAAAAGGATTCTTTCTTACAAAGGGGTGCTAATGAAGCATCATTTACAAGGTGGTGTTACTAAAGGTGCTTTAACTCAAGAGCAAGCAGATGCCAAATTTGAAGCCTGGTTAAGTGACAAAGAAAAATCTGTTGGAACTAAAAAAGACAGTTTAGCTAAGGCTCAGGCCGATGCGAAAGCAAAAGCTTTAGAAGCTGAAAAAGAAGTAAACGAAAAAAGAAAAACTGCAGCAACTCAGGAAGAAGCTCCGGCTGAAGAACCCGTTGTAGAAGCTGAGGCTACTGAGGAAGCTCCTGCTGTTGAAGAAACTCCGGCTGCGGAGGAAACTCCTGTAGTCGAAGAAGCTCCGGCTACTGAAACCCCTGTTGCTGAAGAAGAAGTTCCGACAAAAGAAGAAACTCCTTCAGAAGAAGCTCCAGCGACTAAAAAAGATAAAGAGGCTGATGCTTAACAAATGATATATGAGAAAAGAAGATTGCTTCTATCTCGGTAAAATTGTAAAGAAATACAGCTTTAAAGGTGAAGTTCTTGTTAAGTTAGATACAGACGAACCTGAAATTTATGAAAATATGGAATCAGTATTTATTGCCTTAGGCAATAATCTGGTTCCTTTTTTTATTGAAGAATGTTCTCTTCATAAATCAGATTTAATTCGCCTTAAATTAGAAGATGTCACTTCAGAAGCCGATGCCGATTTACTAATGAAATCTGAACTATATCTCCCTCTTAAATTTTTACCAAAACTTACCGGTAATAAATTTTACTTTCACGAAATTATTGGCTTTGTAATGGAAGATGTCAACCAGGGAAAACTTGGTGTGATTAAAGGCATTAATGATTCTACAGCACAAGCCCTTTTTGAAATTGAAAAGGACGGAAAAGAAATTCTTATTCCCGTAAACGACGACTTTATAATAAAAGTTGACCGCGACAATAAAAAAATTATTGTTGATACTCCGGAGGGATTGGTGGATTTGTACATGGAACCCTCTTAAGACAAATTCCAAAAATCAAACTTCAAAATCCAAAAAAACTTACAAAATATGAGCAAAGAAAAAGTTTATGATTTAGAAGAACGGACTTATCTTTTTGCAAGGGATTGCAGGTTTTTTGTAAATAAACTTTCCAAAACCATATCCAACATAGAAGATTGCAAACAATTAGTCAGAGCTTCAGGTTCTGTTGGAGCTAATTATATAGAAGCTAATGAAATATTAGGAGTGAAAGATTTTAAATTTAGGGTTAAATTTCAAGAAAAGAAGCCAAAGAATCAAAATATTGGTTGAAACTATTAAGAAATTTAAATACTAGTTCTGAAGATGAGGCCGAGAGATTAATTCAAGAAGCCCAGGAGTTGAGAAGTATTTTGTCCGCAATTCTTCTTAAGTCATAGTTGGGATTTGGGGTTTAAAAAATTGGAATTTATTATTTCAAGCACTGAGTTCCAACCATCAAAAAAACCAATTCCAAACACTAAAAAACTTAAAAAATAATGAGGTAGGCATATGATTTTTAAATTCAAACAATTTACAATTAACCAGGACCGCTGTGCTATGAAAATTGGTACTGATGGTGTATTACTGGGTGCCTGGGCTGATATTTCATACAATCCATACTCTGTTCTGGATATCGGGGCAGGAACAGGCCTCATAGCATTAATGATAGCTCAAAGAACAACTTCGGCTACCATTCCCGCTGAAATTATCGATGCCTTGGAAATTGATGAGGATGCCTATGAGCAATGTGTGGAAAATTTTGAAGCTTCGGATTGGAGTGACAGGCTTTTTTGCTATCATGCCGATTTTGATGAGTTTGTAGATGAAACGGAAGATAAATATGATTTAATCATTTCAAATCCACCTTTCTATTCAGAAAATGTTTCTTCGGGAAATAAACAACGGGATATAGCACGTTCTAATTTTTCACTTCCTTTTGAAGACCTCATCGAAGGGGCTTCGGCTTTACTTTCTGACCAGGGAAGGTTTAATGTTATTCTTCCCTTTAAGGAAGAAGAGCAATTTATACATACCGCGCTTCAATCCAACCTCTTTCCAGTCCGGATTACCAGGGTTAAAGGCAACATTCAATCAGAAATTAAAAGAAGTTTACTTGAGTTTTCCTTTAATCAAAAGGAAACAACCATTTCAGAGTTAATCATTGAAAAGGAAAGGCATCAGTATACTGATGAATATATAAATCTCACTAAAGATTTTTACTTAAAACTTCAATAACTCTAATGTACAAAAAGTATATATAAAATTCCGGCAATAGCATATAGTATGGCTATTAACACTAAAATAATTTTGCTGTTTTTAGATATCATAATTGAGTTGGGGGTATTACAAGCCTTGTCTATTAAACGCAAATTGTAAAAAAATATTTTATTCCTGTCGGGAAGTAATATTCATATTTTTCTTAGTATCCATACGGGATTAAAAAGATCCATCCGTTATAAAAACAAATAATCAGTTTGTTTAATTATTTTTACATATATGTTTGCACTCGTAGATTGTAATAACTTTTATGCTTCGTGTGAGCGGGTTTTTCAGCCTCGGCTTACCAATCAACCTATTGTTATACTTTCCAACAACGATGGTTGCGTAATTTCCAGAAGTGATGAAGCCAAAGCCCTGGGAGTCCCTATGGGAGCTCCTGCGTTTAAATTCAAATCCTTTTTTAAAGAGAAAAATATACATGTTTTTTCTTCTAACTATCCTTTGTATGGTGATATGAGTACCAGGGTAATGAATGTTTTGCAACAATTTACTCCCGACATGGAACTCTACAGTATAGATGAAGCTTTTTTAAAGTTTAATGTCATTGATAATTATAATTTTAACAACCTGGGAACTGAAATGAGGAACCGGGTTGGTAAATGGACAGGCATGCCAATCAGCATTGGTATTGCCCCAACCAAAGCGCTCACCAAAATAGCTAATAACATAGCCAAAAAATTTAAAGACAAAACCGGTGGTGTTTATATAATAGATTCTGAAGAAAAAAGAATAAAAGCCCTGAAGTGGACACCCATAGAAGCTGTATGGGGGATTGGCCGCGGACACACAAAAAGGCTGGAGAAACAAAATGTAAAAACGGCATATGATTTTACCCGGCTTTCTGATGAATGGGTAAGGCATAATATGGCAGTTGTTGGCCTTCGTTTAAAAAAAGACCTGGAAGGTGAACGTACACTGGAGCTAGACAGTGATGTAACTTCACCCAAAAAAGCCATTGCCACTACCCGGAGTTTCGAGTACACTTTCTCCGATATTGACAATATAAAGGAACGTATTTCTACATTTGCCTCCAGTTGTGCCGAAAAATTACGCAAGCAGCATAGTAGTTGTAATGTTATTATCGTATTTTTAAAAAGCGACAGGCACAAAAAAGACGAACCTCAGCACACAATTAATATGTTGGTAACCCTTCCCTATGCTACAGATTCTACGCTTACTATAAGCAATTATGCGGTAAATGCGGTAAAATCTATGTACAAGAAAGGTATAAAATATAAAAAGGCAGGCGTTATAGTATCAGGACTGGTACCTACCAACAGCAGGCAACTGGATCTGTTTGTAAAAGAAAATCCGATGCATCACAGGCTTATGGAAGCCATAGACATTATGAATAACAAATATGGTACCCATAAAATAAAAGTAGCAAACCAGGATTTACAACGAACCTGGAAAATGCGACAGGAACATCTTTCCCCACGGTACACAACTAATATTAATGAAATAATTGAAGTGAAATGCAGCTAAAACCCTTAAAAGAAACAAAAAACTTTACGTTTTACACCCCGGACCCCGCACACGATATTGAAGTCCCTTTTGTTGAAGGTGGCATCACTGCCGGGTTTCCGTCGCCTGCCGATGATTTTAAGGAAGTCCGCATAAGCTTGGATAAAACATTAATTAAAAATACAGACGCCACTTTTTATGCACGGGTAAAAGGACAATCTATGATGGGTGCCGGAATAGATGACGGGGATTTACTTATTGTTGATAAAAGCCTGGAACCGCAAAATAATAAAATTGCTGTTTGTTTTCTGGATGGCGAATTTACTGTAAAGCGGTTAAAAGTAGAAAAAGATGCCGTGTATCTTGTTCCTGAAAACGAGGATTATAAGGCCATAAAAGTTACTAAAGAAAATCAATTGATTATATGGGGCATTGTAACGTATGTTATTAAACGGGTTTGATTGTATATATTAAAAAAGCTGAAAACTTCCATTTTTTTATGCTATTCCGTAACTTTACCTAAAACCAGAATGTATGTTATCAAAAAAAATAGAAAAAATACTTAATGAACAGGTTCGCCTGGAAGCAGAATCATCGCAAATATATTTATCAATGGCATGCTGGGCAGAGGTAAAAGGCCTCGAGGGAGTGGCTAAGTTCATGTACGCACAATCCGATGAAGAACGTTTGCATATGCTAAAATTGGTAAAATTTATTAATGAACGGGGCGGACATGCACAAATATCAGATTTAAAAGGCCCGCAGATAGATTTTGGTTCTTTCCAGGAGATGTTCCAGGAGTCATACAATCATGAAGTACTAGTGTCGCAAAGTATCAACGACCTGGTGCAGGTAACACTGGAAGAAAAAGATTATGCCACTCATAATTTCTTGCAATGGTATGTTGCCGAGCAAATTGAAGAAGAAGCCACCGCCCGCACCATTCTCGATAAAATAAAACTTATTGGCGATGATAAAGGCGGACTCTACCTGTTTGACAGGGATATCCAGCAACTCACAGTAAACAGCGCAGTATCTGATTAAAAGACCCCAATACAGTTTAGTTACATATTTAACAATTTAAATTTATTTAGATTCAATATAAATAGATATATTTGCACCGATGTAATTCAGCACACATTGGGTAAAAAAAAGAAAAATAAAGCAAAATTAAAACAACTGGGGATTCCTGAATGTTGTAAAACTAAGTGCTGTAAAAAATATGAGAAAAGTGAAAGCAAACGATGCGGGAAATGCCCGTGCTTTGATTTGATTAAAAAAGTAGCATAAATAATATTAAAATATAATTTTTTCCAACCTGCATAGTTTTTAAATTGTGCAGGTTTTTAATTTTAGTCCATGAAGCTTATAAATTACATTGAATCCCATCTTAAACTCCCTAAAAAGAGTATTGAAAATACCGTTAAACTATTAAATGAAGATTGTACCGTTCCATTTATTTCAAGATATAGAAAAGAAGCTACAGGAAACCTTGATGAGGTACAAATATTTGATATTGTAAAATATAAAAAAGCATTTGAAGAATTTGAAAAGCGAAAAATATCTATTCTGAAATCTTTGGAAGAACAAGATGTTTTAAACGATGAGTTGAAAGACAGGATTGAAAATGCAGACACGATTACCGACCTGGAAGATATTTATCTGCCTTATAAAAAGAAACGAAAAACAAAAGCAGATACTGCCCGGGAAAACGGATTGGAGCCTTTGGCTAAGATTATGATGTCGCAAAATGCAGAAAATATAAAAAGTTTAGCTTCAAGATATGTGTCGGACACTGTTTTAAATGAAGAAGACGCTTTGGAGGGCGCTCGGCACATTATTGCAGAGTGGATTAATGAACGGATTGATATCCGTAATGATTTGCGAAGAATGTATACCCGTGATGCGATTATTTCATCAAAAGTTGTAAAATCTGTAAAAGACGAGGAGAAGGCACAAAAGTTCAAAGATTATTTTGACTGGTCTGAACCGCTGCGCCGATGCCCTTCCCACCGGCTGTTAGCCATGCTAAGAGCTGAAAAAGAAGGTTTTATCCGCATTAAAATTGAAATTGATAAAGATGAGGCCATCAGCAAAATGGAAAGCCGTATCATCCGGTCGGCCGGGGATTCTGCAGACCACATTAAAAAGGCCATTGAAGATGCTTACAAACGGTTACTCTCCCCCGCCCTGGAAAACGAAAGTTTAAGCACTGCTAAAGAAAAAGCAGATAATACTGCTATCAGTGTTTTTGCAAAAAACCTTCAGCAATTGCTTTTAGGCCCGCCACTAGGCGAAAAAAATATCCTGGCTATTGATCCCGGTTTCCGGACCGGATGTAAAATAGTATGCCTTAATAAGCAGGGCGATTTAACACATAATGAAACCATTTATCCGCATGCGCCGCAAAATGAAAGCGCTATGGCCATCAAAAAGATTAACTCACTGGTCAATTCCCATAAAATTGAAGCTATTGCCATAGGAAACGGTACTGCTTCCAGAGAAACGGAATTCTTGATAAAAAAAATACGGTTTCAGAAAGATATACAGGTCTTTATTGTGAATGAAGCAGGCGCATCTATCTATTCAGCTTCAAAAATTGCCCGGGATGAATTTCCGAATTACGATGTAACCGTCAGAGGTTCTGTCTCAATAGGTAGAAGACTTGCTGATCCGTTAGCCGAGTTGGTTAAAATTGAACCAAAGTCCATCGGGGTTGGCCAGTACCAACATGATGTGGACCAGGCTAAGCTAAAGGAAGAACTGGATGCAGTGGTTGAGAGTTGTGTAAACAGTGTAGGTGTAAATATAAATACAGCTAGTAAATCGTTGCTTAGTTATGTTTCAGGAATAGGTCCGGGATTAGCCGAAAATATAATTGAATACCGATTAGAACATGGTGGATTTTCTTCCCGGAACGAAATAAAAAAAGTAAAACGCCTGGGTGAAAAAGCTTTTGAACAAGCAGCAGGGTTTCTGCGTGTGAAGAATACTGAAAATCCGCTGGATGATTCTGCGGTTCACCCTGAAAGCTATTCTATAGTCAAAAAAATGGCGAAAAACATGAATACTGAACTTCATGACCTTATTAGTAATAAAGAACTTATCTCCAAAATTAAACTGGAAGACTATTGCAGTGAAACTATTGGTATGCCCACACTGACCGATATTGTTAAAGAACTGGAAAAACCGGGACTTGACCCGCGCAAGAAAACTTCTGTATTTGAATTTGACCCATCAGTAAAATCAATTAAAGACCTGAAAGAAGGCCAGGTATTACCGGGTATTGTAAACAACATCACCAATTTCGGATGTTTTGTGGATATTGGTATAAAAGAAAATGGATTAGTGCATATCTCTAAAGTGAGTCAAAATTTTGTAAGCGATATCAACGAAGTAATCAGCCTGCATCAACATGTAAAAGTTAAGATTGAAAGTATTGATCTTGAAAGAAAACGCATTCAGCTTTCCATGAATTTTTAGTAAAAGGTTGATAAGAAAATTTCAGAATAAATTATTTAACAAATAACTTCAAAATTCTTTATTTTCAAGTATTTACTTCAAAAAAATGACTCCCGATTTCAGATAAACTGTCTGTATTTTCTTTTAAATCCGTACTAAAAAGCTATTCTAGAGTTACATTATTACCTCATTCTATCACTTTGATTACGGTTTTACCGTAATTCTGTGTGATTTACGGTAAAACCACATCTATTTTATGGATAATTTGAAACTTACAACCCTTTCTTTATGATACATTTAACATAATAAAAATATTAAGAATCAATCCTTTAACTATTAAAACCAGCTAAATATAGAAATAAAATTACAGTTCAACATATAAAATAAACAAGTAAGTTAACCATAAATGTGCCCCAAATGAAAACTTATACCAACACCCTACTCATCATGATCACTCTTTTGTTGTTTTCAACAGAAAAGTGTTTCTCTTCTGATTTAAAGAATCATATCACAACCGAAAAAAATTCCAAAACTGGCTTTGCAATAGCAGAGTCCGGCAATGTTGCTCCTATTTTAGTGAGCAATGAAGATTTTCCAAGTATTTTATATATAGCCAAACATCTTCAGGCCGACCTTACAAGTGTAACCGGAATAGAACCTCTAATGTTTAATAGTGAAGCCAATCTTAGCAACTCCAATATTATAATAGTAGGTACTTTTGGAAAAAGCCCTTTAATAGATCAACTTGTTCGGGATAACAAAATAGACTCCTTACAACTTTCAGGCAAATGGGAAAAATTCCTTCACCAGGTTATCAACAACCCTTTTCCGGGAGTTGACAAAGCTTTAGTTATTGCAGGAAGTGATATGCGCGGTACCATTTATGGTATATATGAGCTTTCAAAACAAATTGGTATTTCTCCATGGCAATGGTGGTCGGGTGTTCCGGCTGAAATCCAATCCAACTTATATGTTAACTCCGACTTGTACACACAAGACGAACCAAAAATTAAGTATAGAGGTTTCTATTTAGATCTTAAAAAATTACCTATGTCTAAAGGCAACAGCCAGGTTAGTTATTCTTTTCAGGAAAAAGCAATTGAGCTTATTTTAAGAATGAAAGGAAATTACCTGTTACCTGAAAATTTAGGTAGCACAAGTTTGGATGAAAATTCTCAAATAGGATTTCTTGCCAAAAAATACGGAGTTTTTATAAAAATGACTTCAGACTATGTGCCTTTAACCAAGTTTGATTCCAATAACACAAAAATTGATGTTATAGATTTTAAAGAAGAGGACATGAAATCTTCAGGTCCCGATGCAGAGTATAAAACCTATACTGAAAATGTGGTGAATGAAAAAGATTTCTGGACACAGAATACTAAAGGAATCCACTTTATAAAGGAAAAAGAAGCGCTTGGTAAAATCAGACCAGGTTCAGATAATACCAATTATGGTATTTATTATAATTATGACAGCTCCTCATCAGATCTGAAATGGTATAACTCTAACCAGATAGAACAAGTGTGGCAGGAATTAAATAGTGCCTACGAATACGGTTTCGATAAACTTTGGATTGTAAATGTGGGGTCTATAAAGCACATGGAGTTA
Organism: uncultured Flavobacteriaceae bacterium; assembly: GCA_937901915.1. GTDB lineage: Bacteria > Bacteroidota > Bacteroidia > Flavobacteriales > Flavobacteriaceae > Abyssalbus. The sequence continues at coordinate 21,187 of CALGUD010000048.1, forward strand.
CCGATAGAATTCTTTTTAGATTTTTCATGGAATCCTGAAGTATGGACAGTTGATAAGCTTGACAATTATTATAAATCATGGTCCAAAGAATCTTTTGGAAGCCAATATTATAACGAGATTGCCCTGATCCTTAAAAAATACACTACGTACAATTCACGTACCGATTTAAGTTTAAAATCAAAAACCCCTTACAGCTTAATCAATTACAAGGAAGCTGATAATGTGGTAAATGAATATAATACTTTAGCCCAGGAGGCAGTAACTTTGTATAATAAAATTGATCCTAAATACAAGAATGCATTTTACCAGATTGTAGTGTTCCCTGTAGTCGCCAGTGCAAATATCAATGAACTCATGGTTACGATAGAGAAAAACAAACTTTATAAAAAACAAGGTCGGGCAGTTACTAATGACCTAGCCCAAAATATCCTGGAGCTCTCTGTAAAAGACATTAAAATAAGAGAAGATTACAACAGAGTACTTAGCTCATCAAATCTCAGTTTTTATATTAAAAAAGCATTCTTAACTAAGAAAGATGAACAAATAAACAATTATGAGATAAACAAACCCGAGCGTCTTAGCTTGCCTTATGAAGGCCTTATGGGTATTGCAGTAGAGGGTACTGAAAACGCTTTTACAAAAGACGGTGATGTTGCATCCCTGCCAGAGTTTGACCCTTTTAACAAACAGGTTTATGCGGTTGAAATTTTTAATACCGGAGAAAAACCATTAACTTTTAAAACTAAAGTAAGCACAGACTGGCTAAAAATAGATACAGAAAGTGGTGCAATAGAAAAACAAACCAAAGTTTTAATAAGTATTGACTGGAATAAGGCTCCGAAAGGAAATCATGAAGGAAAAATTTCAATTAAAAGCGAGAAAAACGAAATAACTGTCTTTGCAAAAATTAATTATCCAAATTATTCGTTTCCTGACAATTTTAATAGCTTTGTTGAAAGTAATGGTTATATCTCAATTAAACCTGAGAATTACTCTAAGGCTTTTGCTCAAAAACCATACAAATGGGTTTCAATACCAAATGTTGGCCGTTCATTATCAGGTATGATGGCTTCTCCAAGTGTATCAGACCGGGTTACCGACAGGCCTGAAGGAACCAAATTGGAATACAACTTACACATGAACACTACAGGAACGTTTAAAATACACAGTATTGTTTCACCAAGCTTCAGTTATGACCAGGATTTAAAATTTGCAATTTCAATTGATAATGAAACACCTCAGATCATAAGTCTTAATGATAAGAATTATCTTGGAAAATGCAAAAACATAAGTATTTCTGAAAATAATGGAGTAAGGATTTTAACTACAACTCATAGTATCCAAAATATTGGAGAACATACATTAACATTCTGGATGGTAGATCCGGGTGTAGTGCTTCAGAAAATCGTAATAGAAACAGCAGAATTAAAAGCAAGTTATTTTGGTCCACCACAAAGTTCAAATAGTATAAAATAATTCATGCTATAATTATTATAGTAATTACCCCAAACTTAAGTCCCTTAACATCCGAGCATTAATTTACTCGGATGTATTTTTTTACATCATTTTATGTTAAAAAAATCTTAAAATTTGAAATTTCGTTTCCTTTGAATTATATTTACGCAATCGATTGCATAAAAATCAAAATTTACTTATTAAAAAAATTTTGGTCTTTTAATAAGTAATTAATTTTTTAAAAAATAATATGTCCTCTAAACTAATTAAAATAAACACATACTTACTAAGTCTCTCCCTGGTGCTTTTGACGATACAATACACGTATGCCGTTGACCCGGTGAAGTACGTAACTTCACAGGCTTCTGAGGAAAGTTTTACTTTAGCCTCCAATGGAAAAGTTACCCCCCTATTACTAAGCACTAATGACTATCCGGGTGTTTTACGCGTTGCAAAACACCTTCGTACAGATCTTGAAAATGTAACCGGCACAGAACCTGCTTTGTTAAATGACCAGTTTCAGGATGTAGACAGGGTTGTAATTATAGGTACATTAGGAAAAAGCCCATTAATTGATGATTTGGTTAAGACGGGAAAAATAGATGCATCAGCTTTAGAAGGAAAATGGGAAAAATTCACCACCCAGATTGTCAATAATCCTCTTCCGGGAATTACACAGGCTCTGGTTATTGCCGGCAGTGATAAAAGAGGTACTATTTATGGTATGTATGACCTTTCAAATCAAATAGGAGTATCTCCATGGTACTGGTGGGCCGATATTCCCGCAGTAAAACAATCCGAACTCCATGTTATTCCCGGTATTCATACGGACGGAGAACCTAAACTTAAATACAGGGGAATTTTTATCAATGATGAAGCTCCGGCACTTTCCGGATGGGCTTTTGAAAAATTCGGCGGTTTTAATGCCAAATTTTATGAACATGTATTCGAATTAATCCTTCGCATGAAAGGTAACTACCTATGGCCGGCTATGTGGGGCCGTATGTTTTATGTAGAAGACCCTCAAAATCCCGTACTGGCCGATGAATATGGCGTGGTGATCGGAACTTCACACCATGAACCCCTTATGCGGGCGCATGCAGAATGGGAACATTTTGGAGAAGGTGATTGGGATTATACTACCAATGCCGGTAAACTTATTGAATTCTGGAAGGAAGGAATAGAACGGATGGGCAATAATGAAAGTATTGTGTCTATAGGAATGCGCGGTGATGGCGACGAACCTATGACCGAAGGTACTGCAATAGAACTGCTGGAAAATATTGTTGAAAAACAACGTGAGATTATTAAGGAAGTAACAGGAGAACCAGCTGAGGAAACCCCTCAAATGTGGGCGTTATACAAAGAAGTGCAGGATTATTATGACAAGGGAATGAAAGTCCCTGATGATGTAACACTATTATTATGTGATGACAATTGGGGAAATTTAAGAAAACTTCCTTCCTTAAATGCAGCCCCAAGAAACGGTGGGTATGGTATTTATTATCATTTTGATTATGTGGGTGGTCCAAGAAGTTACAAATGGATTAATAGTAACCAAATAGAGCGAACCTGGGAACAAATGAATCTGGCATATGAACATGGAGTAAATAAGGTATGGATAGTAAACGTAGGCGATATAAAACCTATGGAATTTCCCATAGAGTTTTTTCTGGATATGGCTTGGAACCCCGATAATTTTACTGCCGATAATATACAAGACTATTACAAAAACTGGGCAAATAAAGTTTTTAACGGACATTTTACAGATGATATTGCTCATCTGATGAAAATGCACACAAAATACAATGCAACAAAAAAACCAGAGGTTTTAGGGCCGGACACTTATAGCCTGGCTAATTTTAACGAAGCCGATAAAATACTTGCTGATTACAATCAACTTGCAAAAAAAGCAAAAGAAATTAATCAGAAGTTACCCGAAGAATATCATAATGCATTTTATCAATTGGTACTTTATCCTGTAGTAGCATCAGCCAATCTTCATGATTTATATATAAGTGCTGCAAAAAATAAACTATATGCCGAACAAAAAAGGAATAGTACAAACTCTTATGCTGAAAGAGTACAGGAATTGTTTGATTATGATAAAAAACTTACAGAAGATTATCATTCGTTAGCTGATGGAAAATGGAATCATATGATGAGCCAGACTCATATTGGTTACACAAGCTGGCGAGATCCCAAAGAAAATGTTATCCCAAAAACTATCACAATAGAGATCCCTGAAAAAGCTGATTTGGGAATAAGTATAACGAATTCTTTGGAAGAAAATGCTTTGGTATTTGATGCATTCAGCAATGAAAATCCGCAATTAGAAATATATAATAAAGGAAAACTACCGTTTGCGTATAAAATTAAAGAAAAATACAAATGGCTATCAATAACAAATCCAAAGGGAACGATTTCCGATCAAAAAAATATTTCTTTGAGTATTGATTGGGATAAAGCACCCAAAGGTACTACCAATGCCCTAATTACCATAGAAGGAGTAGGAAAAAAATGGCCAGTAACATTGAAGTTAAATAATTCAACTGTAACCAATGTTAAAGGTTTTGTAGAAAGTAATGGATATATTTCCATGGATGCTGCTCATTTTTCAGAAAAATATGAACCTGAAAACTCAGAATGGAAAATAGTTCCAAATTTAGGTAAAACAATCTCATCTGTAATTTCTTTGCCTATCAAAGCCGGAAGAATTCCGTTAGAAAATGATAATCCTAAATTATCATATGACATTCATTTTAAAACGTCAGGAAAGGTTAAAGTCCATGCTTACTTTTCACCAACCATAAATTATTCAACCAGAGAAGGAATGTATTATGGCTTATCTTTTGATGATGAAAAGCCTGTTCAGGTTAATTACGATTCAGATCCCCCAGTTTTTAATTATAATGGAAAAGTGCCCAGCCAATGGGAAAGGAATGTAGCGAACAGTATAAAAATTATTACTACTGAATTTAATATAAAAGAAGTGGGAAATCATACGCTTCATTATTATAGAGTTGATGAAGGTTTGGTACTTCAGAAAATAGTGGTTGAAACCGGAGATTTAAAAAGAACGTACCTCGGTCCGCCTGAAAGCACGGAGGTAGAATAAAATTGGTTAGTTGTGGCCTGTCGGGATTCCAGCCGGAAGCAGAACCTGACAGGCTTTTTTTATTAACACACAAACACATTATTTTTGTGGGGGCAACTCCACTTTTCCATTGGGGTGAATACGACAAAGTACTTTACTCATCTGATCTTCGAGATTAAGAGTAAAAACTACAGGCCCGTTTTTTGGTATATCCCGGAATTCCATAGATTCGGCTACAGCCTCCAAACCCTCTAATACTTGTGTCGCAGCATCTTTAAAACATTCTTCTACATCCCCCGCATAGTCATTCTCTTCTTTATTTAAAGGAAAAAAATAAGAAAGATCCAGTCCCCCACAAGCCTCAAAAACTTCTCCCTCGGAACCCAATCCATAACCCATAAACTCCAGGTCGGGAGGTGTTGTAATCTCTCCCTGTGCTGAAAATATAATTTTTGAAACCGGAAGCTCATCTTTATTACCGGTATAATCGGCATTGGCATATAGCCTAAAAGATTCTAAAAGTTCTTTTTTAATCTGTTCATTTATTTTTTTTGGTTCATTCATATTAACTTTATTTATGATGAAATTTTGAATCAGGCCAAAACATCTAAAAAATCCTGATCATTCCTGTATGAAGCAAAATCGTTGTCTTCCATAAACTGCTGACTGGTTTTACCCAGTTCCAGGGACTTCTTTATATATTTTAACATAGATTCCTTTTCCTTAAATGAGGCAAACGCACAAGCAAGATTATAAGCAAGCATCACATCGGCTGTTTGTTCAGGAATATAAGCGATCAGTGATTTAAAAAACGCTTTATCTTTTAAATGAACAGCAGCTACTACTGGAATGTATAATGCATTTACAATTGTTGTACCAGGAAGTATCTTAAACATGGAGGTTGTTACTCTTTTTATTTGTTCCCAATGACCGGAAGATGCCATTAAATAAAGATCAAAACGAAAGTCCAGGTTCGGTATTTTAAGCGGAGGTTGTTCCACTAAAGGAATAATAATCTCTAACCGGGTTAAATATCCATCAAATCTTTCTTCAAGGTGATTGTCTACAATACGAGCATAAACATCTCTAATTTCCTTTGCATATATATCATCATTTGTTAAATCACTAATGGTTTTTACATATTCTCTTAGTTGATGTATAATTTCCGGAGCGCCTTCATTTTTATTCATTCCTTTTATCATAGAGATTATTACATCAGCTAAGTACTCCTTATCTTCGTTTTCTTTTAAAAAAGTCTTTAGGTTTTCAATTCCCTTTGAGAGTACATATTTCTCTAAACTCTCTCCTACATCAGATACATTTGCTTTCATTCCGATAAAATAGTTAATTGCAAACAGAACATCATCTTCAGGGAGGTCAAGATCATTCATTTTTCTAATGATTTTATAATCATTAGCTTCTAGAAAATTATCATCGGCTTTTTCTCCCATCGCCCGAATGAGTTTTATCATATCGTTGGGATCATCTGATTCTATTAAAGAATAAAGTCCAGCCTTTTCTGATGCTTTTGCAATTTCATTCTGAAACACTTCCAGGTAATCTCCTTCCATCTCTTCTTCTATTTCTTCCTGTAAACGTTTAAAATATGCAAAACCATGGTATTCCATATATTCCTCCTGGTACGCTAAAAAAGCAGCTAACAACCTGTCAAAATCATCTTGAGATTTACACTTTTTAAAGGCAGGTATGAATAGTTGATCAGCACCATCCCCACCATCACTGTTCAGCATATCACCGTGTGCATTTTCCAGTAACTCAAGTAGTGCCTCCGTTTCAAAATCGGGAAAAAGGATATCGTGAAGTTGGTCATGTACTGTACTTTCCCAATATCTGTGTCCGAAATCATAATATTCACATGCTTTTTTAAATTGTTCTATAACAAATTTTTGGGCATCCACATCTTTTCTACGGATGATTTCCTCTATGGCAAATACAGTAATCTGGTAATTATCTTCCCCAATGGAACGAAGTGACATAGCTACCAGGGCTTTTAAGGTTTCGGTGCTCAATACCGATTTGTGTTTTTCAAAAGCGTCCTCTAGTATCGGAAGGTGTACAATGTCATAATTATCGGCTACCTCTCCAAAATACCCTGCAAGCGGATTGTTTTCATCATGGAAATTTTTATCAACATGCAGGTTGAGGTCATTTATTGCTTTTTCAACCACTTTTAAATCATTAGACTCTAAATTTTCAACAACCGTTTCAACTGAAGGCAGGTTGGCAAACATCTCCTTTTGTTTCCATTGTGCTTCTATTTCGTCTGATGCTTCCAGGGTTTTTAAGGTTGGGTGTTTATAGATGGCTTCCAGGGTTTTAATTTTTTCGCAATACGAGATCTTGAGTGTTTCAAGTGAATGAAGCTCGAGGATGGCATCGATAGATTTTAATCTCCTGCTGGTATTAACATCTAATGTTTTAATGGGAAGCCCTGCTAATCCGCTCAGGTTCTTAAGCACGGATGCACTTTCAAGGTTTAATTCTTCCAGGTTTTTTAAATGGGAAAACCCGGATGTGTTTTCTATGCCGGAGCATTGTGCAGAAAATTTTCTTAGTTTTCGGGCATTTTTTAAAAATGCGAGATCCACCACTCCACAATAGTCCATATTTAATTCTTCCAGGGCCGGTAAATCCCCTATTACTTCGGGGATAGGGTGCAGGTACACCTTCTCATCACTCCAAAGGTTGTCTACGGGTGATGTAGTTCCATTATTAAAAGAATGGGAAAAATCCAAATTCCGGAGCGATGTTAAATTAGAAAAGTTGTCAGGAAGTTGTGTAATGTGCTGACTGAATTGTAAATTCTCAAGGTTCTTTAAACCACATATTACTTCGGGAAATTTTCGCATGGGCATCCCACCTATAACCAGTTCCTTAAGATTGGATAATTTTTCAATCTCTTTTGGAAGGTCGCTAAGTCCGCATGAGGCCAGCTTAAAGTATTCTAATTGTGTAAGTTCTCCAATTTCAGGAGCAAGCTCTCCGCTTTTTAAATGGGAACCCCATATCTCCAGATTTTTCAGGTTAGGAAAGCAGGAAACTATAGTTTGCGTATCTTTATATGGATCACTCACTACTGTACTGAATATTTCAATATGCGTCATGGGGCCTAACTTTTCAAAGTCACAAAAAGACCAGAGCGTTAATTCTTTAATTTGGGTTAATTTTTCCAGGTTTAAAGGTGGGTTATATAGCTTATCTCTATGCTCGCCGGATACATAAATTGCATTCAGGTGTTTAAAATCTGCCAATTCCACAGGTAGGTCAATTGTATCCGTATAACCATCAAAGCGAATACCTTTAACCTCTTTGTGTTCAAGAAGCATATCAGGGTTGTAATTGTCTTCTTTCAGGTTGATTGTAAGCTTCCTTTCTTCGTTGTTATAGTCCATTAGTTTAATTTAAGGATGTTATTTTTTTACATTCCATTTGGAACATAACAAAAATGAAGAAATATAAGGAATAACAAAAGCCATTTTTCAGTGAAAATGTTATCACTGAAAACAGCGGATATTATTCTTCCAGCCTGTTACGCAAATCCTGCTTTAAGGCTGTTCGCTTACTTTTAAAGGTTTCCGGATTTTTCTTCTTTTTAAAATCGCTCCCCCTGAATGTTCTCACGGGGTTACCTCTTTTTAAATTTAAGTGGTATTCCCATTGATTGTTGAGGTTGCTCTTTACTTTTTCAAGATTGGCTTCGTATACTTTAACTTTTAACCTTTCTATGGCGAGCTTTTTATTCTGGTGCTGCGACCGGCTTTCCATGGCAACCACACTTATACCTGATTCTTTATGTGTGGCGCGGACGGCAGAATTCACTTTATTTACATTTTGCCCGCCGGGCCCGGAGCTTCGCATGGCCTGAAAAGTGATGTCATTTTCATTGAGTTCCAGCTTTTGCTCTTGCGATACCTCATAAACTCCAATAAACCAGTTTTTCCGCTTATGGGTTTTCCTGAATTCTGAAGTTCCTATCCATTGTACCGTTCCCAGCCAGGTTTCGAGAAAAGTGTTTAAATTATTTCCTTTCAGGCTTAGGATTACCGATTGCAAGGTTCCGTTTTCTGTTCCGGGAATGCTATTTATAAGGTTATACTCCAGCCCTTCCTGCCGTACTTCTTCTAAAAAGAGTTTAAGCACCTGTGCTACTACCCAGCTGCATTCTGCAGGGCCACGGCCGGCTGTTATCTGAATTATTTTTTCCATTTTTTTTAATTTTTTGTAGTAGAGATGGTGATTAAAGAGGCTGTTTAAAAAGGTCAATATAAGGCAAATAATGAAGTTACGTCAGGTTGAGCGCCCCCGACGCTTCGGGGGAAACCTAAGGTTATAGTTCTCGACTGCGCTCGAACAGACAGTTTTAAGTCCTTTTTAGACAGCCTCATTTTATTTATCCATCCTCACAATTTTAGGTGAAAAGGTGCCTATTACTTCTATGAGCTCCTGTTGATTGGCCATGACTTTTTTTATGTCTTTATAAGCCATTGGCGCTTCATCAATACCACCTCCAATGAGTGTAACCTCATTTGCTTCCAGTTCTTTTACGATCTCACTTTTGGTAAAAGTTTCTTTACACTTTCGCCTTGAAAAAAGACGTCCGGCTCCATGGGAGGCAGAAAACAGGCTTTCTTCATTTCCAAGCCCTCTTACAATGTACCCCGGTGCTGTAACCGATCCGGGGATAATGCCCAACACACCTTTTCCTGCCGGGGTGGCACCTTTTCTGTGAACAATGCATTCTTCATCGTTTATCACCTGCTTCCATGCAAAATTGTGGTGATTTTCTATTTTAGCCACTGGTTTTGACCCCAAAAGCTTCGCCAGCCGGGCATGAATATCATCGTGGCAGGCTTGTGCATAATCCCCGGCCAATGTCATTGCCGCCCAGTATTCCTGTCCGTCGTGCGTATTCAGATCCAGCCATGCCAGTTGTTGCACGTGTTTGGGCAGCGGACACTGTTTCCTGGCCAGGTAGGTGTAATGTTTTGCAATATTTGCCCCCAGGCCACGTGACCCACTATGTGACAAGATGCCAAGGTATTGACCGGTTGGCAGCTTCCATTCATTTGTCTCATCAGTAACAGATACGACTCCAAACTCCACAAAGTGGTTTCCACCTCCGGATGTTCCCAATTGTTTGTACGCTTTGTCCTTTAATCTTTTAATTAGCGGAATGGTTTTAAACTCTTCCCGCTCAAAGATCTCATGGTCGTGCTTCACATCATGGGTCTCATACATCCCGAATTTGGTGTGTTCTGAAAGAAAATTTACCAGCTGATGTTTTTTACCCTTCAGGTACGAAACTGGGACCGGATATATGGTTAAGCACATCCTGCAGCCTATATCCACTCCCACACCATATGGGATCACTGCATTTTTGGTGGCCAATACGCCACCAATAGGTAAACCATATCCCGAATGTGCATCGGGCATTAAGGCACCGGCTACCGAAACAGGTAGTTTTAACGCATCATACAATTGGTATTTTGCCTGTTCGTCTATTTCATTTTCACCATAAATCTGAAAAGGTGCACGGGTGGCAGCGAGTTCCTGTCTTTTTACTTCCACCGGTTTAATAAGGCTTTCGGCAATCTTACCCCAAATACCATCACCCAGATACTCTTCAGGGCTTAACAATACCTTTTTGGCCTCTGCTAAGACGTGTTCTTTTTTTATTTTTTTCTGGTACCTGTTAATCTGGCCCAAAGTGATATTGATACTATTGTTTTTTGGAAAGCCTAATTTTATTAAGTCTTTTCCGCTTAATTTATTTCCCATTGGTATTAATATATGATTGGTAATCATGAACAGCAACGTTATGCTTATTCATTCTTTCCTTAAATAAATGTCCCGGAAACTATATAGCTGTGTTGCATAAAAAAAATCCGGAACTTTGATGGCTCCGGACTTCATTTATATACAATGTTTGTACTTTACTGAAGAAGTCCCGAAGCGAGCACATAAAGAAGACCTTGTCTCTTTAAAGTGTTTTTGGCTGATTTAATAAATGTCATTTGCTTCGGTTTTAATGATTTATAATTTGTTTTATACTTGCTGTATTGCGGTGCAAAGATGAGGCCTAATTTTTAATTACGCAAGAAATTTTTATTTTATTTTACTGGTTATCAATTAGTTATGTAAAATTTAAGACATAGAAATCCCTGTCCGTAATTAAACAGAATGTAAAATAACCGGAATTCCCGTTGCTTTAAATTAGTTTTCAAATGTCATGGTATACATGTTAAATCAAAATTCCTTAAAAGCAAAAGCGCCCGGTATGTCGGACGCTTTTGCTTTAATTGTATATGAATTATTCCCTATGGCTGTGAAAACAGTTTAGCGTTCCTTGTATGTAAAAAATCTCTATGCATCATTTTGCTATATATATAGTTTGTACGTTTATAATATTTGTGAAACAAATGTCTATGACATTGGTAATATCTCTATTACCTTACCATATACATTTTTGGTCCATCCGTTAATTCTGCCGTGATTATTACCAATTAATAATCCGCGGCTGTTATTTTTACCTTTTACAAGGTGTGTAAAGCAGTTTCCACGTACTTTACAATACACAATGTCGCCTACTTCACAATCTTCCCATGATATGGGCTGCAACCTTACAGGTTGCTTAGATCTTAAAAGAGGTAACATAGAATTACCGGGTTCTTTTGAAATGATGGTTTCACCATTTTGCAATTTTTGAATTTTCCAATTCATTCATTTAATTTTTAAAAGTTATATAAGCCAATGTTGACTTACATATCCCCCAAAAACTTCAAAAGACCTTTTCAATGAACAGTGCAAAGATGGGTATTTTAATAAATAAGTTCCAAATTTTTTTTCTTTGTATAATGGGGCCGGAACAGTTTTTAAAGGTTTTTCCTTCATTTTTGTACTCAGGAAACCCTGCCATTTTAAAAAAGTTTAGTTATATTTACTTTTCCCGTTTTGCCGGTTTAAATTATAAAATTTTAGATTTTAACAGGTAAAACATCCTAAAGCTAACCTAAATATGTAATATTATGAGAACCAAAAAAATGACTGTGGGGTTTATGGCTATTTTCCCGGCCTTAATTCTTTTATTAAGCATTTCCTGCAAAAGCGATAAGAGCGAAAATGATCCATCTGCCGAAGATACAGAACAGGCAAGTGCAGGTGTAAGCTCAGACGAAACAAAGGTGGCAGTAGAATATCATACAGTTGTGAAAAATTTCATTGAATGTAAATCTGCAGCTACGGAGCGCAGTCACTGCCGGAATGAGATCACGAGATTAATCAGCGAAACACATGGGTTGGAGGAATTTAAGGATAGTGAACAGAATTATGTGATTTATGACAGTATTCAACCTATTGTGAAGCGATCTGACAAATGGAAAAATATTGGTGCTGCAACTGACCAGGAAGTATTAAACAAGGGTATTGCACATGCCAATAATGGTGGTGCAGCGTTAATTATAGATACCTCGGAAACATACGGACATGTGGTGATGCTAAAGCCCGGTGAGGCATACCCTTCCGGATCGTGGAATATGCAGCTCCCAAATGTTTTATCGCTGTTTAATGCAAAGCCCGAAAATTCGTTTTATGACAAGTCACTTTCGTTTGCTTTTAAAAAGAGTGATGATTTGCATGTTTTTGTAAGGGAGTAATTTTCGAGTTATGAGTTTAGAGATGTCGGATGACCAATGTCCGGTGTCGGATGCTTGATTTAGGATTTCTGGTTTAGGATTGATGATTATAATTGTAGTTCCTTGATTAGTGTCCGGTGTCTTGCATCTTGTCTCTTGCTCTTTTTCACCTGTGTAAGTACTGAAATAGATTCAAGACTAAATAACTTAGTAATCTATTAATTCAATTAACTTATAAATGTCGGATGTCGGATGCTATATTTAGGATTTCTGGTTTAGGATTTCTGATTGTCTTGCGTCCTGCGTCTTGTTTCTATTCTCTATTTTCTATTCTCTAATCTCTATTCTCCCGTGCAAGTGCTGAAATAGACCGATGTCCCGTGACGGATGCATGATTTATGATTGTGCAAAATATTGGAAATAATCCAAGAGTCAAATTCCAAATCCCAGGCACCAATAACCAAGTATTAGTGAACCCGCCTACCGGCCGGCAGGTTAGTGGCGATAACCACCACCCAATTAAACGATTACACATTTCAACAAGTCCCAGATTGTAGTTCCCTGATTGGTATAGACAATTGTCTTGCATCTTGTGTCTTGCATCTTTTCTCCATTCTATTCTCTATTTTCTATTTTCTATCCTCTTGCTTCTTATGTAAAGAACTGAATATATAATAAAAAAAGGCCATCTAATACCCAGATAGCCTTTTTACTCTAGCAAACAACGATCTTAATTCGCTTTTCCAAGCATCACCAGTTCATTGCAGTTAATTTCGGTGATATAGCGCTTAATGCCGTCTTTGTCCTCATAGCTGCGGGAGGTAAGTTTACCTTCTATGGCCACTTCTTTTCCTTTGGTAAGGTACTTCTCGATGATCTCGGCAGTTTTGCCCCAGGCAACCACATTGTGCCACTCTGTGTTTTTTACAATATCGCCCTGAGCGTTTCGGTAGCTGTCGTTTGTTGCGATAAACATTTTCGCAAGTTTTTTACCGCTTTCAAGGTTTACGATTTCAGGGTCGTTTCCTAAGTTTCCGATGAGTTGTACTCTGTTTCTTAACGTGTTCATAATAGTAAAAATTTAAAAGTTAATATTTGTTTTTAGTTTGCCAACCACCTGTTCCCGGTTATAAGAAGTTGTAGTTTAGCGTTTTGCCATCCTGTTTGTTTTGAATGACACTGCAAATATTTAGCTGTATTTTCACTATATTCGGTTATGAAACAGTTACTTTCGTTTATATTCGGTTGTATCCGTTTGTAGTCGTTTGTAAGTGTATTCGATATATCGTAGTTATGGTGCATATTAAAAAAGAACAATGACACTATCAGAATTTAACAAAGCAGTAGAAGAGATTTTCGGAATTAAAGCTGACAGAGATAACAATCACTATCAGTATTATAAATATGAAGACTTTGAATTTAGATTGAAAAAGAAGTCATTTCGTGAAACGTGTGAAAGATTGGAAAGTATGAATTCATTCGAAGGTTTTGAAATTTATGATAGTAAAAATTATGAAGTTTCAGTTTCTCCAGGCTCAAGAATGTATTATATGGGAGATGAAATATGCAAAACTGACAATGTAAATGGAATAAACTATTTCTTGAAATTGCCTTCTCATGAATACTTAATTTTTTTTATTAAAAACCTTTACGAACTCGCTAAGTCAGAAGGAATAGGAAGACCGATAATGAAGTATAGACTTAGAAATAGAATCCATCACAGTAAATTAGAAGATTTGTCTGAATTATTCGACATTCTAAAAGAACTAATTCCAAGATTTCAAACCCTTCAAATAATTTCCACAACAGAGAAATCTTTAAAAGACTTTGAAAGTACTGCTTCAAGTTTTCTATTTACCTTAGGATATAATACTGATCTTTCCTTCTTGCCTACAAACATAACCGAAGATTTTACGAGAGCGGTAAGAATTGGGAGAATTAGGAGAGCAAGGATTGAAGATATTGAAGCACCCAAACGCAAATATCAACAAGACTTAATTCTATTTTATCAAAAGGCTATTTCTTCTGAAAGTGCTGACCTACAATTTCTTTCGTTTTACCATATCATAGAACACTTTTTCGAAAAAATTTACAATGAAGAATTATTAAAAACTGTTCAAGATACCTTAACAGCACCTTCATTTTCTTACAAGCGTCCAAAAGACCTAAATGCTTTAATAAAAATTGTACAAGACAAATTGAGATACAAAAATGAAGAATTCCATATAAATGAACCAGAAGCATTGCGTTTAGTCTTAGATAAGTACATCACTGACTTTTACGAAATTAAAAACGAAATCGGAACGTATGATTCCGAATTACTTGGCTATTACGCTCAAAACGAAGTTTTATTTTCAAAAGGTAATAGAGTAAATTTTGAAGAAGACCGTCAAACAATCTTGAAAAATTTAAGGGAACGAATTTATAAAACAAGAAATTCAATTGTCCACAGCAAAGAAACAGATAAATCAAAGTATTTACCTTTTAAGCATGACAAAGAATTATCGAAAGAAATAATATTGATGCGGATAATAGCGGAGAAAATAGTAATTGGAAGTTCGGATGAATTGTAGAACAAGAAATATGCACCATAACCGCACCTACGAGACACGCAAAACATTTGCCATTAATTTAAAAAATTACATAAACTAAAAAATTGAATAAAAAAGAAGAAATACTATTTCATATAAAACACTATGAAAATCAATTAAAAGAGTCTTACCTATGGCTTGATTTTTTAGAAAAAGGAGGACTTAAAGGAAATAGTGAAGCTGCAGAAATTAGTATTGAGCAATTAAAAAAACATATTAAATTTGTTTGTTTTTTCACTTCGTGTTTTCTTGATATTGCATCATCTTTAAAAGGTCTTATAGATTGTGAAACAAATTGGGAAAGAAAATTTTACCTAAAAAGTGGCTTTGTAGTTATTTACGAATCGGTAAAAACTTTTGGAAAATATCAAAAAGAGATATGGACTTTAATTAAATCAGATTTCCCTGAATTAGAATCTCAATATGTAACAATAACTCAAGATTTGCGAAATTTTAAAAAAGAGCATAAATACGAAAACTTAATATCTACTTTCCGTAATAAAGCTGGAGCACATTATGACGAAGATTTTGTAACATATTTTGAAAATTTAAAGATTATTGATAGCCCTATAAGTGTGAAAGCAATTTCAGATTTTTCGAATTTTCTAATGATATTAATAATTTTTTGGAGTGATTTAATTGACGTTTTTAAAGCAAAAACAGAAAAGGCAATGAATATAGTTAAAAGAAAAAACTAATGACAATAACTAAGTGTTCGTCGGTCCATACGACCCCAATGAACACCCGACAGCTCCGGATTGAATGAACCGGAACTACAAGACGGTGGCTTCGAGAACCTCAGCCACCTTAATGAAAACAAAAAACCATTGCATGAAAGCCCGCTGTTGCCTGAGGCTCTCGAAGGCAACATTACAAGAAAAACAATCCAAGGGGTGACTGTCGTTGCCTGAGGCACTCGAAGGCAACATTTTAATGAAGCATTTAACAAAACGAAAACATGAAAAAAGAATAAATACATTAATTTTAAAAAAAAATCGAACGAAAATGAAACAACCAATCAGACCCTATTTACATTTTGATGAAAATTGCAAGGAAGCCATGCAATTTTATCAATCCATCTTTGGTGGACAACTCGATATGATGCAAATTAAAGACGCTCCGGACAGAGAGTTGTTACCTAAAGATATCGATCACCAGATCATGCATGCAAGTTTAAGAAATGACGATTTTGTTCTCATGGCTTCAGATATGTGTGGCCAGGGAAGCCCTGAACAAGGGAATACCATGCAACTCAGCCTGAATTGTAGCAGTAAAGAAGAAATTAATCAACTATACCAAAAACTTTCCGAAGGCGGAAAAATCACTCAGGAATTAAATGAAGTATTTTGGGGCGGATTATTCGCCATGGTGACCGATAAGTTTGGCGTTAGGTGGATGCTTTCATTGGAAAATAAATAAACTATGCCAATAGCCAATTGTTACATAAACCAGCTAACTGTATCAAAACAACAATTTGAAACCCTTACCCGGGATTGGGCTGAATCCATTAAAGTGGACCTAAAAGACGTTTCCCTTTCATTTATTGAAATATCTGTTCAAACAGGGCAAAACTACAAAGTGATGGTGCACCTTTTTCTACCTACGCTTTGGGATAAACCAGCTATTGAAAGTATTCAACTTAGTTTAGATAAACTATTGAAAAAGCATTTGAAATTAGAAGCAGAAGACGTATTCATTATTACAAATTCTGTTCATTCAGGTTATGTGACTGAAAACGGACAAATAGTAAAATGGGATAATAGTTAGCCCTATCCTATAGAGGTTTTGAGAACGGTGGCTTCGAGAACCTCAGCCACCGTAACAACAACCGTTGCCTGAGGCCCTCGAAGGCAACATTACGAAACAGTTAAAAAGACATTCGTATAAAAATGAAATAAATGAAAGGTTGGATGTACATATTAGAATGTGCCGATGGTAGTTACTACACAGGTAGCACTAATAACCTTGAATTACGACTAATGCAACATCAGGAAGGTAAAGGAGCAAACCATACTAAGAGACGCTTACCAGTAAAACTGGTTTATTATGAAGAATTTGAACGCATTGATCTAGCATATGACAGAGAAAAACAGGTGCAAGGCTGGAACAGAAAAAAGAAACAAGCACTTATTGATGGCGCTCAGGAATTATTGTCAAAATTAGCCATGGCGTACAGGGATTTGTGAGCCGGTGGCTTCGAGAACCTCAGCCACCTTTATGAAAACGAAAACCCGTTGCCTGAGGTTCTCGAAGGCAACATAAAAGCTAAAAACTGGTATATTTGAAAAAAAATACATGATAGAAAAATATTTCCGGGATTTTAATGTTTTCAGTGGAGAGGAAATTAAACACGTCACCCGGCTTTTCACTGCTAAAACATTAGAAAAAAGCGAGTTTTTTATAAAAGAAGGCGAAAAATGCAATGAAATTGCCTTTGTGCAATCGGGGATATTCCGTTCTTATTACACTACTCCCGAAGGAAATGACATTACATATTGTTTTCAATTTCCCAATAATTTAATGGCTTCCTATTCTTCTTTTATAACCGGAAACGCAAGCATGGAGACTATGCAGGCAATTTCAAAAGCAGAACTGCTGATCATTAAAAAAGAAAAGATCGAGAAATTAGTCGATAAAAGCCACAATTGGACAAGATTTTTAAAGATTATTGCAGAGCAACAGTACCTGGAACTTGAGAAACGGGTGTTTGATTTACAAAAAGATAATGCCTTACAACGCTACAATTCCCTGTTTCAAAACCAGCCTGAATATATCCAGGAAATCCCCCTGCAATACCTGGCTTCATATTTGGGGATCACCCCAAGGCACTTAAGCCGGATCAGGAAAGAAGTTTCTTTATAGACATTTGTCCTGCACCGGGCATTGTGGCTTATTTAATTTAGCCCTAAAATACAAAGGCAAATGCAGAAAAAAATAGCGATTATCAACGGACATCCAACAAGGGACTCTTTTAACTCCGGGATTGTAAAAGCATATAAAGAAGGTGCAGAACAATCAGGAGCTGAAGTGCGGGAAATCACAATTGCAAACCTGAATTTTAATCCTAACCTGAAATTCGGTTATCAAAAAAGAATGGAATTAGAACCTGACCTGTCTGAGGCCTGGGAAACAATAAAATGGGCGCAGCATTTAGTTTGGGTACACCCAGTATGGTGGGGCGGGCTCCCTGCAATTACAAAAGGGTTTATAGACCGGGTTTTCTTGCCCGGAATGGCTTTTAAATACCGGGAAAATTCGGTTTGGTGGGATAAACTATTAAAAGGCAAAACAGCACGCATTATCACTACATTAGATCAACCGGGTTGGTACTACCACATAGTTTACGGAAGGCCAAGCGTGAATCAGCTTAAAAGGTCTACCCTGCAATTTTGTGGAATCACACCTGTAAAAGTAACCTATGTGGGAATAATTAAAACGTCTGATGAAACAAAGCGGAACAAATGGTTAAATAAAATAAATAAATTAGGGAATAAACAGAAGTAACAACCTATCCGGTTGTACGTTCAAAGGATTGGAAACCTGATAGAGTAAATTTACTGGTATTGACATAAACCCTTCACCCTTAAAAAATTATAATCAAAATTAATTTACGAATGCTTTTATTGACTACATTCGCGAAAATATGTCAATAGAACGCAAAGTGAGGTCCGTTGAACGTTTGTTTGACCGCCTCGAGCAGGAAATTACTACATTTAAATCCCAATCCGGTTTGCACTGCATAGCCGGCTGTGGTAAATGTTGCACCAAACCAGATATCGATGCTTCCCCCCTGGAATTTTTACCATGGGCTTTTCACCTTTTCCTTACCGGGAAAGCAGAAGAAGTATTAAATGAACTGAAAGAGCGGTCCAATCCCATCTGTATTCTGTATCGCCCACTTTCTGCTGTAGACAGCAATAGCGGAAGCTGTGGAAATTACCGTTACCGTGGCTTAATATGTCGCCTTTTCGGATACGGGGCCGGCAGGGACAAATTAGGGCAAATGAGGCTCGCTACCTGCAAGATCATTAAAGAAAACCAGCAGCAAAACTACAAGGATGTTACTGAAGCCATGAGTAAAGGCTTGTATGTTCCCGTTTTTACAGATTACTACATGAACCTTTCCCAGATAGATTTCAGGCTTGGCAACACGATAGTTCCTATTAATCAGGCATTAAAAGCCGCTATTGAAGAAGTATTGAGTTACTACAGCTACAGGCCATTTCCGAAGAGACTTAAACATAGTGCATAGTGGTTGGATTGTAATTAATTATAATCTGTTATCAAATTATTCTTAACTTTAATTTTCCTGTTGGAATGGTGAATCAGTTCAAACTTGTATTACACCCAAACAAATAAGATAATATGACCGGACTTACACCACAAGAGGTAGCGAAACAGCGGAAACTGAACGGGATGAATAAAGGGGCTAAAGCAAAAAACCTGCTTGTTCAGAATATCCTGTCCGTTGCTACCGAGCCCATGTTTATTCTTTTAATGGCGGCATGCCTTATTTACTTTCTCCTTAAAGAATTTACAGAAGCCTGGACCATGCTTATGGCGCTTTTCTTTGTAGCCGGAATTGATGTTTTTCAAAATTTCCGGAGCCAAAAAGCCATTAAAGCATTGAACCGGGTTACAAAAAGCAAGGCCAAAGTAATGCGGCAGAATGAAGAAGTACGAATCCCTGTAGAGGAAATAGTAACACAAGACCTTATTATTTGTGAAGAGGGTTCCATTATACCCGCTGATGCCG
The DNA here is from genome assembly GCA_937901915.1 of uncultured Flavobacteriaceae bacterium. Classification (GTDB taxonomy): domain Bacteria; phylum Bacteroidota; class Bacteroidia; order Flavobacteriales; family Flavobacteriaceae; genus Abyssalbus. The sequence goes on from CALGUD010000048.1 coordinate 40,738, forward strand.
TAATTGTGACCTCCAACGATTTTTCAGTGAACGAAGCGATCCTTACAGGTGAATCCTTTTCTATTGAAAAGTTTGAAGGAGACCTCATCATGCAGGGAACAGTGGTGGTACGGGGTTATTGTTATGCCCGGGTAAAAGCTGTGGGACTTCAAACCACTTTATCCGGCATTGGCAAACTAGTAACTTCTTCAGGAAAAGAACAAACCCCGTTACAGCTTAAAATCTCAAAATTTGTCCGCCTTATGGCGATTACCGGTAGTGTTGCCTTTATTCTTGTATGGGGTTATCACTGGTGGGAAAGTGGCAGCCTTTTTACAGGCTTGCTACATGGACTCACCATGGCTATGTCCGTTTTACCGGAGGAAATTCCTGTTGCACTTTCTACATTTATGGCCCTGGGGGCATACCGCTTACTTAAAAAGGGTGTCATTGCCCGGAGCCCAAAAACCGTTGAAACACTCGGATCTGCCACAGTGATCTGTTTGGATAAAACAGGCACGCTCACACAAAACCTGATGACTGTATCAGAAACCTATAATGTAAAAACCTGTGAAGAAGTAAACTTTAGCAACTCCGGAAAAGCAACCGAGGTACTGGAATACGCCATGTGGGCCAGTGAGGAAAATCCGTTTGACCCTATGGAGAAGTCCATTCATGAAAAATACGCCGGCCACTTTAATAAAGACAAAAGGCCGGAATACCGGATGGTCAAGGAATTTCCACTAGCGGGAAGCCCGCCGGTAATGACCCATTTATTTCAAAATGAAAAAAAAGACCTCATCATTAGCTGTAAAGGTGCACCTGAAGGTGTACTAAATCTATGTAAAGTAAGTGATGAAGAAAGGTTTAAAGTACTAGCTAAAAGTAAAGAATACGCCCTCAGGGGATTAAGGGTATTGGGGGTTGCAAGAGGAGAATGGAATAAAAATGAACTACCCGAATTACAGGAAGACATTGAATTCACTTTTCTTGGGATCATTACATTCTATGACCCGCCGGATGAGCATATTGCAGCAGTGATAAAAGATTTTTATGAAGCAGGGATAACCGTAAAAATGATTACAGGCGACTACTTAGAAACTGCTGTTGCCATTGCCCGGCTCACCGGGATAAAGTATAAAAAAACGCTTACAGGTATAGAAATAGCCGAATTTAATGATAAAGAATTAGAAAATGCAGTTACAGACACTCATATTTTTGCAAGGGTATCTCCGGAAATAAAATACAGGATCATCAATGCGCTGAAGCAAAATGGTGAAGTGGTTTCCATGACCGGCGATGGTGTAAATGATGCACCCGCATTAAAATCTGCACATATAGGTATAGCCATGGGTAAAAGGGGCACAGAAGTGGCAAAAAGTGCTGCAGGACTCATTCTTTCCAATGATAACCTTGCAAACATGACAGATGCTATATTTTTGGGAAGAAGGATCAACGAAAACCTGTCCAAAGCGATCCGTTATATTATTTCCATTCATATTCCCATTATTTTGCTGGTTACCTTTCCTATATTTCTCGGATGGTTGCCTGCCATGCTCTTTACACCCATTCACGTAATATTTCTTGAACTCATTATGGGACCCACATGTTCCATAACCTATGAAAATGAACCAGTGGACAGGAAAGAGTTAAAAAAACCAATTCCAACAGGTACCAATCTGTTCACTTCCTCACAATTGACCATCACCATCATACAAGGTTTGGTAATTACTTTAGGATGTTTAATTATAGCATATTATGCCAGTCATTCGGGCTTCAGCGAGATGAAAATACGTTCGTTTGTGTTTTGCACCCTTGTTTTTTCAAATATTTTCCTGACCCTCATCAATCGTTCATTTACACAAACTATTTTTCAAACCATTAAAAGAAAAAACCTTTTAATTCAAAGCATTATTACAGTGTCTTTTATATTTTTACTTTTAATTCTATATGTTCCTACGTTAAATGAACTTTTTAAGGTAGAGCCATTAGATTTATCAGACATTATACGAGTTGTATTGGTAGCTTCTATTACTACCTTTTGGTTCGAATTTTTTAAATATTTTAAATATCACATCAAGGGTCAATCATAATTTATAAAAAATGAAAACATTTATTATCATCATTTTAACGCTTCTTGCCTGCTATGTACTATATACATTAACACGAAAAAAAGAACACACAAACCTTGATTGCCTTAATGTTGAAAATTACATGCTGATAATGAAGTCCCCGGAGGCTGATGACTTATGTAAATTTGAACTTCACCGGGAAGAAAACCAAATCAGGTTTACCAGAAAAAACCAGGGTTATACTTTATTTCTCCTTTTGCTGGAAGAAAAAAACGGAGAAAAACATGTCAGATTGAGAGGCCTTGACGGCTATGGCATAAGGGACCGTGAGTTCCTGAAATCTGTATGTGACTTTGTTAGCAAGATTAAAGAAAGAACCTAAAAAATTCTTATTCCGTAGGATTTTTCCTTGTTTTTAATATCTTTATACAATCTAAAGGCCATTGATTGATCTAAAAATAGGAAGAAAAACAAGGCATCCTTTTGCTTTACATAAAGTTTTTATATTTAAATTACCTAATGCAAACAATTTAAACAGATTACTGTATGAAGCCAATCAAAATTATTATAACTGTATGTGTATGTGTTTTGTCCGGACATTTAGGTTTTTCACAGGAACAGCATACATTAAGTTATACCGAAGAGACCCCACCTGTAAAAGCATCTCTTGCAGATGTTTCGTGGATACAAGGCCATTGGCGCGGAGAGGCTTTTGGAGGTATTGCTGAGGAGATTTGGAGTCCGCCCCTCGGAGATTCCATGATGTGTGCCTTTAAACTGGTCTCGGACAGTAAAGTACAGTTTTATGAACTCTGTGTGATCAGGGAAGTTAATGAAACACTGCTCCTTCAGTTAAAGCATTTCCACAGGGATTTTAAAGGCTGGGAAAAGAAAGATGAAACGGTAGATTTTAAACTGGTGAGCCTGGAACCCGGAAAAGTGTTTTTTGATAAATTCACCTTTGAGAAGGTAAGCAAAAACGAAATGAACCTGTATGTTGTAATAAAAAACGATAAGGGAGTTGAAGAAGAAGTAAAATTTAACTATAAACGATTTCAACAATAATGGAAAAAGCCTGTTTGGAATGCGGTGAAAAAATTATAGGAAGGGCTGATAAAAAATTCTGTAGTGATTATTGCCGCAACTCATACAACAACAAGCTAAATACAGACAGTAAAAATTTGATACGCAATATCAATAACCGTTTGCGTAAAAACTACCGGATACTGGAAGAATTAAATCCGGAGGGGAAAACAAAAACAACCAAAACAAGGCTTTTAGACAAAGGGTTTGATTTTGAATATATTACCAATACCTATACAACCCAAAAAGGAAGTGTGTATTATTTTGTCTATGACATGGGGTATTTGCCTTTGGATAATGATTTTTATATGCTGGTGAAGCGGGAAAGATGATTTAAGTATTTAGGATTTTAGATTTTTGATTGATGATTTATTTGAGACTCCGTCGAGAGTCATCCTGAGAATCGAACCCAATTTATTGAGAGAGTAATGTGAGGATCTGCCCTTAAATTTTGGATTTTGGACTTTTTTGGAATTTGGATTTTGTGCATTGAAATTTTTAATTTTTCTTTCCCAGCATTCCATGACTACCCCGATAGCTTTGTAGCTACTCAAATATCACTTAATGTCTTGAAGAAATTACAACCAATTCTGGCTGGAAAGTTTCAACGCAGCTATGACGATATCTTTGCGACTGATCTGGCCTACAACCCTGCCATTATCCACTACCGGCAACCGTCGTCTGTTATTTTTATGAAAGTGTGACGCAGCATCAAATATATTCAAATCATGCGGTATCGTGTCCACTTCCTTAGTCATATGATTTTCTACACTTTTATCAAAAATCGGCAAATTAAAATACCGGCTCTCCGAAATATGCTTCATACAATCAGCTTCAGAAATGATTCCAACTAACTTTCCATTTTCCATCACTGGTCCACCTGATATCCTGTGTTTTATAAGTAGTTCCATCACCTCTAAAATAGACTGTTCCGGATGAAAAACCACCAGGTCAGTTGACATGTAATTCTCTACTAAAATAGGGGCATTGTACTCCTTTTTTACTACTTCAAATGCACCCTGAAAACTCTTTATTCCCATAATCTTAAATTTTAGCATTAGTTAAAGGGGGCAATTATAAAAATACTGATTTTTAATGAATTATAATAAATATTTCGTATTCTATTCTTAAAATTTTATGAATTCCTTACTTTTATAAAAATTAATGCCTCATGAAAAAATACGCTGTAGCCATCTCCCTACTTATCTTAATAGGTGCCATCTACTGGAGTTTTGAAGCCCTGATCCCTCAAAACTATAGCAAAGCCGATACTCCTGTAAATGAATTTTCTACCGAAAGAGCGCTCATACATGTAAAAGAAATTTCACAAGATCCTCATTATGTGGGTTCTGAAGCTCACAAAACCGTTAGAGACTATATTGTTTCCGAACTTCATAAAACAGGCCTTCAAACCGAAATACAGGAAGGCTATACCTCCGGTGACTGGGCTAATTTAAGTAAGGCCATCAATATAATTACGAAAATAGAAGGCACGGGTAACGGCAAGGCCCTACTGCTCCTAACCCATTATGACAGTAGTCCGCATTCTTCATTGGGCGCAAGTGATGCCGGTAGTGGTGTTGCAACCATTTTAGAAGGTATACGGGCTTTTTTATCCGAAGAAAAAAAACCGGAAAATGATATTATCATTGTATTTACCGATGCCGAAGAGTTAGGCCTTAACGGTGCACAGCTTTTTGTAAATGAACACCGGTGGACGAAAAATGTTGGGCTCGTACTCAATTTTGAGGCAAGGGGCAGTGGCGGACCGGGGGTTATGCTTGTTGAAACCAATGGAGGCAATTCCGAACTCATAAAACATTTTGCAGAGGCCAATCCGAAGTATCCAATGGGTAACTCGCTGGCATACAGTGTATATAAAATGATGCCGAACGATACAGACCTTACGGTATTCCGTGAGGATGCCAATATTGAAGGTTTTAATTTTGCCTTTATAGATGATCATTTTGATTATCACACCGTAATGGATAATTATGAGCGGCTGGACAGAAACACCCTGGAGCACCAGGGAAGTTATTTGATGCCCCTGTTGCATTATTTCAGTAAGGCAGACCTTACAAACCTGAAATCGGATGAGGATTACGTATTTGTGAACGTTCCGGTATTTAAGCTTATAAATTATCCCTTCTCATGGATTATACCCATGCTTGTGATTGCCTGGCTTGTTTTTATCGTATTATTTTTATTTGGGATCCTGAAAAGGGAAATAGGTTTGGTAGAGGTTTTTAAAGGTTTTATACCATTTTTACTATCCCTGTTTTTATGCGGGATCATAGGTTTTTATGGTTGGCCATTTTTAAAAATGTTATATCCCGGTTATCATGATAATTTACACGGATTTACCTACAACGGATATCACTATATCGCTGTCTTTACCTTTTTAAGTGTGTCTATTTGTTTCAGTCTTTACAACAAATTCAAAGAAATAAAACCTGTAAATCTAATCATCGCCCCGTTAACTATTTGGTTAATTATCTGTACGCTTGTTGCTGTATACCTGAAAGGTGCCAGCTTCTTTATCCTTCCTGCGTTTGCAGGGCTGGCTTCATTCTATATTTTAATAAATCAGTCAAAACCCAATTTAATTTTACTCTCATTACTGGCTTTTCCGGCCTTATGGATTTTGAGTCCGCTTTTACAAATGTTCCCGGTCGGTCTTGGTTTAAAAATGATGGTTGCTGCAACCCTGTTAACGGTACTTATATTCGGTTTACTTACCCCTGTTCTTGGATTTTACAAACGAAAAGGTAAATTAGCCTTACTGGCAATTATTATAGCCTTCGGTTATTTTATAGCAGCCCATGTGGAGTCAGGATATACCCCGGACAGGCCAAAGCCAAACAGTTTATTGTATGTGTATAATGCGGACACAAACAAAGCGCATTGGGCTACCTATGATATTTCCATTGACCCCTGGGTGTCGCAATATATCGGAGAAAATAAACAACAACCCAAACAAAAAGATAAATTCAGCAGTAAATACAATACAGGGTTTTCATTCGTTTCCGAAGCTGCCCTTAAAGAGATCAAACAACCGGAAATTGAAAAAGGTTCAGATACAATTATAAATGGGAAAAGGCATGTTGAAGTCTGTATAAATTCGCAACGGAATATAAACCGGCTTGAGGTATTTACAAATACAAAAAATATTGATCAACTGGAAGTAAATGGAATCCCCTTTTCTGAAGAATATCTTAAAAAAAGGGAACATAAATTATTTAACCACCAGGTAAGTAATAATATGTACACAGATATTAAACTTGTTGTCCCTGAAAATGAAAAAATTGAACTTACTATTTATGAGATATCAAATGACTTATTGAGCAACGGACGTTTTTCAATTCCACCACGCCCGAAAAACACAATCCCGATGCCGTTTATAGTTAATGATGCCGTTTTAGTAAAGAAAATATTTAAATTGTAGTTCATGAAAATTGGTATTATAGGTTGTGGCTGGCTGGGATTTCCTCTTGCCAAAGAATTAATTAAAAATGGACATAACGTCTATGGAACTACAACATCCGCCGAAAAATTACAAGTCCTCACACAAAGCGGTATTGAAGCCTTTTTAATTGCAGCAAATGAAACCGGTATTGAAGGGGATATTCACTCTTTATTAAAGCCTTTGGATGTTCTGGTAATCAACATACCCCCACGGCTTCGGGGTAAAAACCGTGAAAATTATGTCTCAAAAATAAAGCATCTGGTTCATGAAATTGAAAAATCACCTGTGAAAAAAGTGCTGTTTATTGGTAGTACTTCTATTTACGCAAATGATAACTCCATAGTAACTGAAGATACCATCCCCGAACCGGAAACAGAAAGTGGTATACAACTGTTAGCTGTAGAAAAGCTCCTTGCCGGAAATCAACATTTTAATACTACCATCTTACGGTTTGGCGGGCTGTTTGGAGCAGACAGGCACCCGGCCAACTTCCTTTCAGGAAAAAAAAATATTGCCAATCCGCTGGCGCCTGTAAACTTAATTCACCTGACAGATTGTATTGGTATTATAACGGCCATTATTGATAATGAAGTATGGGGAGAGCAGTTTAATGCGGCACATCCGAAGCATCCTTTAAAACAGGAATACTACACCAAAAAAGCACTCATGGCAGGAATGGAACCACCAGAATTTAATACAGAAATTGAATCCAGCGGCAAAACAATTAACTCTGGTAAGATTATCAAAAAATTCAGTTATAAATTTAAGATTGACTTGTAGTATTCAACTAACGGTTTATCCAGTATATTAAGTACTTACATTTTTTGCCGGCTTTTATTTTTTTCATACTTTGGAAGCAGTTACCAGTTTACACACTTACACATGAAAGTATTTATTCGTTCTGCAATTATTTTATTATGTGGCTGTCTTTTCAGCAGCATTCTGTATTCACAGGAAGCGAATAAACCGTATGTTTTTGTTAATATTAAAGAGGGCACCACGCAACGTGCAGTTTCCAGTATTGTACAGGACCAGCAAGGATTTATATGGATGGGCACTAATGGTGCAGGACTAAATAAATACAACGGCTTAGATTATATTTCTTATAAAAAGGAACTGAATAATCCGAAATCATTGAACAGTTCTTTAATTCATTCTTCTTATGTAGATAGCAACAATAGGCTTTGGGTAGGTACTGAAGTGGGTCTTAACCTTTATGACAGGGATTTGAACCGTTTTATAGATATTGCTTTATACCAGCAACCTACCAGGAAATACAACATTAAAGTACATACAATCTTTGAGAACATAAACGGGGATTTACTCATTGGAACCCATGAACACGGCTTATTTGTAATTGACCCGGTTTCGTTGAAGTCAAAACGAATTGTAGTTGAATCTCCTTTTGAAATTTCTTACTTGTTAATAAACAGTATTGTCAAAACAAAAGATGATATCGTACTGGTAGGGACAGACAAAGGATTGTTTGAATATAATAATTCTAAAAACCACCTCTTGTTACACAATATTGCCACACTAAATGGTGTAAAAAAAATAAATAATAACATAGTAAGAATGATGGTAGATACCAATAACACTTTATGGATTGGTACCCATAGTGAAGGACTGATGAGGGTCTCGGGCTCAGAAGAGGGAAATTATACCATAGATTCCTATCCTATAACCAACAAACGTATACTATCCATGCTTCAAGTACCGGACGGGGGTATTTTTTGTGGCACTGAGAATGATGGGCTGTTTGTAGTGGGATTAAACGGGTTGGTGATTAAAAATTACAGGTATAATAAATTTGACAAAAACAGTATTAAATCGAATTCTATCTGGTCTTTATTTTTAGATGATCAAAAACGTATCTGGATGGGGTACTATAAC
>CALGUD010000049.1 GCA_937901915.1 uncultured Flavobacteriaceae bacterium
TCTAGAACTCCTAACTACTAAAGTATAAGCCCCATCCACAAACTGGTAAAAGGCATTGGGCCTGCCACTACCAAATGAGTCAGGGATAAAAGCCTCTCCGTTAATTAAGCAACCAAAGGTCTGTTCCCCGGTTTGTGTAGCGGGTGGGAGTTTGTCTATGGAGTTGGTTGGGGCATCGTCATCGCTTTTACAGTTGGTTGCCAACAGGAGCAATAATGGCAGGATCAATTTTATAGTTTTCATCGCTTTTTTTAGTTAATTTTCTAATATTTTATTTTTTTATCGATTTTTTATAACTGGTTTAAACCACATCTTCTTGTCCTCCGAAGCGGAACGCGAAGGAGGGTTTAATATTTAGTTTAGATTCCAGGGTAAGGCTCCGTAGCTTTTTCCAAGCTGAGAGCCGGAGTTAATCCACATCTTCTCGTCCTCCGAAGCGGGACGCGAAGGAGGGTTTAATTTTCTCTAACTCCTGGTATTCAGTTTTAAATGTAAGTCATTTCCTGTTTATAAGGTAATTCTTTAAGTTAATTTTACGCAAATTCGATAGAGGATATTTTTTGTGGGATAAAATGTAGGTTGGGATGTTTTAGTTAATTGGCATATTTTACATCCAAGCGACCTTCGGTGATTTTTATTTCGTTATTATCATTATCTAAAACAGTAAATTCAAAAGTGCCTGAGATGATAAAATTCTCTGGATCAAAATTTGTAACGACTAACGTTCCCGGCATTTCAATTGAACTGCTCCCTCTTAATGTGATCCCCCCACCTATATTATACCTCCCATAGAGTTTTCCTGATTCTTCTTCCAATAATGCGTATATTCTTTCTTCTATTGGTTCTATTTCAATTCCACCAATTGATATGGATTGCATTTGAGATCCACCACCACTACTGCCTGATATATTCATTGTATATGTCCCATCTAAAAATTGATAAAAAGCGGAGGGCCTTCCACTGCCAAAAGAGTCAGGAATAAAAGCCTCCCCGTTAATTAAGCAACCAAAGGTTTGTTGCCCGGTTTGGGTAGCAGGCGGGAGTTTGTCTATGGGGTTGGTTGAGGCATCGTCATCGTTTTTACAGTTAGTTGCCAATAGGAGCAGTAACGGTAGTATCAATTTTATAGTTTTCATCGCTTTTTATTTAATCGGTTTTAAATGTAAGTCATTTCCTGTTTACAGGGGAATTCTTTAAAGTTGATTTTACGTAAATTCGATAGAGGATATTTTTTGCGGTATATAATGAAGGGGTTATGTCCAAAACTTTAAAACTTTATGTTATAACGATCCCAAATTTCCCTAAAATATTATCAATAAATACCTATAGAAATGGGGGCTTCCTTTTTTTAATACTAGCGTATTAAATCGTATCTTAGCGCCCCATGAGCATAATGGAAGTAAAAGCGTTAAAAATAGTTTTAGAAACGCCTAAAAAAATAGTTGTTATACCGCATAAAAACCCGGATGGCGATGCTATCGGGTCGTGTTTGGCCATTTATCACTATTTAAAGAAGAAAAAACATGACCTTACTGTCATTTCTCCTAATAATTACCCGGATTTCTTAAAGTGGGTGCCAGGGGAAGATAACATCTTAAATTTTGAGCTTAATTCTAAAAAAGCAAATAAGATCATAAAAAATGCTGATCTGATATTTACCTTAGACTTTAATGCACTGGACAGGGTAAATGGAATGAAAGGGGTTTTGGAAAGTTCAGGGGCAGACTTTGTAATGATTGACCACCACCAGCAACCAGAGGATTATGCAAAATTCACCTTCTCGGATGCGCAAATGAGTTCAACTTGTGAAATGGTGTATCATTTCATTGTTTCTATGGGCGATCACCGGGAAATTGATGCAGATATAGCTACCTGCCTTTATACAGGAATCATGACGGATACAGGTTCTTTCAGGTTTCCTTCTACTACCAGCAGAACTCATATAGTTGTGGCTGATTTAATTAACAAAGGAGCCAATAACTTTGAAATACATAATGCTGTTTACGATACCAATTCCTTAGATAAATTGCACCTTCTGGGACATGCCCTTAAAAACCTTGTGCAAATTAATGATTTAAATACGGTGTATCTTACTTTAACCAGGAGAGAACTGGATCTCTATAATTTTAAAAAAGGAGATACAGAAGGATTTGTAAATTATGGATTGTCGCTTCAAGGTGTTAAATTTGCAGCTATTTTTATAGAAGATTCCCAGGAAAATTTTATAAAAATTTCATTTAGGTCCAAAGGTGATTTTTCAGTTAATGATTTTGCCAGAAAACACTTTGACGGAGGCGGGCATACCAATGCTGCAGGAGGCAGAAGTAATTTATCTATGGAAGAAACCATTAAGAAATTCAATGAAATTATTCACGATTATAAAAATGAACTTGCTTAAATCCAAACTGTTTTATTTCCTTTTAGGTTGTGTACTCTTTACTTCTTGTAAAGAACCGGAACCTAGAAAACCTGTTTCTGTAAAAACAGGAACTTTTATGGAGCAGTCGGTTGAGAGAAACAAGGAAATTTTAACGCAGGAAAAAAAATGGATTAAAGGCATTATTGAAAAAGACACTTTAAATACCTATCACACACCAAACAATATATATTGGTATTATTACAATATAAAAGATACCACCCAAACTTACAAGCTTAAAGAAAACGATGTTGTGTTAATGAGCTATAATATAATGTCTCTAAGTAACGACACCCTGTATTCTTTTAAAGACATTGGAGAAAGAGAATTTAAAATTGATAAGGAAGATTATTTTCCGGGATTACGCACAGGAATAAAACTTTTAAAAAAAGGAGAATCTGCTACTTTTTTCTTTCCTTCTTCTTTAGCTTATGGTTTTTATGGTGATAAAAATAAGATCGGCCCCAATCAACCGTTAATAAGTACAATTAAGATAATAGACGTATTAGAATTTTCAAAAGACAGTTTAAAATAGATAAAAAAATGGGAAAAATCAGTTTGTTTTTTTTAGCAATTACCCTTGCAGTTACTGGGTGTAAAGACAAAAATTATAAAGAACTCGGAGATGGAATATTTGCTGAGTTACAAACCACAAAAGGTGATATTATCGTAAAGCTGCATTATGACAAAACACCCCTTACTGTAGCCAATTTTGTATCACTGGCTGATGGAACAAATACATTCGTGACCGATTCTCTAAAGAAAAAAAAATACTATGACGGCATTATTTTTCATCGGGTAATTAAAGATTTTATGATACAGGGCGGTGACCCCACTGGTACAGGACGTTTTGGTCCGGGTTATAAATTTGATGATGAGATAGTAGATAGCCTTGTGCACAATAAGGCCGGGATACTCTCTATGGCCAATGCAGGCCCTGCAACAAACGGTAGTCAATTTTTTATTACCCATAAGGAGACCCCGGGTCTAAATGGCATACATACTGTATTTGGGGAAGTTGTAAAAGGTCTGGAGGTTGTAGATACTATTGCAAATGTAAAAACAAGTACAGATCCGCAAACTAGAGACAGACCCCTTGAAGATGTTGTAATAACACATGTTGAAATTATAAAAAACGGTAGTGATGCTAAGAAATTCGACGCCAATCAAATTATGGCCGATTATTTTGAGGAAATAGATGAAAAAGAAAGAAAAGCAAAAAAAGTAGCGGAAGAACTACTAAAAGAATTTCAAACTCAAGAAACAGAAGCGTCTGAAACAGGATCAGGATTAAAATACGTCTATTTAAACAGGAATGAAGAAGCTGTAAAACCTAAGGAAGGACAAACAGTAATGGTAAATTATGCCGGTTACTTAGCCAGTACAGGCGAATTATTTGATACCAGTGTACTTGAGATAGCACGAAAATATGGTAAAGTAAATAAGAAGAAAGAAGAAAAAAATGGCTATGTGCCGGTACCCATGCAATTGAGTAAAGACGCTCAGTTAATACACGGCTTTAAAGAAGGTTTATTTCTTCTGAATACGGGAGATAAAATAAGACTGTTCGTACCATCGCATTTAGGTTATGGACCTACAGGAGCCGGAGGAGTAATACCACCAAATGCAGAGCTGATATTTGATCTTGAAATAGTTGAGGTTGCTGAATAGCCTTGTTTATAAACACAAAAAAGCCTTTGTTATTTCTAACAAAGGCTTTTTTTTATATTGGATCTAAAATTTAAAAAACATTCAATGTCTTAGCTTCACCAACAGAAACTTCAGTTGTTGCATCTTTTTCTGTTTTTACCACATCATCTTCTTTATCTGTTACGAATACAAGTAAAAGAATAAGTAGGGAAGAAAATACTACTGTATCAATTAACAGTCTTTTAAAACTCCGGGGCTGATTATCTAAATTTCGTCTCATAATTTTTTAGATTAGGGAAATTTTACTTTAGGGTTAAATAGATGTTATTATTTCTATAAATATAATAAAAAAAATTTAATTCAGGTACTTTATCTTCTTTTTTTGCGTTTAATCGATAAAAATTACGCGAAAGCCGTAATAGCCTTTAAATAATTATTATTTCTTTTTTGGAATACTTTTTAGGATTTCTGATGTAAATAACCAAAATTTCTGTACTGAAGAAATATTTACCCTTTCATCGGGAGAGTGTGCCCCTTTTATAGTGGGCCCAAAACTTATCATTTCCATTTTTGGATAATTCTGGCCTAAAATCCCACATTCCAATCCGGCATGACAAGCTACTACTTTAGGCTCTGAATTAAATAATTCCCTGTATTTTAAAGTAAGTACTTTTAATATGGAAGAATTGAGGTCTGGTGTCCAACCGGGATAAGCTCCGCTTAATTGCACTTCACAACCTGCAAGTTCAAAAGCCGATCGGATAGAGTTCGCCAAATCCATTTTAGAAGATTCTACAGAAGACCTGGTAAGGCATAATACTTTTATCTTTCCCTCTTTGATTTTAACGCGTGCAATATTATTTGATGTTTCTACCAAACCTTCCATATCCGCACTCATGGCATATACGCCATTATGAGCTGCATAAATGGCTTTCGTTACTCCTTCCTGTACACCGAGCTCCATAACAGTTTCCGGCAATTCAGTTACTTCAGCATTAATCAAAAGGTTCGGTTCAGTAGTTTTAAATTCATTCTTAATTACGGTTGCCAGTTGGTTAAATTCAAATGCAAAAGCATCATGATGTATATTATCTACCACAACCGTAGCAAAACTCTCTCGAGGAATCGCATTTCTGAGCCCACCACCGTTTATTTCATGAATACGCAAGCCAAAATCGGCAAAACCGTCAAACAACAGTCGGTTCATTATCTTGTTAGCGTTCCCAAAGCCACGGTGAATATCCATTCCGCTATGTCCGCCTTGTAAACCCTTCACGGTAATTTTGTATGCGGTTACATTTTGAGGTACCTTTTCTTCATTGTATTCCCTGAACACGTTTAAATCAATTCCACCGGCACAACCAATATCTATTTCATCATCCTCTTCGGTATCTAAATTAAGAAGTATTTCTCCTTTTAAAACTCCCGGTTGCAAACCAAAGGCACCGGCCATCCCGGTTTCTTCGTCTATCGTAAACAAAGCTTCAATATCCGGGTGTTCAATATCCTTACTTTCCAAAACAGCCATAATTGTTGCAACACCCAATCCGTTATCCGCACCCAACGTTGTACCTTTTGCTTTTACCCACTCTCCCTGCACATGCATTTCAATTCCCTGGGTATTAAAATCAAACTTTGTATCTGAATTTTTTTGGTGTACCATATCTAAATGCGATTGCATCACTATAGCTTTACGGTTCTCCATACCGGGCGTTGCCGGCTTCCTGATGATAACGTTACCCACTTCATCTTTAAAAGTCTCTAAACCGAGATTTTTACCAAAATCCATCATAAAAGCTATTACTTTTTCTTCTTTTTTTGAAGGGCGTGGAACTGCATTTAGATCTGCAAATTTATTCCACACAGGATTTGGTTCAAGGTCTCTGATTTCTGAATTCATTATATGTTTTTTGATTTTTACAAAAGTATGGAATGTAAGTTTAAATTCCGGTTAATTGGTTAAATTTGACACATGCCAAAAAAAGTTAAATTACTCTTAGCATTATCCATACTTCCACAAATACTCATTGTAAAATGGTTGGGTAGCTATCCTCAATTTATTGAAAATTTTTATAGTAATGGGATATATCAGTTTATTTCCAAAGCTTTCCGTTTTGCTTTTGGCTGGATACCGTTTTCTGTGGGTGATATTTTTTATACCATTGCCACAATTCTTATTATAAGGTTTATAATAGTAGAAATAAGATCATGGAGAACAAGGCCCAATACCTTTTTCATTCAAGTATTAACTTCTATTTCACTTTTGTACTTTGTATTTCATCTTTTCTGGGGAATGAATTATTACAGGTTACCACTTCATGAAAAGTTGAATATTGCAAATGAATACAGCCAGGAAGAACTTTTTAGTTTTACTGAAAAACTTATTAAAAAAACCAATGAAATTCACTTACAGATAACTAAAAATGATACCGTACCGGTATCTATCCCCTATTCCAGGGCAGAAGTTTATAAAAAAAGCCAATCAGGATTTGAAAATTTAAGTAAAATACATCCCGATTTTTCATACTCCCCTTCGAGCGTAAAAACCTCACTCTACAGTTTGGCATTAACGTATATGGGTTTTAGCGGGTATTTAAATCCTTTTACAAATGAAGGACAGGTGAATGGATTAAAAACGGATTATAAATTCCCATTTGTAAGCTGTCATGAAATATCACATCAAATAGGATACTCAGCCGAAAATGAAGCAAATTTTCTGGGTTTTTTAGGAGCAGTTTATAATGAGGATGTCTATTTTAAATATGCAGCTTATGCATATGTTCTTCGGTATTGTTTATCTGAAGTATATTTGCTTAATGAAAATAAATACGAAAAACTTAACAGCAAGGTACATCCCGGCATTATAAAAAATTATATGGAGTCGGCAGCATTCTGGGCCCAATACAACACCAGCCTGGAGCCTGCTTTTAAAAATACATTTAATGCCTTTTTAAAGGCTAATAATCAAGTTGACGGAATAAAAAGCTACAGTTACGTAGTGACCCTGTTAGTAAATTATTATAAAGACAAGGAATTGTGATATTATATATATGTACAAGCAAATAAGCAGTTTACAAAATCCTTTGGTTAAACAAATTTTACTTTTAAAAGACAAAACCCGCGAACGAAAAAAAACCGGGTCATTTGTTATTGAAGGTGAACGGGAATTATTAATGGCTGTAAAAGCCGGATATGAGATTAATACCATTCTTTTCAATGCTGATTTATTTCCAAAAGAAAGACTTGAAGAGAGTACCTTTGCCAAAATAGAAATTATCCGGATTTCAAAAGAGGTCTATCAAAAACTGGCCTATCGGGAAACAACAGAAGGCATACTTGCCATTGCGAAAGCAAAAGATCATTCCTTATCCACTTTAAAAATAACAAATAAGAATCCCCTTATCCTCGTAATGGAAGCTCCTGAAAAACCGGGGAATATTGGTGCTTTACTGAGAACAGCCGATGCGGGAAACCTCGATGCCGTGATAATTGCCAATCCAAAAACAGATTTGTACAATCCGAACATAATAAGGTCCAGCGTAGGTTGTATTTTTACAAATCAAATAGCCTCGGGAAACTCCACAGAGATTATAAGCTATTTAAAAGAAAATAACATACAAATAAACTGTGCCGCTTTATCTGCTTCGGTAAATTACCATACAGTTAATTACAATGTTCCCACAGCGATTGTTGTTGGTACTGAAGATGCAGGATTAAGCAATGAATGGCTTCATAGTTCTTCTCAAAACATTATTATACCCATGCAGGGGGAAATTGACTCCATGAACGTGTCAGTGTCCGCAGCAATTGTTATTTTTGAAGCAAAAAGACAACGGGATTTTCTTTAAAAATATCCGTAAGTCGTAAATCATAAATCGTAAATCCATATATGTCTCCAACAACTATTTTTTATATCATCATAGGAATAATAATAATTGAATTTATAATTGATAAAGTCCTCGATGCTTTAAATGCCAAACATTATAACGATCCGGTACCGGATGAACTTAAGGATGTTTATAATGAAGAAGAATACAAAAAATCCCAGTTGTATAAAAAAACTAACTACCGTTTTTCTATAGTAACTTCTACATTTTCATTATTGCTTACACTGGCTTTCTTTTTTTTAGACGGATTTAATTATGTAGATACTATTGCCAGAAGCTATTCGGAGAATGCAATAGTTATTGCGTTATTGTTCTTTGGAATAATTATGATTGGAAGTAGTATTATAATGCTCCCGTTTTCTTATTACCACACCTTTGTTATTGAAGAGAAGTTCGGTTTTAATAAAACCACTAAAAAAACTTTTCTTGTTGATAAAATTAAAGGGCTCGTACTTTCTGCAGTTCTCGGTGGGGGTATTTTGGCCCTCATTATTTGGTTTTATCAATTAACCAATGAGAATTTTTGGTTATATGCATGGGGTGCTGTTGCTGTTTTTACCATTTTCATGAATATGTTCTATACGAAACTTATTGTTCCCTTGTTTAATAAACAAACTCCACTTAGCGAGGGGGAATTACGGACACAAATAGAAAATTATGCATCAACTGTTGGTTTTAACCTGGATAAAATATTTGTAATTGACGGATCTAAGCGGTCAACCAAAGCCAATGCATATTTTTCAGGATTTGGCAGTCAAAAACAGGTTACATTATACGATACGTTGGTAAACGATCTTGAAAATGATGAAATTGTTGCTGTACTTGCCCATGAAGTAGGCCATTACAAAAAGAAACATATAATTTTTAACCTGGTTTCATCAGTTCTAATGACCGGTATTACATTATTCATTTTATCCCTTTTTATAAATATACCCGAAGTATCACTGGCAATTGGAGTTTCAACACCCAGTTTTCATGCAGGGCTGATTGCCTTTGGTATTTTATACAGCCCTATATCAGCGATAACCGGGTTTTTTATGAATTATATTTCACGGAAATTTGAATATCAGGCCGACAACTATGCCAAATTGACATTTTCTGAAAAACCTTTAATCAATTCTCTGAAAAAGTTAACCAAAAACAGTTTAAGCAACCTCACGCCACACCCTGCATATGTTTTTGTTCATTACTCCCACCCTACCCTTTTACAGCGTATAAAAAATCTCTCGGCATAGATTTTGTTTGTTTATAATAAAGATTATGGTATATTTAATTTATGGCTGTTATAGATACAGAACAAGAAAACAAACAAATTGCCAAGCAATATAAAGAGCTGCTTCGCATTAGTTATCAAACGTTAACCGATGAAGATAAAAAACTCATCAGGCTTGCTTTTGATACAGCTGTTGATGCGCATAAAAATCAACGAAGACGCAGTGGCGAAGCCTATATTTTTCACCCGATCGCCGTTGCTAAAATTGTAGCTTCAAAAATTGGTTTGGACTCTACTTCTATTGCGGCAGCCTTGCTTCATGATGTAGTTGAAGATACAGAATACACCCTCGAAGATATAGAGCGGCTTTTTGGGGAAACGGTAGCACGTATTGTTGACGGGCTTACAAAAATTTCGATGCTTAGTTCAGAAAAGGATATTTCCCTGCAGGCAGAAAATTTCCGGAAGATGCTCCTTACCCTTAATGATGATGTACGGGTAATACTTATAAAAATTGCCGATCGTTTGCACAACATGCAAACAATGGAATCCATGCCCGAAGAAAAGCAGGTGAAGATCGCTTCGGAAACACTCTATATTTATGCACCCCTGGCCCACAGGATTGGGTTATACAATATAAAAAATGATTTAGAAGATTTTGGTTTAAAATACACAGAACCCAATGTGTATGCCGATATTTTAAATAAAATGGAAGAAAGTCAGGATGCTCAAAAAGCATATATTGACGATTTTTCCAACATCATAAAAGAAAGCCTTGATAAGGAAGGATTGAATTATATTATTAAAGGAAGGCCAAAGTCAATTTTCTCTATCAGGCGGAAAATGAAAACCCAAAACGTAAGTTTTGATGAAGTATATGATAAGTTTGCCCTTCGTATTATATATAAAAGTGATCTGGCAAATGAAAAATTCCTTGCCTGGAAAATTTACTCTGTTGTTACAGACCATTTTAGGCCAAATCCCATAAGGTTACGTGATTGGATTTCATCTCCGAAATCCACAGGATATGAAGCTCTGCATATTACAGTAATGGGACCAAAAGGCCGGTGGGTAGAAGTGCAGATACGAAGTGAAAGGATGCACGAAATAGCCGAAAAAGGATATGCAGCCCATTTTAAATATAAGCACGGAAATCAAAAAGAAGATGGTATAGAATCCTGGCTTAACCGATTGCAGGAAGCCCTTGAGAATTCTGAGTCCAATGCTGTAGATTTTGTAGAGGAATTTAAACTTAACCTGTATTCTCAGGAAATATTTGTTTTTACACCAAAAGGTGATCTAAAGTCCTTACCCAGAGGGGCAACACCTTTAGACTTTGCATTTAGCATCCATACAGAAATTGGTTTACGTACGCGGGGTGCCAAGGTTAATAATAAACTTGTGCCTTTAAGTTATCCGCTTCAAACAGGGGACCAGGTAGAGATTATTACCTCAGCTACCATAAAACCATCTGCAAACTGGTTGGATTATGCAACAACTGCCAGAGCTCGTTCTAAAATAAAATCATCTTTAAAAGACGAGAAAAAACTATTATCTCATGAAGGGAAAGAAATTTTAAGAAGGAAATTAAAACAGCTTAAAATTACCCTTAATGATAAAGTAATAAATGAGTTGGTTGTTTATTTTAAATTAAAAACCAGCCTGGATTTGTTTTACCGTGTCGGTATAGGTACTATTGACAATCCGATGCTTAAAGAATTTGTCGCCTCGAGGTCTAACAGCTTTATAAACTTCTTCAAAAGCAAAATGAAGAAGAGTGTGAATACCGAAGACCTGAACAAAGATGAAATTACCAACAAGTTCGATATGCTTGTTTTTGGTAAGGAAGAAGAAACTTTGGAATATACATTATCTGTTTGCTGTAACCCTATTCCAGGTGATGAAGTATTTGGCTTCTTAACCATAAATGAAGGTATTAAAGTTCATAAAAAGAACTGTCCCAATTCAATATCCCTTCAATCCAATTATGCCTACAGGATTATGCCTGCCAAGTGGATAGACTCTTCGCAGCAGGATTTCACCGCCGTCATTAAACTCGAAGGAATAGACGATCTAGGGCTGGTGAATAATGTAACTAAAGTAATATCCAGTAACATGCATGTAAATATGAAAAATTTAAGTTTTGATAGCGATGGCGGAATATTTACAGGAAAAATAACCCTGGAAGTTAAAAGCAGGACCATTCTTAAAAAACTTATCACCAACCTGAAAAAAATAAACGGTATAGATAAAGTATCCCGAATTTAATTTTAAACATTACCTTTGTAACCGGAATTTTTGAAGCATTGAATATGGTGACAAATAACAATCAGGATATAGTTAAAAATGTATTCACAAAATTTCTTGAAAATAAGGGCCACAGAAAAACCCCCGAACGGTACGCTATTTTACAGGAAATTTATGAAAGTGAAGAACATTTTGATATAGAATCCCTTTACATCAAAATGAAAAATAAGAATTACCGTGTGAGCCGTGCCACATTGTATAATACCATCGAACTTTTATTAGAGTGTAACCTGGTTAGAAAACACCAATTCGGGAAAAATCAGGCACATTACGAAAAATCCTATTTCGACAAACAGCACGATCATGTGATCCTCACGGATACCGGTGAAGTTATGGAATTCTGTGACCCACGCATTCAAACTATAAAAAAAACCATAGAAGAGGTTTTTAATATTAAAATTCACAATCATTCGTTGTATTTTTACGGCACAAAAAACGAAACTAACTAACTATTATTTTAAAAGATTACAATGGCGGTAGACTTGCTACTTGGATTACAATGGGGAGACGAAGGAAAAGGTAAAATCGTAGATGTCCTCACTAAAAACTATGATATTATTGCACGTTTTCAAGGCGGCCCCAACGCAGGGCATACACTCGAATTTGATGGAATAAAACATGTTTTACACACAATTCCTTCAGGTATTTTTCATAAAAATGCTTTAAATATTGTGGGTAACGGCGTTGTAATAGACCCCGTTATTTTTAAAAAAGAACTGGAAAATCTTGAGCAGTTTGATATTGACTTTAAAACAAAACTCCTTATTTCAAGAAAAGCCCATCTTATACTGCCAACTCACAGGTTACTGGATGCTGCCTCTGAAGTGTCTAAAGGAAAGGCAAAAATAGGATCTACCTTAAAAGGTATTGGCCCTACTTATATGGATAAAACAGGGAGAAACGGTATTCGTGTAGGGGACCTTGAATTGGATGACTGGAGAGAAAAATACCGGGCTTTAGCCGATAAGCATGAAGCCCTTATTTCTTTTTACAATGTTGATATTAAGTATAATTTAAAAGAGCTTGAAGAAGAATTCTTTAATGCAGTAGAGAAGCTTAAGTCTTTGACTTTTATAGATAGCGAAGAATTTATTTTCCAGGCTCAGAAAAGTGGAAAAAGCATTCTTGCCGAAGGCGCCCAGGGATCTTTGCTCGATATTGATTTTGGCACATACCCATTTGTAACCTCATCCAACACTACTGCTGCAGGTGCTTGCACCGGTTTAGGTGTGGCCCCGAATAAAATAAAAGAAGTACTTGGTATTTTTAAAGCGTATACAACCAGGGTGGGCAGCGGGCCTTTCCCTACCGAATTGTTTGATGAAGATGGTGAGACCATGGGACGTGTAGGTAATGAATTTGGTGCTACTACCGGACGCAAAAGGCGTTGTGGGTGGTTAGACCTCATTGCACTAAAGTATGCCGTTCAGGTAAATGGTGTTACGCAGCTTATCATGATGAAAGCCGACGTACTTAGTGGATTTAAAACATTAAAAGTATGTACTGCATATAAATACAGGGGAGAAACCATTACCCACCTTCCTTACAATATTGAGCCGGAAAATGTAACCCCGGTGTATACTGAAATAAAAGGATGGGATAAAGACCTTACCAAACTAAGTTCTTCTAAGGAACTTCCTTCAGAATTGATAAATTATATTGAATTTCTAGAAAAAGAACTGGAAGTGCCTATAAAAATAGTATCGGTAGGGCCGGACAGGACGCAGACGATACATAGGTAATAGGATATTTACGATTTGGGATTTACGAATTACGATTTACGATTTACGATTTACGAAATTTTGATTTTAGGACATCATAATCAGAAGTTATAAAAATACGCATGAGCTATTTTTGGTTTGTAATGGGAATTGTTAGCTGTATAGTAGGGATTATAGTTTTTCCGTTAATGAAAAGAGAGATTCAAAAAGATGAAATCGACAACATAACAGTAAAGGGACTTTTAGGGTCAATTTTATTAGTAATATTAGGATTAATTTTACTAATTTCAGAATTGTCGAAAATTGTATGAATCCAACGAAAACTCTCCTTAGCATAAACAGCTAGTTTGCATAAAATCTATTAACTTAACTTTATTCAGGATATGAATTATTCCTCGATTATTATGGGTATTATTTGCTGTATAGTTGGAATATTTATTCATCCCTTAGCAAAAAAGAGATTACAAGATGATGAGATCAATCATCTTACACTAAAAGGATATGTTTTATCTATTCTTTTAGTAATTATGGGTTTTATACAGGTTGCAATGGAACTTGCAAAAATTATTTGAAGTAAGAACGGTACTTATATAGCCCTATCAGATAGCGCGGAAATTTTTTCCGTGCTACTAAACTCTAACTGCCAATATCAATCTACCCTAACAATCTTCGCACCAATAGCCTGAAGCCTTTCGTCTATACGTTCGTAGCCCCTGTCTATCTGTTCT
This sequence comes from uncultured Flavobacteriaceae bacterium, assembly GCA_937901915.1. Classification (GTDB taxonomy): domain Bacteria; phylum Bacteroidota; class Bacteroidia; order Flavobacteriales; family Flavobacteriaceae; genus Abyssalbus. The sequence continues at coordinate 13,923 of CALGUD010000049.1, forward strand.
ATATTGTGAATGGTAGAGGTTCCTTTGGCAGACAAGGCTGCGATTAACAAAGAAATACCCGCCCTTATATCCGGGGAGGTCATGGTGGTAGCTTTCAATGTAGATTTAAAATCATGTCCGATAACTGTAGCCCTGTGCGGATCGCAAAGGATGATCTTTGCACCCATATCTATCAGTTTATCAACAAAGAACAAACGGCTTTCAAACATCTTTTGATGAATAAGCACACTACCCCTTGCCTGTGTAGCAATGGTAAGTATGATACTTAAAAGATCGGGGGTAAAACCCGGCCATGGGGCATCTGATAATGTTAAAATTGATCCATCAATATAATTCTGAATTTCATACCCTTTTTTATGTGCAGGGATATAAATATCTTCCCCCTTTTTTTCAACGGTAATACCAAGCTTTCTGAACACCTCGGGTATTTGCCCCAGGTCTTTCCAACTTACATTTTTTATGGTAAGTTCACTTTTTGTCATGGCAGCCAATCCCATCCAGCTACCTATTTCTATCATATCGGGTAACATGGTATGTGTAGTGCCTCCCAGGCTTTCAACTCCTTCTATAGTGAGAAGGTTAGAACCAACTCCGCTGATCTTGGCCCCCATCCTGTTGAGCATTTTACATAATTGTTGCAAGTAAGGTTCGCAAGCTGCATTATAGATTGTAGTAGTCCCTTCAGCCAATACTGCAGCCATCACAATATTTGCGGTACCGGTTACTGAAGCTTCATCCAGGAGCATATAGGCCCCTTTTAATTTTTTTGCTTCAACACCGTAAAAAAGTTCTTCCCTGTTATACCTGAATTTAGCACCAAGTTTAATAAATCCTTCAAAATGGGTATCGAGTCTGCGTCTTCCTATTTTATCACCTCCGGGCTTTGGAATATAACCTTTTCCAAAACGGGCCAGTAACGGGCCAACAATCATGATAGACCCTCTTAATCCGCTTCCGTCTTTCTTAAACTGATCGGACTGTAAATAATCCATGTGCAGGTCATCAGCTTTAAATGTATAAGAACCTTTCCTGTTCTTCTGGATTTTAACCCCCAGGTTTTCAAGGACACTTATGAGTTTATTTACATCAACTATATCGGGGATATTATTAATGGTGATCTCTTCTGAACTTAGCAATACAGCACATAATATCTGTAAAGCCTCATTTTTAGCACCCTGGGGTGTTATTTCACCTGCTAATTGATGGCCTCCTTCAATTTTAAAAGTTCCCATAAGTAATTTAAGAAATTTATTTAGCGTTTTCTGCCCTTCGTATTTTTGCTGTATGCGTGATGCTTTTTACCGGTATTACTGCTCCTGCTTTTGTTTGCTGCTGGCCGTACCCGCATTAAATTACTACTATCGGCAAGATCTTCATCCCACTTGGCAAGGTTTATTTTTCCATCACTCAATTCATATAAATGATTAAATATAACATCATCTTCAACTGTATCTTTGTTCCAGTTCAAAAAACTTTTTTTCATATGGTTAGCAATGGTAAATTTTAAGGCATCCTTCAGGTCCCCATCTTCCCAGCTTACGCAAACGTCAATCATTCTTTTAATATTATTGCCATAAAACCTGTATTTAGGATGGTTCTGGGGATACTCTAACCCTTCAGGCCTTTCTTCTAACAATTCTTTTGTTGGTTTTGGAAAAGGGGAATCAACATCTAATTTAAAATCAGACATGATAAAAAGCTGATCCCAAAGTTTGTGCTGAAAATCCGGAACATCCCGAAGGTGTGGATTCAGGTTTCCCATTACGCCTATTATAGCTTTCGCTACTTTCATACGTTCATCTTTGTCTTCCAAAGATGTGGCATAATCTATCATTTTTTGAATATGACGTCCGTATTCAGGTATAATAAGTTTTGGACGTTCGCTGTTGTACTCTATGTTTTCAACCAAAATAGTCAGAAATTATAATTATTATTTAACAGAAGTTTTTACTTGTAATTTAAATTGTCGGAGACCCTTGCAAAATACTAAAAAATATACAAAATCAAACGAAATTATAAAGAAATAACTCCTTCAATGACCCCAACCTCAATATATTTTACAATTACGGCATCAGGATCCTTCATTTGAACCAGTACAGAGATACTTGTATAATTTCCGTTTGAGGATTTTTTAGTATTGATTACAGCCCCCATATTATCAAAAATATCTTCAACTTCCTTTATTTTAACTTCATCTGTAGGAATGATAAATTTATATAAGTATGATGAAGGCCATGTTGTACTCTTTTCCAATTCATCTTTTAACCTGGTGTAAAATGCATCACGTTCGCTGCTACTGCTCATATTGCATGCTTTTCTAATTTACTGCAAAGATAGGGTATCATTTTCTATTTTTTAAATCCACAGGGATTTCATTATTTTGTTAAGAGAAAAATGATAAGGTGAGTTCTAAAAAAATAGTTATTACCGGGGGGCCGGGAACCGGTAAAACAACCATCGTACAATCTTTAAAAGACAAAGGGTATATTTGCCTTCCCGAAATATCAAGGCAAGTCATTCTGGAAGCTCGCGAATCCGGAATTGACCAGTTGTTTTTAGAAAACCCATTGCTTTTTAGTGAAAAATTGCTTGAAGGAAGGGAAAAACAATATGATGAGGCACAAAACCATCCCGGGGAAATTGTTTTTATTGACCGGGGAATACCAGATATCATTGCCTATATGGATTATATGAATGAACCCTCTCCCTACACTTTTGAAAAAGCTGGCAAAGAGCATATCTATGACCTGGTATTTTTACTGCCTCCATGGAAAGAAATTTATATTCCCGATAACGAGCGTTATGAAAATTTTGAACAAGCAGTAAACATTCATGACTTTTTAGAAAAAACGTATAAACGATTCGGGTATGACCCTATAGAGGTTCCTGTCGGCAAAATTGACTACAGGACCAGCTTTATTGAAGAAGTTTTAAAAAACAGTTAATGCTTAAACCACTTGATGTCTTAGAACAGTATTGGAGATTTAATGCTTTTAAGCCCGAACAGGCAAAAATAATTGAAAGCATTCTACAAGGCAATGATGCATTGGCTCTTCTGCCTACAGGTGGCGGAAAATCCATTTGTTTCCAGGTTCCGGCACTTGTAAATAAAGGGATATGCATTGTCGTTTCTCCATTAATTGCCCTTATGAAAGACCAAGTGGAAGGGTTGAAGAAAAAAGGGATCAAGGCCATTGCATTGACCGGAGGTTTAAAACATCAGGATGTTGATTCCCTCCTGGATAATTGTATTTATGGGAACTATAAATTTCTATACCTCTCTCCTGAACGCTTGCAACAAGAGCTGGTTTTAGACCGCATTAATCAAATGCAGGTAAACCTTATTGCTATTGATGAAGCTCACTGTATATCGGAATGGGGAAATGACTTCAGGCCTGCTTACCGTGATTGTACTGTGCTTCGGGAAATTTTTCCGAATGTACCCTTTGTAGCATTAACAGCTTCTGCCACCACAAAAGTTGTTGAAGATATTGTGGAAAACCTTCAGATGAAAAGCAACTTATTGATCTTTAAAAAATCGTTTGCAAGGCCAAACATAGGCTACATGGTTTTTGAAGAGGTTGATAAATTTTACAAACTGAACCTGATACTCAAAAAAAACCAGGGATCGTCCATAGTTTATGTAAGAAACCGGAGAGCTTGTGTTGATGTTTCCCAGTATTTAAATGATGAAGGAATTACATCAACTTTTTATCACGGGGGTATTTCTGTTGAAGAAAAGGATAGAAGGCTCAATCAATGGCTTTCAGATGAAATCCAGGTAATGGTGGCAACAAATGCCTTTGGCATGGGAATCGACAAGCCCGACGTAAAAACTGTCATTCATATAAATTTACCTGATACGCTTGAAAATTATTATCAGGAAGCCGGCAGATGTGGAAGAAACGGTGAAAAGGCATTTGCTATTTTACTTAAAAATAAAAACGATGAAAACCAGGTAAAACAACAGTTTCTTGCTGTACTCCCCGATGTTGATTTCTTAAAATTGCTGTACAGAAAACTCAACACATATTTCCAGATATCATATGGAGAAGGGCAAAATGAAACTTTTTCTTTGAATTTTAATGAGTTTTGCAAAATATACAACCTCAACCAGGCCTTAGTGTATAACGGAATGAAAGTACTGGACAAACATTCTATAATTAACTTATCCGAAACGTTTCATAAAAAAACACAAATTCAGTTTATTGCCAGCAATCATGCATTATTTCTTTATCTGGACAGGAATCCTGGTCTTGAAAAAATAACACAAACCATTTTAAGAACTTATGGAGGAATTTTTGAAAACGAAACCAAATTAAATACTTTGCTTATAGCTGATAAATCTCAGGTGAAAGAATCGGCTGTAAACAACGCTTTAAAGCAACTTGCAAAAGATGAGATCATATCTTGTAAAATTCATGACACTGATGCCGAAATTACTTTTCTCGTACCTCGTGAAGATGATATTACTATTAATGTAATTGCTAAATATGTGAAGCAGCAAAACAAGTTAAAGGCAGAGAAAGTTGAGGCGGTAATTGATTATATAAATAATGGGAATGTTTGTAAAAGTGTTCAGCTGCTCAATTATTTTGGTGAAGAAGATGTAGATGCTTGTGGCATTTGTTCAGTCTGCAGGACTTCAAATAAATCAACAGAATTATTAGCCATTGTAAGTGAGGAAATATTAGAGTGCCTGAAAAAGCAACCTCTAACTTCCCGTAGTATATTGCAGATACTTACTTTTAATGAAGTTTCGGTTTTAGAGGCTATTAGAATGCTTTTAGAACAACAAAAAATAAATATCAATAGCAAAAATGAATATCAAATTATAAAATGATGAAAGAATTGAGGATTGTTTTTATGGGTACTCCGGAATTTGCCGTGGGAACATTAAAAAAACTGGTGGAAAATAATTATAATGTTGTGGGTGTAGTTACTGCCCCCGACAAACCTGCGGGGAGAGGCAGGCAGTTAAAGCAATCGGATGTAAAAGAATATGCGATAAAACAAAACATACAAGTACTACAACCCCTAAATTTAAAAGATGAGAATTTTTTTGAGGAACTTAAAGCGCTTAAGGCTAATTTACAAATAGTAGTTGCCTTTAGAATGTTGCCTGAGGTTGTTTGGAAAATGCCGGAATTTGGTACTTTTAATTTGCATGCTTCCCTTTTGCCAAACTACAGGGGTGCAGCACCTATTAACTGGGCAATTATAAATGGTGAAACAAAAACCGGTGTTACTACTTTTTTTATTGATGAAAAAATTGATACCGGTGAAATAATCCTTCAGGAAGAAGTTAGCATCCACGAAGCAGATACAGCAGGTATATTACATGATAAATTGAAGGTAGCGGGTTCTGAACTGGTTTTAAAAACCGTTAAACTGATTGAGAATAATGAAATACATACAACAATCCAGGAAAACCCTGAAGATTTAATGCCTGCAAATAAAATCCACAAGGAAACCTGTAGAATAAACTGGAACAATTCTATAAAGGACATATACAATTTTGTGAGAGGATTAAATCCGTATCCTACAGCATGGACATTATTGTATAATAATAGTGAAGAAATGAATGTTAAAATATATTTAGTTGCAAAAGAAGAGGCTTCACACAATATTAAACCCGGTATGTTAGTTATAGATAAGAACAAAATTAAAGTCGCAGCAAAAAATGGCTTTTTAGAACTTCTGGAAATTCAGTTTCCCGGAAAACGGAAAATGAGTATAAAAGATGTTCTGAATGGGTATGAATTTAAATCTGGAGCTAAAATGCTTTAAAGCCCTATTTTTATTGACATTGTAAAAATTGACCGAATAATAACGAACTTTATTAACAAACGGTGTAAGTTATTAACAAAATAGTCAATTTCCCTTGATATTACTTGCTTGAATCGTAAATCCGCATAAATTTGTTATGCTAATTAAAATAAATGTTTAACCAAACTATTAATTAAATTCTTAATCATTATGAACAAAACAGAATTAATTGATGCTATGGCAGCAGATGCTGGCATCACAAAAGCAGCGGCTAAAAAGGCTTTAGAATCTTTTTTAGGTAATGTTCAAAATTCATTAAAAAAGGGCGGAAGAGTATCTCTAGTAGGTTTCGGGTCTTGGTCAGTTTCTAAAAGAGCTGCAAGAGAAGGTAGAAACCCTCAAACTGGTAAAACTATCCAGATTTCTGCAAAAAACGTTGTAAAATTTAAAGCTGGAGCTGAACTTTCGGGAGCAGTAAACTAAGAATTTACCTTTAAATATACTCACACACAGGGCATCCGAAAAAAGGATGCCTTTTTTATTCTCTCAAAAAAATGTAGGAATTTTTTCTAAAACAGAGAAAATTTTACCAGGGTTTATTTGTCTTTTGTTAATAAATTATTTAGCTTTAATTTAAAATTGTGTGAATATGGTTACGTTTACTCCTCAAAAAGGTCATTTGTTAATAGCTGAGCCGTCTATTTTTGGAGATGTTTCCTTTAGCAGGTCAGTAGTACTTTTAGCTGAGCACAACGATGACGGTTCTATTGGTTTTATTCTTAATAAGCCTTTACAGTTCAAACTGAATGAACTGATGCCAATTATATCTAAACCCTTTAAAGTCTATAATGGCGGGCCGGTTGAACAGGATAATTTATATTTTATACATATCATACCGGAACTCATTGAAAATAGTATAGAAATATCCAATGGTATATACTGGGGAGGGGATTTTGATAATACTGTAGAACTTATAAATAAAGGGGTTATAAAAGAATCGCAAATACGCTTTTTTCTAGGATATTCGGGATGGGAAATATCCCAATTGGAAAATGAGCTTATGAGCAATTCATGGGTTATTACAGAAAATGTATATAAAAGTAATATCATAAGGAAAGATTCGGATTATTTCTGGAAAGAAAAAATGCTTGAGTTGGGTGGTAATTATCTTTTGTGGTCCAACCTGCCAGACGATCCTAATTTAAACTAGCCTTGCTGTCACATTCAACTTTTTCAGGAGATCATTTCCCACTTCATTAGTGAACTCCTTTTTTCTGTATTTTGTTATCGGCCTGATTCCCATTACTACATTCGTAATAAAAATTTCATCCGCTTTCTGCAATTCAAAGGGTGAAACTGATCTTTCTTCAATTGAATAATTTTGAGTTTTATGGATAATTTCAATGAGTTTTTTTCTGATGATTCCATTAATACATCCATCAGATAAAGGTGGGGTTACAACTTTGTCTTCATTTACTAAAAAAATGTTTGCATTTAGGGCTTCAACCACATGTTTTGATTCATTAAGCAATAAACAATTATCATAATTATTCTCCTTTGCAAAAATACTCCCGGTTATGTTTATAATTCTATGGGCTGTTTTTAATGTAGATAGTAAACCAGCATGAACATAATGATCTTTATAAAGTTCAACTTCGTAGGGCTCATCACTCATTAAATAAAAGGGGGATTCTAACAGCTTTGTTTCTATTATATAAGATATATTATTAGTAACAGGCAAATAAAGCCCGTCAGCGTCTCTAAAAACCGTTATTCGTACTCTAACTGACTTACTTTCAAGATTGTTGGTCTGAATTAATTGCAATATTTCATTCTGAATGAATTCCATAGTAAAATTAGGAGGAATTTCCATTCTCAGAATACGCATGGATGCCATGAGGCGAAAATAATGATCCTCGAGAAAAAAAATAGAAGAATTCACCACCTTTAAAGTTTCAAAAATGGAATCTCCATATTTTAAGCCTCTGTTTGTATGATTTAAAAACCAATTATCATCACCCAGTATTTTACCATTAAAGTTTATCATAAAAAAAGCCTTGAAAATATCAAGGCAAAAATATGCTTTTATATGTTTTTGAAGGCTAAACTGAACCTAAAACATGTTTAAGGTCTGATATTTGATTCTCCCACAACATTTTAGCTTCGTCCAACTCGTCTTCTTCTGTAAAGTCAGTAACAATTACTGAAACATCCTTTGTAATTTCATCTACCACAATCTTTATTTCAAAAAAAGTCTCTTCGCCACCTTCGAGCCACTTAAACTTTACAAACTCACCATTTTTTTTTCGTATTAACTTGGCTTGTTCTTCACTGTCGTCCCAAATAAAAGTAAAAAGTTCGCCCCTGGAGTTTACGTTATCAGCAAACCATTCCGATAATCCGGATGGTGTCGAAATATACTGGTATAAAAGTTGAGGTGATGAGTGTATAGGAAATTCTAATTCAAATTTTACTTTATCTTGCATCTGCTATTATTAATAGTTTTTAATAAAGTGACAATATAAATATTTATATCAAATAGCTAAACATTTTTAATGAAAATATTTAATAAGTTTGGTTTGATGCACAAAATTTTGTTTCTATATTTGCACCCGCCTCCGCAAATATAATTTGCTCCGGCGGGCAAGCCCGCTAAATGTAGGGAATTCGGTCGAAGGAAGTAAAAATTATATTCCTGCATTGGTGAAGTTAAAAAGTTTAAAAAATAAATAATGGCGAGGTAGCTCAGTTGGTTAGAGCGTCGGATTCATAACCCGGAGGTCGGGGGATCGTGCCCCCCTCTCGCTACTAAACCCTCAGAATTCATTTTGAGGGTTTCTTTTTTATCATAAAAGACAACGCTACCCTTATCAAAACTCATCTTACATGGTTATTTTATTTAATTTGTATTCCTAATGCACAAATTCCTTTTATACATAAAATTTCTTTGGAAATCCACAAATCAACATGGTGTACAATCTCCTTTTGTTTATGAATTGGTGACCGGGTGTTTTTATAACAGATCCATGAGGAAAAAAAATAGTGTAACTACTTTAGTTGTGAAGGATAAAAAACTTTCTCGTAAACAAATAAAATTTGTAAACAGGCTTATTAATTATTTTAAAATAAACCAGGACAATACAGATGAATTCAATTTAATTTATTTTGACTCTCCCAATCAGTTTAATATTAATGAAATAAAAACAATACTTAGCACTAATCAAATTGTTCTTATAAATAGTATTAATAACTCAAAAAAACAAAATGAGGCATGGGAATCCATTATAAAACACCCACTGACAACTGTCACTATTGACATTTACTTTTTCGGACTCGTTTTTTTAAGAAAAGAACAAGCAAAAGAACATTTTATTATTAGGCCTTAAAAAGGTAATTTTACATAAAATTTTCACGTATGGAAACAATGTTAATATCAATAATAGCACTGGCTGTTTTGTTCCTTCTGGTTATTTTTAACAATAAAAGGAATATAAAAAAGAAACGAAACTTAAAAACCAATTCTTTCAGGGAAGATTATTTTAAAAAGAAAAGAGAGAAAGAAAAGGAAATAAGTAATGAGGATTAATTTGTAATCGGTTCTTTATTTAATTTTTGATAATATACCAAAGCAATTTTATAGAACAATACGGAATGAAGATATACACAAAAACAGGTGATAAGGGCAATACAGGACTTTACGGCGGCATGAGAGTTTCTAAAAATCACATTCGGATTGAAAGTTATGGTACTTTAGATGAATTGAATTCCTGGCTGGGACTTATAAGGGATCAGGATATTGAAAATAATTTTCAATCAATAATCATTGATATTCAAAAAAATTTGTTTATAATAGGATCAATACTTGCAACGCCGGAAGATAAAAAAGCTAAAAGGCTTAGCCTTCCCGAAAGTAGCATAGCTGTTTTAGAGCAAGAAATAGACACAATGAATAACGCATTACCAACTATGACACACTTTATCCTTCCTGGCGGACATTCAACTGTGTCATATTGTCATATAGCGCGTTCAGTATGCCGAAGGGCCGAAAGAAAAGTTGTTAAACTTTATGAAACTGAACCGTTTGATGAACTTGTTTTACAATATTTAAACCGCCTGTCAGACTATTTATTTGTGTTGGCACGGAAATTGTCTTCTGATTTAAGTGTTCAGGAGATAAAATGGATTCATGAATAAGATTGTAATTATCTAATATTTAGCAATATTCACAATTTATTGAATTTTTATTAAGCAATTGAACAAATTAATACGTTCTTATAAATAAATTGCAAATAATAGACTTTTTACTTGACTTTTTGTATTTAAAATTTATTTTTGCACAAAATTAAAACCGTTTAAAAATGTATTGGACATTAGAATTAGCATCTTATTTAAGTGATGCGCCATGGCCTGCTACAAAGGATGAGTTAATAGATTACTCTATCAGAACGGGCGCTCCATTAGAAGTAGTTGAGAACCTGCAAGCAATGGAAGATGAGGGAGAAATGTATGAATCTATTGAAGAGATATGGCCAGACTACCCTACAGAGGAGGACTACCTCTGGAATGAAGATGAATATTAAACCATGAAACGTTAACAAAAAAGTCTCTCTAGAGGCTTTTTTTTTGCGTAATTTTATAAAAAATATAACCACAAATGAGTTTCTTAAATTCAGTAATTAAAGTTTTTGTTGGAGACAAATCTCAAAAGGATATAAAAGAAATACAACCTCTTGTTGAACAGATAAAATCCTTTGAAAGTTCTTTAACTTCACTTTCACACGATGAACTTCGGGCAAAAACCCAATTTTTCAAAGATAAAATAAAAGAGGCACGGGCATCTGTTGATGAACAGATAACTAAATTAACTGAAGAATCTGAAACCTCTGAAGACATAGATAGAAAAGAAGATATTTATAGTGAGATCGATCGGTTGAGAGATGAGGCTTATGCTATTACTGAAAAAACTTTAAACGAATTACTACCTGAAGCCTTTGCTGTTGTAAAAGAAACAGCTAAACGCTTTACAAATAACCCTACCATTACAGTTACAGCATCTCCCTTTGACAGGGAAATTTCCGGTGATAAGGATTATGTTACGTTAGACGGTGATAAAGCCATTTGGAGCAATTCATGGGATGCTGCGGGAAAAGAAGTAACGTGGGACATGGTTCACTATGATGTTCAGCTCATAGGGGGTATAGCCCTACACCAAGGTAAAATTTCAGAAATGCACACGGGTGAGGGTAAAACGTTAGTAGCAACACTTCCGGTGTATTTAAACGCACTTACCGGTAACGGAGTACACCTTGTAACCGTAAATGACTACCTGGCAAAGCGTGACTGCGCCTGGATGGCTCCTATTTTCCAGTTTCATGGACTTACGATTGATTGTGTCGATAATCACAGGCCAAATTCCGACGCCAGAAGAAAAGCATATGAATCTGACATAACCTATGGAACCAATAATGAATTCGGATTTGATTACCTGCGTGACAATATGGCCCACTCCCCTAATGATTTAGTGCAGCGACCACACAACTATGCCATTATTGATGAGGTCGATTCTGTTTTGGTAGATGACGCCCGTACACCGTTAATTATCTCAGGCCCTGTCCCGCAGGGAGACAGGCATGAATTTAATGAATTAAAACCCAAAGTATCAGATTTGGTTAATAAACAACGCCAGTATCTTACCGGGGTTTTGGCAGAAGCCAAAAAGCTTATTACAGAGGGGAACCTTAAGGAAGGTGGTATTAAATTACTCCGCGTTTACAGGGGCCTCCCAAAAAATAAAGCATTAATAAAATTCTTAAGTGAAGAAGGAATAAAACAATTGCTTCAAAAGACTGAAAATCAGTATATGCAGGATAATAACCGTGAGATGCATATAATTGATGAGGACTTATGGTTTGTAATTGATGAAAAAAATAATCAGATAGAACTTACCGATAAAGGTATTGAATATATTTCCGGGGATACAGATCCTGATTTCTTTGTTATGCCCGATATTGGTACTGAAATAGCCAAAATTGAAAAACAAAATCTACCTGTTGAAGAAGAAGCGGAATTAAAAGAAACCTTATTTAAGGATTTTGGAATAAAAAGTGAACGTATTCATACAATGAGTCAGCTCTTAAAGGCATATGCCCTTTTTGAAAAAGATGTTGAATATGTAGTTATGGATAATAAAGTAATGATTGTTGATGAGCAGACCGGACGTATAATGGATGGGCGCCGTTATTCAGATGGATTGCACCAGGCCATTGAAGCCAAAGAGAATGTCAAGATAGAAGCCATGACTCAAACCTTTGCTACAGTTACCTTACAAAATTATTTCAGAATGTACAGGAAACTTGCAGGTATGACAGGTACAGCTATTACCGAGGCAGGTGAATTCTGGGAAATCTACAAACTGGATGTAATGGAAATACCTACAAACAGACCTATTGCCCGGGATGATAAAAATGACCTTATCTATAAAACAAAACGGGAAAAATACAATGCCGCAATTGAAGAAATTGTAAACCTGGTTAACCAGGGGCGGCCGGTTCTGGTAGGTACAACATCGGTTGAAATTTCGGAGTTGTTTGCACGGATGCTTACAATACGAAAAATACCACATAATGTATTAAATGCCAAGCTTCATAAAAAAGAAGCTGATATCGTTGCCGAAGCGGGTAAATCTGGTGTAGTAACCATTGCCACCAACATGGCAGGCCGGGGTACTGACATTAAATTGTCTGATGAAGTAAAAAAAGCCGGCGGATTGGCTATTATTGGTACCGAACGACATGATTCCAGGCGAGTAGACAGACAGTTAAGAGGTCGTTCCGGACGTCAGGGAGACCCGGGAAGTTCTCAGTTTTACGTATCGTTAGAAGATAACCTGATGCGATTATTCGGATCGGACAGAGTAGCAAAAATGATGGATAAAATGGGGCATGAAGATGGCGAGGTTATTCAGCATTCCATGATGACAAAATCTATTGAACGTGCTCAGAAAAAAGTTGAAGAAAATAATTTTGGTATACGAAAACGTTTATTAGAGTATGATGATGTAATGAATGCCCAGCGTGAAGTTGTTTATAAGCGCCGCAGACATGCGTTGCAAGGAGAAAGATTAAAGGTGGACATTGCCAATATGATTTTTGATACTTGCGAAGCCATTGCAGACACCAATAAAATGGCAGACGACTATAAAAATTTTGAATTTGAACTAATTAAATATTTCTCTATAGCTTCTCCTATCTCACAAGAGGAATTTAAAACCTTATCTGTTCAGGAAATTTCCCTGAGGTTATATAAAGAAGTATACAAACATTACCAGGAAAAAATTGTCAGAAATGCCGAAATGGCTTATCCGGTAATAAAAAATGTCTTTGAAACGCAGGGTGATAAATTTGAGCGTATTGTAGTTCCTTTTTCCGATGGAAATAAAACAATCAATGTTATTACCAATTTAAAAGATGCATATGAATCTAAAGGTAAAAAGCTGGTTTCTGACTTTGAAAAAAATATCAGCCTCGCAATTATTGATGATTCCTGGAAAACACATCTACGTAAAATGGATGAGTTAAAACAATCTGTACAGTTGGCAGTCCACGAACAGAAAGATCCTTTGCTTATCTATAAATTTGAAGCATTTGAGCTTTTCAAAATAATGATAGATAAGGTAAACAGGGAAGTGATATCGTTTTTATTTAAAGGCGAACTGCCTACACAAGATACCGCATCCATACAGGAAGCTAAACAGGTTCGTAAAAAAGAAAGTTATGAAACCTCTAAAGAAGAAGTTCTTAACAGTAACGAACTTGCTGCCCAAAACCGTGCCGCCGGACAAAACCAAAAACGCCCGCAGGTTACTGAAACTATTGTAAGAGATAAGCCCAAAATAGGTCGTAACGACCGTATTACAATTAAGAACGTAATGTCAGGAGAAAATAAAACCCTTAAATATAAACAAGCCGAGCCTTTAATAAATAAGGGAGAATGGGTTATGGTTGAAGATTAAAGGAATTTCATAAAATATATTCACAAAACGCTTTGTTTGACCAAAGCGTTTTTTTATGATCAGTTACCATTCATAACTAAGGATCCAACTCACAAAAAAAATTAGATTAAAATATTTTTGAATAGGTTATTAGTAAGGAATTCAGTATTATTAGGACTTAAATGATAAAAAATGATCATGAGGCTTATAAAATTGAATTCTTTGCTTTTTATTTTATTTTTTGCTGTTAGCTGTCAGTCCAAATCAAGCGATAAAGAAGTAGCGATTACCGGCGACTCACAACCGGATCTATCGCAATACGAAACGGCATATTTTGCCAGTGGCTGTTTTTGGTGTGTTGAAGCAGTATTTGAAAGTGTGAAAGGTGTGAAAGAAGTTGAAAGCGGTTATTCGGGTGGTAGTGAAAAATATCCTACTTACAAACAGGTTAGCTACGGAAAAACAAGTCATGCAGAAGCAGTAAAAGTATATTACGACCCCAATATAATTTCTTTTGAAACTCTGGTAAAGGTTTTCTTCGGGTCACATGATCCCACAACTCTAAACCAGCAAGGGCCTGATAAAGGATCTCAATATCGCTCAATTGCTTTTTATAAAAATGAAAAAGAAAAAGAAATTATTGATAATTACATAAAAAAGCTTGAGACAGATAAAGTTTTCGGAGATCCGATCGTAACCCAGGTAAAAGCGTTTAAAAAATTCTGGAAAGCTGAGGAATACCACCAAAATTATGAGAAACTTCATCCCAATAATTCCTATGTAAAAAATGTATCTGTACCCAGGTTAAATAAATTTAAAAAACAGTTTCCCGACCTTCTAAAAGAAGATGCAAAACTACATTGATCATTCAATTTTAACGTTGCTGAGTGTAGCAACAATACTCACACTTTTATTGTTATCATCTCTTATGTTGTACCCTTTAGCCAACTGATTGGAATACTTTTTTGTTACATCTAAATTTAAACTTTTCGGATACTTAACTTTTGAATCCGTAGAACTACAATGAAAATCATAAGCTACTGATTGAGGCAGGAACAAAGTTGCATCAGAATTATCCAATATGATTTCAAGGCGTTTAAATCCTTCCTGTACATTATTAATATTTAAGTTTCCGAAACTATTATTTAAAATAGCATCCTCGGAAATAGTGCCGATGACTACATCAGATGACCTTGAAATTAATTTCATGCTTTTTACATTCTTCAGATCTACCTCTTTCACATAATTTACTTTCAATTCTCCATAATTCCAGGTTTCAACTTTAACAGGTGAATAGGATGCTTCAATCACCGAATTTTCTCCGTCAATAACAACAGCCATGAACCTTGTGTGGGATAAGATTGCGTTTATGTTTTCATACTTATCTGCCAGGGTTACTTCACCATGCCTTACATTCATTTTAATTTTTGCTTTTTTTGGCATTTTGATCTTTATAGTTTTTTTCACTTTTAGTTTTTTGTTTGCTGCAGATGAATAATAAAAAACATTGGGTTTGGAACTGTTTTTCTTAAACTCGTCCATGGCCTCCCTTCTAGCTTCTTGAGCCTGGTTTATAGAATTTTTTATAGCATTGCGTTGTTCTTGCATTGCCTTTTTTCGTGCTTCTCCGACTTCTTTCATGGCAGCCCTCTGCACCTGCATTTTTTCGATACGCTGTTGCCGGATTTCATTACGGTATTCTTCAATTTCCTTTTTGTGAAGTTGAACAAATTCTCTTTGTTTTTCCACCTCCTGTTTCCATTGATCCAGATCGGCTTTAAAATTCTCATTAAAACTCTTTTTCCAACTCTCCAGGTATTTATCGCCGTCTTGTTTATACGCTTCATAATCAAATGAAAAGTTTTCAAAATTTACCGGAAGCGGGGGTAAAGGTGGTAGTGGTGGTATTTCGGGTATAACCACTTCGGCTGGCACTATATTCACAAAATCAAAGTCAAAGTCTGAGACCAAAGTTATATCCCGGTTCTGAGAGGACCAATGCATAGGCTTTGTTGTTACTGAAACCTTTGTACTATTTCCAACAGCTTCAAAATTCCAGCTTTTAAAATATTCTTCTGCTTCTTCCTTTGATAAACCTTCAACTTCTATTATTGCTTCAACTTCAACTGTATTTTTATTCCAGGTCTCAAATTTAATATCTGCATAACTGGTATTTATATCCACTTCCACATCACTATTCACTTTAAACGTTTCTGTAAAATTTTTAGTCTCCTTCTGAGCAAAAGCAACTAGAGAGAAAACAATAAAGTTTAATATTGTTAATTTAAACTTGTGGGTTTGCATAGGTGTCATCTTCAATATTTTTTAATTCGTTTAATTTTTCCTTTAATCTTTCAAGCAATTGTAACCGGAATTGCAAATTGTTTATTAATGCGTTAATGGTCTGTTCATTTGGCCCTATCTCATTTAACTCATGGGTAAGGTTCTTATATTCATCATTTAATTCACTAAGCCGGAGTAAATATTTATCTATAATTTTCTTGTTTTCTTCACCGGGTTCCAGATCCAGCAACTCCAGATTAATATTTGTAACATAATACTCTTCAATTTTTTTGAGTTCAGGCGATATATCACCAAGGGTAAGCTGAGTATTAGTTGTGAAATTCTTTACAGGAAAATCCATTACAATAACCTTTTCAGCAGGTTTATTTAAGTAGGTATAGGATAAAAAACCTACTGTTATCAAAAAAACTACAGAAGCAGCAACTTGAACCAGTAAAAGTGTATTGCTTTTCTTTTCGGGAAACTCCTTCTTGAGCATAGACTTAAATTTCTTTTCATGCTTCTCCGGCATTTTAAGGATTTCCTGCTTTCTTTCCTTTTTAAATAGATCTCTAATGTCTTGTGTCATTTTGTTTTTGCATTAATAGTTCTTTTAACTGTATTTTTCCCCTCATAAGCTGAGTCCTGGACGTTGTTTCAGGTATTTTCAGTATTTCCGACATTTCACTATGATCATAACCTTCAATTAAATACAGCATAACAACATATTTGTATTTTTCAGGTAATGATTCAATAGCATATTTTACTTCGTCAATACAGATTCTATCTTCTATAGTCCAATCGTCATCGTCACTTATGTGCAAATAACCTTCGTCTAATGACTGATGAACTTGATGTTTTGATTTCAAAAAATCAATACAATTGTTAATAACTATTCTTTTTAACCAGGCACCAAAACTAACTTCACCTTTATACTGATCTAATTTTTTAAATGCTTTAATAAATGATTCCTGGGTTACATCCATAGCATCATCTTTATTTTTTAAAAATCGAACAGAAACGCAAAACATGGCATTACAATACTGATTGTAAAGTTTAAGTTGAGCCTTTCGGTCATTTTTTTTGCATTTTTCAATCAAGTCAACTTGAAACATGCCGGCGTTAGTTTTTATTTAAGATTCTACTCCTGAAATATAGAATCATTTTGGTTTTGGTTACAATTGCTTTTCATTCTTAAAGACGAAACAAATATCTTTGTGTTGCAAAAAAGCTGTTTTTAAAAAAAAATAATACCTGAAAAGTTGTTATTTATTGATTTTCAGCTAAAAATCTATATGAATTTAATTATTAAATATTTAAAGTTTGGAACAAATTTCTATTCATAATCAATACCTCAAATTAGTTTGCATAAATTACGGAGCTACTATTAAAAATCTTTTTTTAAAAGATAAAAATGGCGTCGAAACAAATGTAATACTCGGTTTTAATGAACCTGAAAATTATTTAACGAATCCTTATTACATTGGAGCCAGTGTTGGCAGGTTTGCAGGCAGAATAAGTGATGGCGGTTTTATAATTGATGGTAAACGTTATCCAATTTACAGTCCTGATGGTGTGCATTTACACGGTGGAAAAAATAATTTTTCACAGAAATACTGGGAAATAGAAGAAATCAATACAAGCGAAACACCCTTTGTGAGATTTTCATACTTCAGTCCGCATCTGGAAGAAGGCTATCCGGGTAATTTACAAGTATATGTTACTTACAAATTAGATGGAAATAAGCTAGTTATTACCTATGAAGCTGAAACTGATGAGAACACTATAGTGAATTTAACGAATCATAATTATTACAATCTTAACGGCAAGGGGAACATACTGGATCATGAACTGCAATTAAAAGCCCCACAATACCTTGAAGTTAATGAAAAACAATTAGCCACCGGGAAGCTTAAAGATGTAAACAATACCCCATTTGATTTCATAGAAACAAGAAAAATTGGCGATCATAAGGATTTTAAGGGTATTGATGATTGTTTTACGTTGGAAGATAAAGATAGCATTGCCACATTATATTCTTCACATAGCGGTATTGAAATGAAAGTAAGTACCAATCAACCCGGGGTAGTTATTTTTACGCCAAAAGAACTTCCTGAAGCAAATTATACTAATGAATCAGTTCCCGAATTTTCATCTATTTGTTTTGAAACCCAAAATTATCCGGATGCTCCTAACAAACCACATTTTCCATCGGCTGAATTAAAGAAAGGTGATAAATATTTTAATAAAAGTGAATTTGAATTTTCTATAAGATAAAATTATAAACAACCTCTTTTTTACATATAACCTACCTTTGTATAACATTTTTGTACATGCAAATGAAACACGAATTTACAATCATCGTTCCGGTTTATAATGAAGAGGAAAATTTACAAAGGGTAGAAAAAGTATTGCTTAATTATTTAAAAATTGCTACCAAAAAAACAAAAGTACTTTTTGTAAATGATGGCTCTAAAGACAAAAGCCATCAATTAATTGAAAAAATATGCAAAAGGAATAGTGATTTTCATTTTATTCAATTTAATAAAAACCGGGGGTTAAGCACTGCCATTAAAGCGGGGATTGACTATACAGACACAGAACTTCTGGGCTATATTGATTCTGACCTGCAAACAGTTCCGGAGGATTTTAACATATTGCTTGAATATATTGACGAATATGATCTAGTGAATGGTGTAAGATTAAACCGTAACGATTCATTTATAAAAAATCTGTCCTCTAAAATTGCTAATTCCATACGCAGGGGGTTTACACATGATGCGATGGATGACACAGGTTGTCCGCTTAAAGTAATTAAAACAGTTTACGCAAAACGAATCCCCTTTTTTAATGGTATACACCGTTTTTTACCCGCCATGATATTGCTGCAGAATGGAAAAATAAAGCAAGTTCCTGTTCAACATTTTCCCAGAATGGCAGGTATTGCTAAATTTGGTTTGTGGAACCGAATTTTAAGTCCTTTAGCAGATTGTTTTGTTTATCTGTGGATGAAAAAAAAGTATATTCATTACGAAATAATAAATAAAGGTTAAATTGGTTATTTCATTGATCATTGTTGTATAATTTACAGAAGGAGAAAAAATTAAATCTTAACTTTACCGGTAATTTTAGATTTCGAAATAATATTCGATAACTTATAGAAAGTATGAAAAATACCTTAGCAAAAATTGATAAGCCGGGATATGTATTTTTAGCCCTGGTTTTTATATTATCCCTTTATTATGGGTTTACTAACCCGGATTATTTTAATAGTAATTTTGCTGTTGAAGATGGCACCGTTGAATATGGCACTGCTATCATGCTTCTTTTAATAAGTATACTTTGCATATACAGGCTTTTTAAAATAGGAAAAGGCAAACCTGCATTATGGAAATTAGGAACCTTCATTTTTGCATTACTTTTTTTCTTTGGTGCCGGTGAAGAAATTTCCTGGGGTCAACGTATTTTTGAGATAGAATCAAGCGAGTTTTTTAAACAAAATAATGCCCAGTCAGAAACCAATCTGCACAACCTCGTAGTAGATGGAAAAAAAATTAATAAAATTATATTTAGTCAGTTGCTTATGCTGGTTATGGTATTCTATTTAATAATCTCACCACTGTTGTACAGAAAAAAAGAATGGTTTAAAAACCTTGCTAATAATTTTGCTGTTCCTATTGTAAAGTGGCATCATACTATAGCTTTTGTAACCTCTACACTTTTAGTGATTATTAATCCCCCGGACAGGAAATGGGAAGTGTATGAATTCGCTTTTGGTTTTATTTTTTTATTGATTTTTTTAGAGCCACTTAATAAAGTGATCTTTAAAAAAGTTAATTAAAAAATCTCACTTTTTCTTTAACAAATTCATATATTTTATAAATCAACCACCCGAACAAAAGTCCGACACAAATTCCGGTTATTACATCCAACGGGTAATGAACCCCAATGTAGATTCTGCTATATGATACCAAAAGCCCCCAGGTTAATAATAAAAAAGGTATCCATTGATAATATTTTTTAAAAATCAGGGAAAAAAATGTGACCAAGGCAAAGGAGTTTCCAGCATGGGCAGAAAAGTAACCATATTTACCCCCGCAATATGATTTTACAAGCCGCATTTTGTTAAATATATCATCATCATGACACGGGCGTAAACGCTTAAATCCATATTTAAATGCATTTGCAAGCTGATCTGTTGCCGTTATCAATAAAGCTACCATAATAATGATCAATAGAGTAGACTTTAATCCCAGTTTTTTAATGCAAAGTATAAGCAATAATAAATATAAAGGTATCGCAGAAAACTTATGGCTCATAAACATCCAGAATGCATCACCGTATCCTGTTCCTAAATTATTCAGAAACAGAAATAAATTTTCATCGTATTCTACAAGCTTGTCAATCATTAATTACCATGTGTTTTATTCATCATATCGACTTATTTCCCTGTCATAAAAGTCAGTTGCAGCCTGGATAAGGGTTTCTGCTTCTGTTTCCAGTTCATTTTTATCCGATTCGTCAAAATCTTCAAGCCACTCGACTTCATCATTGGCTAAATTGATCACAAATCGGGGAAAATCGGTATGTATAATAAATATTGCATCCGGATAATCGGTGTTATCCCCGAGCAAAAACTTTGGTAATTCCATGCCTTTTGTCATTTATAAACAACAATTTTTTAATAATTATTTTAAATAACAAAATAATAGAAATTATATCAATTAATCACCAATACATCAAACAAATGAATTAATTATAAAAAAATATAAGGTAAATCCGATAAAAGATTGAAATATTAAGACCCGGAAAACTCATATTTAATCATCTTCGGCATATCAAAAATTTAAGTTTAAAAAGTTATTGCGTAAATTCGTATCCGCAAAATCAGACTAAAAAACTCTAAGATATGAGCAAATATGACGTAATCGTTTTAGGAAGTGGCCCCGGAGGATATGTAGCTGCTATACGAGCTTCTCAACTAGGCCTAAAAACCGCAGTAGTAGAAAAAGAAAGCCTCGGCGGCATTTGCCTTAACTGGGGGTGTATACCTACTAAAGCACTATTAAAATCCGCACAGGTATTTGAATACTTAAAACATGCAGACGATTACGGACTTAAAGTAAATGAATATGATAAAGATTTTGGAGCTGTTGTAAAAAGAAGCCGGGATGTTGCAGATAGTATGAGCAAAGGGGTCCAGTTTTTAATGAAAAAGAATAAAATTGATGTTATAGATGGTTACGGAAAATTAAAGCCAGGAAAAAAAATTGATGTAGACGGTAAAGAATATAGTGCCGACCATATTATCATTGCAACCGGTGCACGTTCACGTGAACTTCCAAGTCTCCCTCAAGATGGAAAAAAAGTAATTGGCTACCGTGAAGCCATGTCATTACCGGAACAACCTAAAAGAATGATTGTTGTTGGAAGTGGCGCTATTGGAGTAGAGTTCGCGTATTTTTATAACTCTATGGGTACTGAAGTTACTGTAGTTGAATACCTGCCAAATATTGTACCTGTTGAAGATGAAGATGTTTCTAAACAATTGGAAAGAAGTTTTAAGAAATCCGGAATAAAAGTTATGACTTCTGCTGAAGTTACTAAAGTAGATACTTCGGGTGATGGTGTGAAAGCCACCATAAAGACAGGTAAAGGCGAAGAAATTCTTGAAACTGATATTGTTCTCTCTGCGGTAGGAATTAAGTCTAATATAGAAAATATTGGTTTAGAAGAGGTTGGAATTAAAGTGGACAGAGATAAAATATTAGTTAATGATTTTTATCAAACCAATATACCAGGTTACTACGCCATTGGAGATGTAACTCCGGGTCAGGCTTTAGCCCACGTAGCATCTGCAGAAGGTATTATCTGTGTTGAAAAAATAGCCGGTGTACATGTTGAAGCCTTAGATTATGGAAACATACCCGGTTGTACATATTGTACTCCTGAAATTGCGTCTGTTGGTTTAACGGAAAAGCAGGCGAAGGATAAAGGATATGATATTAAAGTTGGCAAGTTTCCATTTACGGCTAGTGGTAAAGCAAAGGCCGGAGGAAATGCTGAAGGGTTTGTAAAAGTAATTTTTGATGCAAAATATGGAGAATGGCTGGGTTGTCATATTATCGGTGCCGGGGTTACTGATATGATTGCCGAAGCAGTAGTGGCTCGTAAACTGGAGACTACAGGACATGAAGTATTAAAAGCCGTACATCCGCACCCAACAATGAGTGAAGCAATTATGGAGGCTGTAGCTCATGCCTATGGTGAAGTAATTCATATCTAAGTAAGAACGAATAACTTATAAAGCTGTTTAAAACAGCCTATACAGAATGTTTATGAAGTTATATGTCAGGTTGAGCGCCCCCGACGCTTCGGGGGAAACCTACAGCTTTAGTTCTCGACTGTGCTTACGCTAAAGCTTCAGCGACACGCGTGCGCTCGAACAGACAATTTTAATACCTTTTTAGACAGCCTTTTTCATCTGTTAAATAATTATTCGGCATTTAATCTGAGACTTCTTTTCAATCACCTTTCTTAAGCTTGCCAACATAAACAGAAATCTAATATTGAGGCAACTCCCACCCATTGTGGTAAGCTGTATTCAGATATTTATTAGCTTCTGAATTCGTGAATTGTTTTTTATCTGCATCCCAGTAAATACGTTCTCCGGTTTTATATGCTGCATTTCCTAAGTGCGATACTACAGCTGCATCATAACCGATTTGTATAGGAGCTTTTAAAGAAGTAGAATCTCTGCTTTTCACTGCATTGATAAAATTAACCGTATGATTATCCAATCCGTTACCCTGATTACTTTGCAGCGGAATTTGTTCCATTTTTTTGCCTTCGGGTATTACCTCCCATCCTCCTCTATCCAACACAAGAGTGCCGTAGTTACCGATAAAGGCTATTCCGTGATCCCTCCCGTAATTACCTCCACTTATTCCCATGGCGTGCTCCCACAAAAGTGAGAAAGTACCAAAATCATAAATTGTTTGCAGCGTATCAGGTGTTTCCTGGGCATCATTTGGATAAGCAAATTTACCACCCATAGACATTACAGAAATAGGGTCTTTTACTTTCATTCCATACAAGGCATAATCCAACAGGTGTACCCCCCAGTCTGTCATTAATCCGCCTGCATAATCCCAAAACCATCTAAATTCAAAATGAAACCTGTTCCTGTTAAACGGTCTCTGAGGCGCAGGGCCTAACCACATATTATAATCAACACCTTCCGGAACAGGTTCGTCGGCTACTTTTGGTATAGAATTCTTCCAACCTACATATGACCACGCCTTAACCAGGCGGATTTCACCCAGTTTTCCGGAATGCACAAAGTCAATTGCATCTACAAAGTGAGGCTGACTCCGTTGCCACTGCCCTATTTGTACCATTCGGTCATGCTTATTTACTGCGTTCAGCATAATATTAGCTTCCTGAACGGAATTGGCTATAGGTTTTTCACAATATACATCTTTACCGGCTTCAAGGGCATGAGCCAATTGTAAACAATGCCAGTGATCCGGTGTGCCTATAATAACGGCATCTATATCTTTGTTTTTGAGGAGTTTTCGATAATCTTTATAGTGTTTCGGCTTTTTTATACCCGCTTTTTCCAAATCAGCTGTTCTTTTTCTAAGAACCTCATCATCTATATCACAAAGCGCTAAGACATTTACTTCACTAATCTTTAATAATGAAGTAAGATTAGCAAAACCCATTCCGTTACATCCTATTAATCCTAGATTGATGCGGTCAGATGCAGCAACACTCTTTCTTACAGAAGCCAGCGCCTCTAAAGGATAGATGCCGGGAATCAAAGTTGATGCTACAAGAAGGGAACTTTTTTTTACAAAATTTCTACGGGAAGACATATATTATTATTTTGGTTAAATAGTATTTAAATCGTAATCGGCTGAAATTAAAATAGCTTGCACTTTAATATTGCATCATGAAATCAAAGTGTTAAATTTAACCTCCATCTCACTGCAAAGATAAAGTTACAGATTATTTTTAAAAGTCATAATTGAATGCAGATTTTTTAACTTCTTCCGGAGTAATAAATAACAGGATGAGAAATTCCTAAAATCCTATTAAATAGCAATCTTCTTCATCAAAAAACATTATTTTTGAGCAAAATTAGAGCTTTGAAATTCATTCATAAACTTACTGTATTATGTTTTCTGCTTATTTCCGGAGTATCCTTGGCGCAGGAAGCTAAAAATATCACCATTGTATATGGAGGTAATTTTGATAAAGATGAAGAAAAATATCCTGGAGCATCCCTTTTTAGTAAAGACGCAGAAAGACAGGTACAATTTGAACATGAAGGTATAGACTTATGGTGTGACCTTGCTGTTTATTACCAAAAGGAAAACAAAATAAGGGCTTTCGGTAATATTTTTTTCCAACAGGGCGATTCCATTAAAATGAATAGTGACTATATTGACTATAATGGTGATACTAAAATTGCAAAAGCGAAAGAAAATGTAGTTCTTAGAAATAATTCTACCACTTTAACAACCGAAGAACTTGAATTTGATAGAAACAAGCAGGAAGCTTATTACGAAATTTTTGGCACTGTAAAAGACAGTGTAAACACGCTTACCAGTAATAAAGGTAGATATTTTCTAACACCCAAAAAGTATGAATTTAAGAGTGATGTAAAAGTTGTAAGCCCGGATCAGACCATAAATTCTGTACGTATGGATTATTACTCGGAGTCAAAAAGGGTTTATATGTATGGACCGTCTACTGTAACCGGTGAAGATTATAAAATGTATTGTGAACGAGGCTTCTATGATACATTCAACGACAATGGTTATGGATTAAAAAACACACGTATAGACTATAACAACAGGATTATTTATGGAGACAGCCTGTATTTTGATAAAACTACCGAATTTGCATCGGCTACAAACAATATCAAAATTATAGATACTGTAAATGACGGAGTTGTTAAAGGGCATTATGCCGAAGTTTTCAAAGCGCTGGACTCCGTTTTTGTCACTAAAAAAGCAGTTGCCATCAGCGTTATGGAAAAAGATTCTCTGTATATTCATGGAGACACTTTAATGGTTACCGGAAAAGAAGATGCCAGGATTATAAGAGCTTTTCGAAAAGCCAGGCTTTATAAAACAGACTTGAGCGGCAAATGTGACTCTATTCATTACGAACAGGTAACCGGTATCACTAAAATGGTAACAGACCCTATATTGTGGAGTGGAGAAAGTCAAATGACAGGAGATAGCATTCATCTCATTTCTGATCTTGAAACAGAAAAACTCGATTCTTTAAAAGTTATTGAAAATGCTTTTATAATTCAAAAAGATTCCCTGAGTGAAAATGGTTTTAATCAAATAAAAGGCAAAGACCTGTTTGGTAAATTTATTGATAATGAACTCACAACTATAGATATTGTAAAAAATGCCGAACTCATTTATTATTTATGGAATGATAAAAATGAATTTATAGGTATTGATAAACGGGTATGTGGAAGAATTGAATTCACTTTAGCAGAAAATCAAATTGACGAGGTTACTTCCTTTATTGATGTTGAAGGTGATATTTTTCCTGATGACCAATTACCGGTTAATGGCAGGAGGTTCAGAGGTTTTGCATGGAGGGAAGATGAGATGTTGAGAACAAAAGATGATATTTTTGATGAAGATGATCTCAATATAGAGCTCATTAAAATTCATGGCATTGAAAATCCCATGGATCCTGATGCCCCCGATCTAAAAGCTGAAGAAGAAAACAGTAAAATAAAAATTGAAGGTTCGGGTGGTTCCTTATTGCCTGTAGCATCGAAAGGAAAAGGGAAATCTGCAAATCCTGATAAAAAAAATCAGTCAGGAGAAGAAAAAGCAGGTTCCGCTACAGAGGATGATGAACGCGTTATACAAGGAAATCCTGATAGTGATAGTAATGAACCTGAAGCATCTTTCGAGGAACCAACTCCACAAGATGAGAAAGTCGGGGCTGAAGAAGGAGAAGCTGACACTCAGGGAGAAAATCCTGAAACAAAGCCAGAAGAACCTAATAAAATTTGAAAAAGGATTTTCTAAAATATCAGGCCCAAACAACCCCCTATCCCATGGCTATGGAGGTATCCCATGCAAGTGGATGCTATGTATATGATACAGATCAGAAATCCTATCTTGATTTTGTTGCAGGGGTCTCGGCCAATACACTTGGACACAGTCACCCGAAAATAGTAAATGCCGTAAAGGAACAGGCAGAAAAGTATATGCATGTAATGGTTTATGGGGAATTTATTCAACAACCGGCAGTTGAATTAACAAAACTGCTGGCTGACCTGTTACCTAAACCTTTAGAAACCACATATTTGGTGAATTCCGGCACAGAGGCCATAGAAGGCTCTTTAAAGCTTGCTAAAAGAGTAACCGGACGATCACAGGTAATTGCCGCTAAAAATGCTTATCACGGGAATACACAAGGATCCATGAGTATTATGGGTGTGGAAGATAGAACACAACAATTCCGCCCTTTAATCCCAGGTACAAAGTTTATTGAATTTAATAACATACAGGATCTTGAGAAAATAACTTCTCTAACAGCCTGCGTTATTTTAGAAACTATTCAGGGAGGGGCAGGATTTATACTACCTGAAAATGAATACCTGACCAAAGTACGTAAACGATGTACAGAAGTCGGCGCATTATTAATTTTGGATGAAATTCAGCCGGGGTTCGGAAGGACCGGCAAACTTTTTGCTTTTATGGATTACAATATTACACCCGATGTAGTTGTAATGGGTAAAGGAATGGGTGGCGGTATGCCGGTAGGTGCTTTTACAGCATCAAAATCAATGATGGATACTTTACGGGATTCGCCTAAACTTGGCCACATCACAACATTTGGCGGACATCCGGTAATTGCAGCGGCTTGTCTTGCTACCTTAAATGAAATTACCCATACGGATCTGATGCATCAAACATCAGAAAAATATTATTTATTTAGAAAATTTTTAGTACATTCACATATAACGGAAATACGAGGAAAAGGTCTCATGCTGGCCATAATGCTAAAAACCCCCGAAATAGCTAATTTCCTGGTCCTGGAAGCTTTAAAAGAAGGACTTATTTTATTTTGGTTGCTTTTTGAGCCATGTGCAGTAAGAATAACCCCCCCTCTGGTAATTTCTGATGATGAAATTGAAAAAGGTTGCGCTATAATTCTGAAAGTTTTAAACAGATGGAACGACCAATAAATGACAAATTGTTAATTAATGTTAACTAATTTGTTAATAACAATACACATTTTTAACTTGAACTAAAGGCTTGAAACCCTAAATTTATTAATGTTAATAACCTAAAAAAGCATTGCCTATGCAATATAGTGCTTACGACGATCATAATTTACCCCTGGATAAGTTCGAATCGATGCTTAAAACTAATAGTGTTTATTTCTTTGACTCAGAAGATTTTCAGGAAATAATACACCATTATTTAGACTCAGGAAAGGTATCTCTCGCTAAAAAGGCTATTAAAATTGGTTTGGAACAACATCCCACATCATCAGAATTAAAGCTTTTAAATGTTGAAGTGTTAATTTTTGAAAACAAATTCAACAAAGCGGAAGCATTACTTAATGAAATTGAACTCCTGGAAGCATCAAATGAAGAAATCTATATACAAAAAGCCAATATCAGGTCTAAACAAGATAATCATATTGAAGCTATAGAACTTTTAAATAAAGCCTTAGACATAAGTAATGAGAGTGCAGATATTTATTCACTTATTGGAATGGAATATCTGTTTTTAGATGATTATGTATCTGCTAAGAATTCTTTTATAGAATGTCTGAATGAAGATTATGAAGATTATTCAGCCTTATACAATGTTATTTATTGCTTTCTTGAAGATTTTGATGGAGCCATTGAATTCTTAAATTCATACCTGGACAAAAACCCATATTGTGAGGTTGCATGGCATCAGTTGGGAAAACAATTCATGAATAAAGAAATGTATAAAGAAGCTTTGGCAAGCTTTGATTTTGCTATTTATTCAGATGATAATTTTATAGGCGCTTATCTTGAAAAGGGAAAAGTACTGGAAAAGCTTAAACGCTATAATGAAGCCATAGAAAATTACGAAATTACGCTGGAACTGGATGACCCTACTTCTTTTGCATTCCTGAGAATTGGTAAATGCCATGAAAAACTAGGTAATCTTGAACTGGCAAAAAATCATTTTTATAAAACTGTACATGAAGATCCATTACTGGATAAAGGCTGGATGGCCATTACAGATTTTTATTTCAACCAGAAAAATTATCAAAAAGCTCTTTATTACATCAATAAAGCTATAAATATAGATTCTCAAAATGTTACATACTGGAAAAGAAGTGCAGAAATAAATAAAAAACTACACTTTTATGAAGAGGCTGATATTTCATATCAGAAAATTATAGAACTGGGGAATTATGAATTGAAAACATGGCTTTCATGGACAGACATACTATTAAAACTTGGTGAATATGGAAGTGCTATAGACACGCTACATCAGGCTTTGGAGTTTTATCCTGAAAAACATAACCTGCAATACAGACTTGCCGGCGTTTATTACACAATCACCGACAGCTTAAACGGGAATTATCATCTTAAAAATGCATTGAGGAACAATATAAAAGGCCTTAAAGAATTTGAAAAGTTATTTCCCGAAGTTTGCAATAAAAAATCAATAAAAAATATTATCCTTAGCTTTAAAAAAGCTTCGATTTAAAACTGTACTTTTGTTTTCATTTTTTACTAAAATAAATACATGCAAAGGTCATTTTTAGGCTATCTACTCGTAACATTAAAAGGAATTGCAATGGGAGCTGCTGATGTGGTTCCGGGAGTTTCAGGAGGAACCATTGCTTTTATTTCAGGCATTTATGAAGAACTAATCTCTTCTATTGACAATATCAGGTTTTCAGCACTAAAAGATATTAAAAAAGAGGGCTTTCCAACTGTCTGGAAACGATTAAACGGCCCTTTTCTGCTATCATTACTGGCCGGTATTGCAATCAGTATACTTTCATTAGCTAAATTAATTAAGTGGTTGCTGGAAAATGAACCTCTGTTACTATGGAGTTTCTTTTTTGGGCTTGTAGTTGCAAGCGTTTTTATTGTTGCTAAAAGCATAACAAAATGGTCTGTAGCCGTTTTAGTTTTTATTTTAATAGGGATCATAATTTCCTATTACATAACCATCATGGAACCCACTACCTCCCCTGATAGCTTTTATTACCTGTTTTTTTGTGGATTCATAGCCATTATTGCTATGATACTACCGGGTGTTTCGGGTGCGTTTATTTTGTTGTTACTAGGAGCATATGGAACAGCAATTGACACTGTTAACCTTTTTATTGATAGTATACGAGAGTTAAATTGGAGTAAATTTTCTGATGCCTTCTTAAAAATTCTCGCCCTCGCCCTGGGAGCAATAGTGGGGCTTAAAGTGTTTTCCAGAGTGTTAAATTGGATGTTTTCCCATAAAAAAAACTTAACATTGGCAGTCTTGACAGGGTTTATGATCGGTTCTTTAAATAAAATATGGCCCTGGAAAAAAACGCTTAGCTGGTACACAGATTCTCATGGCGTTGAAGTTCCCCTGGTAGAAAAAAGTGTCTCTCCCTATAATTATGAGGGTGATCCTGAGTTAATATGGACAATAATACTTGCTATAGCAGGTTTTTTAATTATATTTTTATTAGAAAAAGTTGCAACCAAAAAAGTATAACCCGCCCATGCAAAAAACCCGAACGCTACAGGATAAAATATTCCTTATCGTAAAAGGGTTAGCTATGGGTGCTGCAAACAAAGTACCCGGCGTATCAGGTGGTATTGTAGCTTTTGTTGTGGGTTTTTATGAAGAATTTATAGCCTCACTGCAAAAAATAAATATAAAAGCCTTTAAACTTCTATTTAATGGCAGGTTTAAAAGCTTCTTTCAGTATGTAAATGGCCGCTTTTTAAGTTTACTTATATTTGGAATGCTTGTTAGCTACTTCAGTGTATCCAAACTTTTAGACTATTTTATTGAAAAAAAGGAATTATACGTATGGGCCGCCTTTTTTGGGATGATCATAGGCTCTATTTATTATATTGCCAAAGATTTTGATCATTGGAACAGGAAAACCATACTGTCTTTTATTATTGGAATAACTGTTGGGTTATCTATTAGCTTTCTTAGTCCTGCAAAAGAAAATGATAACCTTCTGTTTGTTTTCCTATGCGGGATAATAAGCGTTTCCGGAATGACATTACCAGGGCTTTCAGGTTCTTTCATTTTGATTTTGTTGGGGAATTATGTTTTACTGTTAGTTGACTCTGTAAATGCACTTTATGATACCGTGGCCGAAATAATTAGAGGTAATTTTAGCTTTATAAATAACCCTGAAAGAATCAGAACCCTAAAAATCCTTGCCGTTTTTACTTTAGGTTCTGCTATTGGGTTGGTTACATTATCACACCTGCTCAATTATGTCTTAAAACATTTCAAGAACATCACTACTGCCTTAATTATTGGTTTCATTACAGGTTCATTAGGAGTTGTCTGGCCCTGGAAAGAAACTATATTTAAAACTGATGATTCAGGGGCATTTTTATTTGATTCTGATGGTGAGAAAGTCATCAGGAACTACCAGAGGTATATGCCGGATTTTTCAAATATTGAAACATGGGCAGCCTTCGGATTCATTATATTAGGAATTATTATAGTTTTAGCTTTAGATTGGTATGGACAACGAACACGTAAGTAATCTTTTTGGACTCCTTGGGAAAAATATATCTTACTCATTCTCCCAGGGGTATTTTACAAAAAAATTTGAAACACTTGGCTTAAATGAACATAAGTACGTCAATTTTGATATTCAGACTATTGATGATTTTTCATCAGTATTAAAAGATAATCCAAGTCTAAAAGGAATGAATGTAACCATTCCCTATAAAGAAGAAGTTATTCCATTTTTAGATAGCCTGGATAGGAAAGCCAAACATATTGGCGCTGTTAATACTATAAAATTTACAGCCGATGGACTAAAAGGTTTTAACACCGATTGTTATGGATTTAAAAATTCTTTGAAACCATTATTAAAACCCCATCATAGAAAAGCATTAATACTGGGAACTGGTGGCGCATCTAAAGCCGTTGCATATGCATTAGATGAATTGGGAATCGGGTATAAATTTGTATCTCGAAAATCTTCAGAAAAAAAACTGTCTTATGACCACCTCAGTAAAAAAATCATAAAAGAGCATACATTAATCATTAACTGCACTCCGTTAGGTACCTTTCCCAATATACAAAATAAGCCTGATATCCCTTACGGACATCTTAATTCCGAACATTTGTTATACGACCTCATATACAATCCGGCAGAGACTTCTTTCATGAAAGCAGGAAAACATTATGGAGCCAAAACCTGTAATGGGTTAAGAATGCTGGAACTTCAGGCAGAAAAGGCATGGAAAATCTGGAATAGTTAATTTTTTAAAATTTTAGTTAATTTTAAAGGACTTCTTCAAAACTCTTGGCATTTATAAGACTTGTTAGTATCTTTCAGGTTTAAAGAAATTGATGAACTTTATACATTTTTTAAAATGTCAGAAGAAAAAAAGGACAACCTGCAAGAAGCAGAAGGAAAAGTAGATGTCAACATAGAGAATCAGGATAAATCACTAGAAAAGACCCCTGAAAAAGAAGCTGTGCATAATGAACAGAATGAGAGTGGTGTGGATAAAAATGAGCCGGCTGAAAATATAGTAAATGAAAGTGAGCCTGATAAAAATACTCCTGATGAGAATAAACAGGGTGAGGATGGTATAGATGAAATCGAGTCGGTTGAAAATGTAGTTCATGAAAGTAAACCTGAGGAAAATACTCCTGAGAAAAAGAAACAGAATGAAGATGCTTCAGATGAAAGCAAAGAGGACGGGAATGGTTTAGATGAAATTGATGAATCCAATGCTGAAGATGCCGAAGACGAAGGCCATAAAGACAGGCATCAAATACCCATGCCGGATTATCACTCCATGAATTTGGACAAATTAGCGGATGAGCTTGATAAACTTGTAAAAAATGAGAAAGTACAAGCCATCAAAAATCATGTAGATGAAATCAAACATGAGTTTGACCAAAAATTCCAGGAACTCCTGGAACAAAAAAAAGAAGATTTTATAGATGAAGGAGGAAATGTAATTGACTTTCGCTATAATTCCCCGGCAAAAACCCGTTTTAACAGCATCTACTCCGAATACAAGGACAAACGAAATAAATATTATAAAAACCTTGAACAAGACCTGAAATTAAACCTTCAAAACCGACTGGAAATCATTGAAGAATTAAAAGGGCTGATCAACGTTGAAGAAAATATAAACGACACTTATAAACACTTTAAGGAACTTCAGGTAAAATGGCGCAATGCCGGCCCTATCCCCAGAGTGAATTACAATGATGTGTGGAGAACATACCACCACCATATTGAAATTTTTTATGACTTTCTGGACCTTAACAAGGATTTACGTGACATGGATTTTAAACGTAATCTTGAAGAAAAGGAAAAACTGGTTCAGGAAGCAGAAAGATTAGCAAACGAAGCCGACACTAATAAGGCATTCAGGGAATTACAAAACCTGCATAAAGTCTGGAAAGAAGACATTGGCCCTGTAGCAAGAGAGTTCCGCGAAGATATCTGGAACAGATTTAGTGAAGCTACAAAAGCCATTCATCAAAAAAGACAGGATTATTTTAAAAATATTGATAAGGTTTACGAAAAAAACCTTGAAGTAAAGCGGGAAATAATTGGTAAAATAAAGGAAATAGCAACCAGAAAGGTAAATTCTCACGGAACCTGGCAAAAACTTATCAAAGAAGTTGAAACGTTAAGGGAAGATTTCTTCAATGCTGGAAAAGTTCCGCTAAAACTTAATGAAGAAACCTGGACATCCTTTAAAGAAGTTGTTCGGAATTTTAACAGAAATAAAAATGCTTTTTATAAAAATCTCAAAAAAGAGCAACATGTTAATCTTGAAAAGAAAATGGAGCTTGTTAAACTGGCCGATTCTTTAAAGGATAGTGAAGATTGGGAAAAAACTACCCCGATCATGAAAAAAATCCAAAGTGATTGGAAAACTGTTGGCCATGTTCCGAAAAAATATTCTGATAAGATATGGAAAGAATTCAAAGAAGCATGTAATCATTATTTTAATAACCTACACGCTCAAAAAAACAAGGAAAACAAAGGTGAATACGAAGCATTCACCCAGAAGAAAGCATTTCTCGATAAGTTAAAAGCCTTTGAATTAACCGGAGATAACAAGAAAGACCTGAAGGAGGTTAAGGATTATATTTCAAAATGGAAATCCATTGGCAGGGTGCCTTTTAATAAAAGAAGTATCGATTCTAAGTTTAATAAAATAGTAGATGCCCTGTTTAAAAAATTAGATGTAAACAAGCAGGATGCCGAACTCATAAAATACGAGAATAAGCTGGAACACCTGGCAAATTCCGAAAATGATTCTTTAATTGAAAATGAAAAAACATTTATAAGGCGTAAGATCGAAGAGGTGAAATCTGAAATAAGACAGCTGGAAAACAATTTACAGTTTATCAATGCCGATGATGATAACCCCATCGTACTGGATGTTAAAAAGAATATCGATGGCCATAAAAAATCACTTGAGGTTTGGAAAGCAAAACTTACAGAGCTTAGGAATCTGAATAATTAGAGTTAAGCTTTTCAGAATTAAACTTTAGAAAGATAATATTGGTAAAAGTACTTCGAAAAAGTAAAAAATAAGCTTCTAAAGTTCAGGGAGTGGAATGTTCAGGCCACTATAACTTTAAAAGCTTAAGTTTAAAGTACAAATATATAAAAAATAGGCTATCGGAAACCTTTGTTTATATCGTAAAACCCTTCAGGGGTTTTGAACCCCCTGAAGGGTTGCTAATTTACTTTAATAGGATAAATTGCTTTCAGTCCGGAATTATCGGGAGTATTTTTAGCTAGGATTCACAGGAGTGTTGTTTTCATGTCTTACATTGTTTGTGTTGTGAATTGCTTTCAGTCCCGAAATATCGAGAGTATTTTTATACAGCATTCATAGGTAAATGTTGTTTTTATAAAATTCATTGAAGTAAAAAGCCCCCATATAGGGGGCGATTTATTAATTGTTTAGGTTTTTAAAAAACGCATTTGCATTTCTTTCATTTTTGTACCCATCAAAAATTTGTAAAGGAAATCCACTTACAGAGAGAAAATCAATTTCTTTAGAAGGTGCAATTTTTACTCTTATTATTTCACACCAAGACCAAAATGAGGGATAAGTAATTGCCCTAAACTCATTTTTGTCTTTATTAAATCTTATTCTTTTAAAGTTAGATTTTTTCATTGCCTTCTCAATTGTTTTAAGAAGTTCTTTTTCGTTTTCATTAATATTTAAATTCCTTTTATCTTTATAACGAGAAGTTATATAAAACTGTTTTTCAACAATAATTCTTTTTAGAATAATCAATACGATTATAGCAACACAAATTAAAGTAAATCTATAAGAGAATTCATCCATAACTAATTTTTTTTAAATTTTTTATAAAGGGTGACCGTCTTGTAATAAATGTATTGCTAGTGACATGCCAGCTCCACCAAAACCACTAAATATTGTTCCAAAACAATCTGCTAATAATACTTGAGTAACCATCTTCTGCTGTTCATCATCATCATCAATTCTTTGCGTACCTTTTGGACTTTTTGCCATCCAGTACTCATGAGAACTCTTTAACACGCTAGTTAATTTTAGCATTGTTTCTTGCTCACTTACAGTTAACTCAGTAGATGAACCAAAGCCCTCTAATTTACCTAAAATTTCCTCATATTCATAATCATTATGAAGAACTTCTAAAAGTAACCCTTCTATTTTTGGAGTAGTTAACTCACTAAAAGTAGTTTCCATAAAAGAAAAATAATTTGACCTTTTTAATGAGCCTTCTTTGTTCCCGAAAACAAGATTTACTCTATTTAAAGAGGTTTTGATTTCTTCTTCATTATACAATTCAGGAGCTTCTTCTTTTATTACTTTCGCCATATCTAAAAGTAATGCGTTAAAATCATGATTCTTTTTAAAGGCCAAATCTCCCTTTTTTTTCTTACTATCCATGTAAGCCCCTAATACAGCATTATGGTATGTGCCATAATCTTTAGCTAAAATAGGAGCGGCAGAGGTTTTTGTAGGCTCAGAAGCTTGGATTTGTTCTTCTACTGGCGACTCTTTTTCACAAGAGACAAATAATATGAGGGCAAAAAAGATTGACAATAAATTAATTTTTTTCATTTTTTAAAGGTTTTAATTGATTAATAAGTGTGTCCATTCCTACATTTAACGCAGGAATATTTTCCAAATGTATTTAAAAGCCATCAGTTAAAACAATCGAACTATTTTATAGAAATTCTTAAAACTATAAATGATTATTATACTATGTTGTGGATTGCTTTCAGACAAGAGCGAAGCGACTGATGAACTCCTTTAAAAAACAATAAACATTTTGTAAATAATTGTATTTTTAGCTAGGATTCACAGGCTTTCTTCTTCTAAAGCATT
>CALGUD010000050.1 GCA_937901915.1 uncultured Flavobacteriaceae bacterium
GGGTTCTATTAGAATTCACAACAGGGAACTTCAAAGCAGAATGTTCTCTTTATTAGGGTTCACCAAAGAGCAGGCCCAGGCACAATTTGGTTTTTTAATGGATGCTTTTCAGTACGGTGCCCCGCCCCATGGTGGTTTGGCTTTTGGTTTTGACAGGTTAGTGGCTATTTTAGGCGGACAGGAAACCATCCGGGATTTTATTGCTTTCCCAAAAAACAATTCGGGCCGTGATGTTATGATAGATGCACCATCGCCCATAGATAAAGAACAGCTAAATGAGTTACATATAAAACTTGATTTATAATATTAAAATCCTGCTCTATAGCGGGATTTTTAATAAATTTAGATATGCAAGGCCAAAAAAAAACACTGCTAACACGCTTTTTTATATGGAGGCATAAGAATATTTCCAATAAAAATTTCTTATACATACTCAGTATTTTAGTTGGGTTACTGTCTGGTTTGGCTGCTCTGATTTTAAAAAGCCTCACTTTTTTTATTCAAACTTTTCTGGAAAAGGGGATTATCTTTTCTCAGAATCATTTGTACTTCATATTACCATTAATCGGATTATTTCTGGTGTATTTAATTTCTAAGTACATCTTTAAGCGAGAATCTACTTTGGCTATTACTTCCATTCTCCATAGCATTTCCAAAAAGAATGGTTTAATAGCATTTTCTAAAATATATACCCCTTTAATACTGGCTCCGTTAACAGTTGGGTTTGGTGGATCAACAGGATTGCTGGGCCCGGCAGCCGAGTCTGGTTCTGCAATAGCATCTAACCTAAGTAAACTCTTTCATGTAGATAGTAAAACCAGGTTGTTATTGGTGGGTTGTGCTTCTGCTGCGGCAATTTCATCTGTTTTTAAATCGCCTATTGCTGCTATTATTTTTGCAGTGGAAGTGTTTAGCCTGGACCTAACATTTGCATCTCTTATTCCTTTATTGCTGGCCTCTGTATCCGCAGTAATAACCTCCTATTTTTTTTATGGAGATGCTGTTTTGTTTGAGTTTTTCATCACCGAAAAATTTGAAATTAAAGACACCTTCTATTATATCCTATTAGGAGTTGGAACCGCATTCGCATCTATTTACTTTACTAAAATGTACTTTGCAATAATGAAGCTTTTTAACCGGTTTAACACTGCTTTTGCCAGGTTAATTGCAGGGGGCTTAACCATAGGTGTGATCGTTTACTTTTTTCCGGCTCTCTATGGTGAAGGTTTTGGCTTTATAAATAACTTACTTGCCGGTGATCATGAAAGAGCTCTTGGAGAAAACCCTTTTCATATGTTTATGGATAATATATGGGTAATTATAG
This sequence comes from uncultured Flavobacteriaceae bacterium, assembly GCA_937901915.1. GTDB lineage: Bacteria > Bacteroidota > Bacteroidia > Flavobacteriales > Flavobacteriaceae > Abyssalbus. The sequence goes on from CALGUD010000050.1 coordinate 1,325, forward strand.
CATTACTTTTTGGAGTTACCATATTAAAAACAATAGCAATGACTGCCACATTAGCTTCAGGAGGAGCGGGGGGTACATTTATCCCTACGTTGATAATGGGCAGTGCTTTGGGAAATATTTTTGCCAAAGTGATGAATAATATTGGCCTTAACTTAAATGTTTCAGAAATAAATTTTACACTGGTTGGTATGGCAGGGTTAGTAGCAGGGGTTTTACACGCCCCCTTAACAGCTATCTTCCTTATTGCAGAGATTACAGGCGGTTACGGCCTGTTTATACCACTAATGATTACTTGTGCTATTTCGTTCCTGATTACAAAGAACACACTGGATTATAGCATTTACACACGTGAATTGGCTGAAAAAGGGGAACTGATAACCCATAATAAAGATCAGACCATATTAAATTTCATGAAGCTGGAGTCTATTATTGAGGATGATTTTGTTACCATAGACAGGGAAATGAATTTAGGGGAAATGCTCCATAACGGAGTAGCAAAATCGTCCCGAAATCTCTTTCCGGTTATTAATGACGAGCGCGAACTTGAAGGTATTATTCTTTTGGATGATATCCGGGAATTAATGTTTGATAAATCCTTTTATGATACGGCCATGGTAAAGGATCTCATGCATGATGCCCCCGAATATATTATTTATGAAGATGATAATATGAAAGGGGTAATGAAAAAATTTCAGGATACAGGTGCATGGAACTTACCTGTAATTAAAAATGGAAAGTATTTTGGCTTTGTTTCAAAATCCAAGTTGTTAACCGCGTATCGAAGAAAACTCATTAATTTTACAGAAGATTATTGATATTGGTTATGATGAAAAAAATAATTTTAATCATATTTGTTGGAATCATCACAGCAATTTTAACCGGATTTTATATAAAAAGTACCGGAGATGAGCTAACAGGTGATCGGATTATTGGTATTGCTGTACTCTCTATTGCATTTATTTTAATGCCTCTTTTTATATATTACAGGTCTAAAGGAAAGAAATTTAAAGACTACATGCTCACTCAGGAAAACCTCGATAAAATGCGCAATAAGAAGGGTCAAAGACCTGAAAATGAGTAATTTTGTTAAAGAAAGTACCTTAATTTAACATAAGATATCATTATAAATGCTAACTTAGTACTTTAACATTTATATTAATTACAATGACTGGTACAGTAAAATTTTTTAACGAATCAAAAGGTTTTGGTTTTATAACCAACGATGCAACCGGAAAAGACATCTTCGTACATGTTTCATCTCTAAACGGAACACAACTTAACGAAGGAGACAAAGTAGAATATGAAGAAGAAGAAGGAAGAAAAGGAAAAGTAGCCGCACAGGTACAGGTCCTTTAAATATATTTTATTTTGATTATGATCTAAAATGCGGCCCCGGGTCGCATTTCTTATTTAATTTAAATTCCTTTTTTGAATAAAAAATTGTTTCAGGATATCTGAAGTCTCTTTTTCCAGAACACCTCCTTTTATTAGAGTTTTAGGATGTATTTTCCCGCCCATTCCCGTAAAGCCTCTATGTGGATCCTTTGCCCCATATACAATATTAGATATCTGGCTCCAGTACAATGCCCCGGCACACATCTGGCAAGGTTCTAAGGTTACATACAGGGTGCAGTTGGTTAAATATTTTCCTCCCAGAAAATTAGCCGCAGCAGTTATTGCCTGCATTTCGGCATGGGCAGTTACATCGGTAAGGGTCTGGGTAAGGTTATGGGCCCTGGCTATTATTTTATTGTCAATAACAATAACAGCACCCACAGGTATCTCTCCTTTTTCAAAAGCAGCTTCAGCTTCCTGTAGCGCCTTTTTCATAAAATAAATGTCGTCAAAAGGTTTCAGCATAAAACAAAAATACGATTTAGATACTATTGGCAGAAGGTTTGACTAAGGTTTTTAAAATCAATTCCGTTGATATTCAAAAATTATCACAACTAAATAGTTTAATTTTGCATCGTAATTATGGACGCTAAAGTATTATCATCTATCAACGCTCCTGCAGATCTTAAAAAGATTCCTGTTGGTGAACTTTCTCAAGTTGCTAAAGAACTCCGTGAGTTTATTATTGAGGTGGTGTCAACTAAAGAAGGCCATCTTGGAGCTAGTCTTGGCGTTGTAGAGCTTACAATTGCCCTCCATTTTGTGTTCAACACTCCACACGACCTCCTGGTATGGGATGTAGGGCATCAAGCCTACGGACATAAAATCTTAACCGGGCGAAGAGATGAATTTCATACAAACCGGCAATTAAACGGTATCAGCGGATTCCCAAAAATAAAAGAAAGTGTATATGATGCCTTTGGTACCGGACACAGTTCTACTTCCATTTCTGCTGCTTTAGGAATGGCTATCGCATCAAAAATTAAGGGGGACTTAGAAAAACACCATATCGCAGTAATTGGAGATGCATCCATTGCCAGCGGGATGGCTTTTGAAGGTTTAAATCATGCAGGGGTATCAGACGCCAATTTGCTCATAGTGCTGAATGATAATGCCATTGGGATTGATCCCAGTGTAGGAGCCGTAAAAAAATATTTAACCAATGTGAAGAGAGATAAAAGGTTAGCGGCACAAAATAATATCATTAAAGCATTAAATTTTGACTATTCAGGCCCTATTGACGGGCATGATATTCCAAAACTGATCGATGAATTAAAACGCCTCCAAAAAATAAAAGGACCCAAATTTTTACACATCATCACCACAAAGGGAAAAGGTTTAAAAAAAGCAGAGGAAGACCAGGTAAAATACCATGCACCGGGAAAATTTGATAAAAATACAGGTGAAACACCTCCTAAAACAGGTGAAATATTGTCTCCCAAATTCCAGGATGTTTTTGGTATTACACTGGTAGAACTTGCCAAAAAAAATAAAAAAATAGTCGGCATTACACCTGCTATGCCTACGGGAAGTTCACTTAAATTCATGATGGATGCCATCCCGGAGAGAGCTTTTGATGTAGGTATAGCCGAACAGCATGCCGTAACCATGGCCGCAGGTATGACAACACAAGGACTCATTCCCTTTTGTACAATCTATTCAACGTTTTTGCAGCGGGCCTATGACCAGGTAATACACGATGTGGCCTTACAGGGTTTACCGGTAATATTCTGCCTGGACAGGGCCGGATTAGTAGGCCAGGACGGGGCTACCCATCACGGGGTTTTTGATATTGCATATTTGCGGTGTATTCCCGATTTTATCATTTTTTCACCGCGAAATGAAATTGAATTACGAAACATTATGTACACGGCACAACTTGGTTTAAAACGTCCCATCGCCATCCGATATCCACGTGGCAGGGGTGAAATTATACACTGGCAAATGCCTTTTGAAAAAATTGAAATTGGCAAAGGTGTACAATTAAAAGAAGGGTCTGAAATTGCAATTTTATCAATAGGAAATATTGCAAATACTGTTACTAAATCTATTCATAGTCTAAATGACGGTGATAAAATTGCTCATTTTGACATGCGTTTTATAAAACCCCTGGATGAAAAGTTATTGCATAAAATACTCACAGGGTACAAAACAGTGGTAACAATAGAGGATGGAGTTATAAAAGGCGGATTTGGAAGTGCTGTGGCTGAGTTTATGATTACAAACGGATATAAAAATAATTTGAAAATATTAGGTGTGCCGGATACTTTTTTAGAACATGCAACCGTTGAAGAGCTACATGCAATGTCAGGGTTAGATTGTAAAAGTATTGCTAAAATAATTATATCACTTTTATAGTATACGCTTTTTTACCAATTTTGCATTTTAAATCAATCTAATGAAATTAAAGATTTGTTTACTGTTTTTTCTGTTTATGAACCTGGTTATTGCTCAAAAAAATGAGAGCCAGATACTTGGGAAAAAACCGGCCCCCGAAATTCCTTTAATAATAAAAAGAGATACATTAGACCTTGCCAGGCTTCTGGACACAGTTGTTCCCGATGCCCCTGTTGTGCCACGATGGAATTTGGTTAACAGTGTTGCACTCAAAATCAGTGAGGCTGCGTTTGTTAATTGGAATGCAGGAGGTAATAATTCCATAACGGCTATTGGTAATGCCAATTTCAGACGGCAATACAAACACAAAGATTTACTTTGGAACAGTGAAATGTTGCTCAGTTACGGGTTAAATTCGCAGGAAGGCCAACAAATACGAAAAAGCGAAGATAATATACAATTAACTTCTTCTTTTGGGTACAGGACCAAAAAACTTTCAAACTGGTACTTTTCAGCAAAAGGGAATTTTCAAACACAATTTGCCAACGGTTATAGCTATCCTAACAGGGATGTTCCCATATCCCGGTTTATGGCACCCGGATATTTATTTATTGGGGTCGGAAGTGAATACTCACCAACTGAGAAAGATTTTAATCTGTACTTATCGCCTGCAACTTTAAAATCTACATTTGTTCTGGATCAAAATTTAGCAGATCAAGGTTCATTTGGTGTTACCCCTGCAGAATATGATGATGATGGTAACCGGATAAAGCAAGGCGAAAATGTGAGGTCTGAGTTAGGTGCCTTTATTACCAGCTTATGGGTAGAAGAGATTACTAAAAATATTTTTATATCAAACAGGATAAATTTATATTCTGATTATTTAAACAATTTTGGCAATATTGATGTTGATTGGGAATTAAATTTAGAATTGGTTGTGAATGAATATGTAAGAGCCAATCTCGGGCTTCACCTGCGATACGATGATGATGTGAAATTTAAGGAACGTATAGGCGATGATGGAGAAGCCATTGCATACAGCCCGAAAACACAACTAAAACAAATTTTAGGCGTAGGTGTTATGTATGCTTTTTAATTGTTAAAGTTTACACCATTTATTTTATTAAACAAATCAACCACCCTACCATCTGTTAAGCTGGCCACATAACAGCTTGTCTTAAGTAACGCTTCATATTTTGAGATACTGTTGTTATTGAATTTTTGAGGTAAAAGGCTTAAAATAAGTTTATCATAGTTATTCTCGGTACCTTCTATTTTTCTCATAGATGAACGGGTAAATACATCTAGTATTTTTTCAATAATTGCATAACCGGCAATTTCCTTTTGTACTACATCATTACTTTTATAAACCTGTTCTACGCTTATATTAATTATATCTTCAATCTGTGCCTTGTACCTGGAATTTTCCAGCAGCGAACAATCAAAATCCCCCGCTAAAATAGCATCTTCGTTTTCAATAAAAATACGTGTGGCATCTTCAATGAGGGTATTAATGGATAAGGCCCTTAAATATCCTAATCTGTCTTCCCTGGTAGTAAGTGAATGATATTTATCGGTATTGATCTTATCTTTCACAAGTTTAATAAGATATTCCAGGGCATATTCTTCCTGGATCCAACCCAGGTTTATTCCGTCTTCAAAATCGATGATCGTATAACATATATCATCTGCCGCTTCAACAAGAAACGCCAGTGGATGCCTTGAAAAGGAAATATCATTACCCTTTCGGGTCTGTATTAGTCCCAATTCATTAGCAACTTCATTAAAAAAATCCTTTTCAGACTGAAAAAAACCAAACTTTTTGTCGGCTATGTGCCTGCTTGGCTTTTTTGGCAATGATTCTTTCGGATACTTTGTAAAAGCGCCCAACGTAGCATAGCTTAAGCGCAGCCCACCTTCTATTCCCTTCCTGCTTTCGGTTAATATTTTAAATCCATTGGCATTACCTTCAAAATCAATAAGGTCCTGGTACTCCTTTTCAGTTAAGTATTGCTTGTAATTTTTTCCGTTTCCGGTTAAAAAATATTCACCTATTGCCTTTTCACCGCTATGCCCAAACGGCGGATTCCCTATATCATGCGCCAATGCTGCCGCTGCAACTATGGCCCCAAAATCATTAAACTGGTAGCCATGTATTTCTTTTAAATCCGGATGTCTTTCCAATATTGATTTACCGGCTGCACGCCCTAAACTCCTTCCTACTACCGACACTTCCAGGCTATGTGTTAGCCGGGTGTGAACAAAATCAGTTTTAGATAACGGTATTACCTGTGTTTTATCCTGTAAACTTCTAAAAGCTGACGAAAATATGATACGGTCATAATCTACCTCAAATCCTAAGCGTGTTTCATCCTGCTCTTTACGAATACGTTTGTTTTTGTCGCCAAAGCGTTTTAATGACAATAATTGTTCCCAGTACATTGAATACAAATTTCTGTGTGACAAGATACACTAAATTAAAAAAATAAAGAGCGTTTTAAGCAGTAGGCTTAGGGTATTTAATTAATAATTATATAATATTAACATTACATAGAAGTAAACAGAATAAACGACATTGCGACCGTCTTAAGACAATTATATTTTATATAATCGTTAGTTTTTGTCGACTGGATTATAGAAAGGGCTATCCTTGGCCGGGATAGCCTATTTTTGTAATTTTATTTGACTTAATAGTAATGTTTAGTAAACATTAACTTAACATTGTAATTGGTTCTTTGCAGTGACAAAAACTAATAGGATTTATGAAATACAGAATATTGTGCGTATTCATATGGATATGTGTATTTGCACACGCACAAGAAACGAATGCTCCAAAATTTGGTAAAGGAATTCTAAACTTTGTAGGACAGGACAGTACCTGGTCTATGAAAATGGGGTTAAGAATGCAATTTCTGGCTCTTGCAAATTGGGAAAGTCAGGATCATAAACTTATAAATCCCGAATCTAGTTTTCTAATCAGACGGTCCAGGTTAAAATTTGACGGTTTTGCTTTCAGCCCTGACCTTCAGTATAAAATCGAATTTGGGCTGGCTAATTCAGACATGTCCGGAACTTCAGAATTTACCAGTAACACTCCAAGGTATATTTACGATGCAGTACTACAATGGAATTTTTATAAAAATTTTGTGTTATGGGTTGGCCAGACTAAATTGCCAGGCAACAGGGAACGCGTAATTTCTTCAGCCAATTTGCAATTGGTAGATCGTTCACTTCTTAACGCCGAATTTAACATAGATCGTGATGTAGGAATGCAACTAAGGCATCATTTTAATTTATTCAATAATTTTATAGTTAAAGAAATCTTTGCTTTTTCTCAAGGCGAAGGTAGAAATGTGACCACAGGTAATATTGGAGGCTATCAATATACTGGACGTGTTGAATTACTTCCATGGGGTGATTTTGAAGATGAAGGAGACTACTTTGGAGGGGATTTAAAACGTGAAGTTAACCCAAAACTCTCTATTGGAATTACTTATGATTATAATAATGATGCGGTTAAAACAGCAAGCAATATGGGGGATTATATGTTTACCGATTCCGGATTTCACGAAACGGATATTTCTACACTTTTTATAGACACCATGTTTAAATACAAAGGATTTTCCTTTATGGGTGAGTATGCTCACAGGGATGCAGAAGATCCGGTTGCTGAAAATTCAGATGGCACATTGACCGGGGATGTAGTACAGGTTGGAAACGGCCTGAACCTGCAGGCCGGATATTTATTTAAAAATAACCTGGAAGTTTCCGGTAGGTATACTAATATTGAGTTGGATAGTGATATAACAGGTAAAAATCCTGAAGATCAATATACATTGGGTATCTCAAAATATATTGTCGGACATAAATTAAAAGTACAGTCAGATATAAGTTATTTATCTGTTGATAACAGTAATGATGAATTAATGTACAGGCTGCAATTTGAGATCCATTTTTAAAAGATAACATTTTGGTAACTTTACCATGAAAAACACGATAGATATTTGCAAACCTTATTTACAATAAAATTATGGAAAATGTTTATTTTTTAATGATTATTGCCCTTGCAGTTCTTGCCATAGTAGATTTAGTGGTAGGAGTAAGCAATGATGCCGTGAATTTTTTGAATTCTGCCATCGGATCCAAAGCAATTTCCTTTAAAACAATTATGATTGTAGCAAGTTTGGGTGTGGCTTTTGGTGCTATGTTTTCCAGTGGTATGATGGAGGTAGCGCGTAGCGGTATTTTTAATCCCAGTGAGTTTATGTTTGACGAGATCATGTATATCTTCATGGCAGTAATGATAACAGACATCTTGTTGCTTGATTTCTTTAATACTGTTGGGATGCCCACATCAACCACAGTTTCTATTGTATTTGAGCTTTTGGGTGCCGCGGTTGCTATAGCTTTAATTAAAATTGGGGCTAATGACGGTAATTTTACAGATGTTATTAATTATATCAATACCTCAAAGGCTACGCAGATTATCTTCGGAATTTTACTTTCGGTATTTATTGCTTTTACTATTGGAGCCCTGGTACAATGGATAGCCCGTCTATTTCTGTCATTTAATTTTGAGAAAAAACCAAATTGGATCGGAGCTGTTTTTGGAGGTGTTGCATTAGCAAGTATTACTTATTTTATTTTAATTAAAGGGATAAAAGACACAGTATATGCCGATACGGGTTTAGACATTTTAGGTGGGGAAACCATAAATGAGTTTTCTAAAGCACACTCATACTTAATAATAATAGGCAGCATACTCTTTTGGGTTTTGTTATCCTTTTCATTAATAAAATTTTTTAAAATTAATATTTACAAAGTAATTATAGGTGTGGGAACTTTTGCTTTAGCATTGGCTTTTGCAGGGAATGACCTGGTAAACTTTATAGGGGTACCCATTGCCGCATGGCAATCCTACAATGCCTGGATGGATCCCTTAATAAATGTGAATAACCTTTCTGCATCAGAATTCCCTATGGGCTTTTTAGCTAAAAAAGTTCCAACTCCAACCTTATTGCTGTTTCTTTCCGGGTTGGTAATGGTTTTAACGCTTTGGTTTTCCAGCAAAGCCAAAAGCGTTGTAAAAACATCACTGGACCTGTCCAGCCAGGGTGATACCAAAGAGCGGTTTCAACCTAATTTTTTATCAAGGGGGTTTGTACAAGTAGCTATGGGAGTGGGCAAACTCACAGCCTATGTTTTACCAGCCTCGCTGCAAGCCAAAATAGATAAACAATTTGAAAAACCATACATACCTATCTCAAAAAAGAAAAATTACGATTTACCTTCTTTTGATATGGTAAGGGCGGCCGTAAACTTAATGATAGCAAGTGTATTAATATCTGTTGCCACTTCCTACAAATTGCCTCTATCTACCACCTATGTAACATTTATGGTGGCTATGGGATCATCGTTAGCAGATAAGGCCTGGGGCAGTGAAAGCGCTGTATATCGGGTTGCCGGCGTGCTCAATGTTATCGGAGGTTGGTTTTTTACTGCTTTTATAGCCTTTTCCGCTGCAGCTATTGTTGCATACATAATCCATTTAGGGGGGGCAACGGCTATTGCTATACTTCTGATAGTAGTTCTATTCTTATTAGCTAGAAATTACATAAACCATAAAAAACAAGCCAAAGAAGAAAAAGCCGAAGACCGCTTAATGAGAGCCGAAAGCCAATCCATTCAAGGTGTGATTCATGAAAGTGCCGGCAATATCTCTAATGTTGTTAAACGCGGGAATAAAATTTACAGCAATACCATGGATGGTTTGTCCAGACAGGATATAGCCAAACTTAAAAAGAGCAAAAAAGGTATCTCTAAACTTGATAATGAAATAAATGAATTGCGAGATAACATTTTTTATTTTATTAAAAATCTCGATGAGTCCAGTATAGGTGCCAGCCAGTTTTATATTCAAATGCTGGGGTATTTGCAAGATATGACCCAATCCTTAGAATATATAGCCACAGCAGGGCATAAACATGTGAACAATAAACATAAAAGTTTGCGTTTTAACCAGATTAAGGACTTAAAGGAAATAGATGACCAGCTAAGTTTATTATTTACTGAGATTGAAGACACTTTTAATTCTCAAAAGTTCTCAAATATTGCCAAACTTATTGATAAAAAGCATGAGTTGTTCAAAAATGTGGAGTTAAAAATTGATAAGCAAATTGCGAGAACAAGAACAGAAGAATCCAGTCCAAAAAATACTGCTTTGTATTTTAGCTTATTATTGGAAACAAAAGATTTAATAGTTGCCACCATGAACCTGCTTGAAATTTATTATAAACATGCAAATCATAAAAAGAATAAAATCTAAATCATTTTAATAGTAATAAATAAGGGAACTCCGGTAAATGAAGTTCCCTTTCCCATTAAGGTTAAGATTCAGGCAGAACTTTTATGATCCGCACATAAGGCAATCATCGTCTTCATTGGCTTTGGATTTTGCTATCATTTCTTTAAGCTCTTCAGGTGTTAAGGGTTCAACCGGCATTAGAGCTGCCTTTGTCACTTTAGCCTCAGAAACTTCTTTAACAGTAACCGGCTCTTCCTTTTTAGTATTATCTAATGTAAACTTAATGGCATCTACGGCCGATTTTGTTCTGAGATAGTACATTCCTGTCTTTAAACCGCTTTTCCAGGCATAAAAGTGCATAGAAGTGAGTTTTGCATAATTGGCATTTTCCATGAATAAATTGAGTGACTGGGACTGGTCAATAAAATAACCCCTGTGCCGCGACATATCAATAATGTCCTTCATGCTCAATTCCCATACCGTCCTGTACAGTTCTTTTATTTCCTGAGGGATAACATCAATATGCTGAACCGAGCCGTTAGAACGCATAAGTTCCTGTTTAAGGTTTTCATTCCATAATCCTAATCTTACCAAGTCTTCCAGAAGGTGCTTATTTACCACAATAAACTCTCCCGATAATACCCTGCGGGTATAGATATTGGATGTATAGGGCTCAAAACATTCGTTATTGCCCAATATTTGTGAGGTAGATGCCGTTGGCATTGGTGCTACGAGCAAAGAGTTTCTAACTCCATGTTTTTTCACATCTTTTCTGAGTTTACCCCAGTCCCATCGTCCACTCAATTCTTCATCTTTAATTCCCCACATATTATGCTGGAATTCTCCATTTGAAATGGGAGATCCTTTATATGTTGAGTAAGGACCTTCAATTTTAGCTTCTTCCATAGAAGAAGTTACGGCTGCGAAATAAATAGTTTCAAAAATTTCCTGGTTAAGTTTTTTGGCCTCATCACTTGTAAAAGGTAAACGAAGCATAATAAATGCATCAGCTAATCCCTGCACTCCTAAACCAACAGGCCTGTGGCGGAAATTTGAATTTTTCGCTTCTTCAACAGGATAATAATTCCTGTCAATAACTTTATTAAGGTTTTTGGTAACACGTTTGGTAACTTTAAAAAGCTCTTTATGGTCAAACTCCCCATTTTTAACAAACATTGGTAATGCTATGGAGGCAAGGTTACATACTGCTACTTCATCGGGAGCAGTATATTCCATAATTTCGGTACATAAGTTTGATGAACGTATGGTGCCTAAATTTTTCTGATTGGATTTTCTGTTTGCTGCATCTTTATAAAGCATGTAGGGAGTACCGGTTTCTATTTGAGATTCCAGTATTTTTTCCCAAAGTTCACGTGCTTTCACTGTTTTTCGCCCTTTACCACGTTCTTCGTAACTTTCATAAAGTTTTTCAAATTCATCACCATAAGTATCAAAAAGGCCCGGACACTCGTTAGGACACATTAATGTCCAATGCGAATCTTCCTGTACCCTTTTCATAAATAGGTCGGGCATCCACATAGCGTAGAAAAGATCACGTGCACGCATTTCTTCCTTACCATGATTTTTTTTCAGGTCCAGAAAATCATAAATATCGGCATGCCATGGCTCAACATAAATGGCAAACGACCCTTTACGTTTTCCGCCACCCTGGTCAACATAGCGGGCAGTATCATTAAATACCTGCAACATGGGCACAATACCATTAGAGGTTCCGTTAGTTCCGGCAATATAACTTCCGGTAGCGCGAATATTATGTATAGAAAGGCCAATACCCCCGGCAGACTGGGATATTTTGGCTGTTTGCTTTAATGTATCATATATACCGTCTATACTGTCTTCTTTCATTGTTAATAAAAAACAAGAAGACATTTGAGGTTTTGGTGTTCCTGAGTTAAAAAGAGTTGGTGTAGCGTGTGTAAAGTACTTTTTAGACATGAGTTCGTAGGTTTCAATAACCGATTCAAGATCGTTTAAATGAATTCCTACTGAAACCCGCATAAGCATGTGTTGCGGGCGTTCAACTATTTGTCCGTTAAGTTTTAGCAGGTACGAACGTTCTAATGTTTTAAATCCGAAATAATCATAACCGAAATCGCGATTGTAGATGATGGTCGAGTCCAGCATATCTGCATTATCCATAATAACTTTATGAACCTCATCTGATAAAAGCGGTGCTTTTTTTCCTGTACGTGGATTCACATAATTATACAAATCGGCCATAGTTTCGGAAAATGACTTTTTTGTATTCTTGTGAAGGTTAGAAACAGATATCCTTGCTGCCAGCTTTGCATAATCAGGATGTGTAGTGGTCATTGTTGCCGCTACTTCTGCTGCTAAATTATCAAGTTCTGAAGTTGTAACCCCATCGTACAACCCTTCAATGACCCGCATTGATATTTTTACCGGATCAACTAAAATATTGAGCCCGTAACACAATTTTCTAATCCGGGCCGTAATTTTATCGAACATTACGGGTTCTTTTCTGCCGTCTCTTTTAAGTACATACATAATACGCTACTGTTTTATGTTAAGTTGGTTAATATTAATTTTATTGTCTTTGCTCTCTTTAAAAAATTCTATAAGAGGTTAAGGGGATATTGATTACAAAATCAATATCCTGTACAAATCTTATCTCAGCAAATGCTGAATATATTGCGTTGTTGTGTTGTTTTGTTAAAGAGATGAATTAAAAATCAGCATCAAAACTAATTTTCTGGTCTTTATCATCTTTACTCAGTACACCCGCTTTCTGATACTCCGATACTCTTTTTTCAAAGAAATTTGTTTTCCCCTGAAGTGAGATCATGTCCATAAAATCAAACGGATTGGTTGAATTATATTCTTTAGTACAACCAAGCTCAACCAAAAGCCTGTCTGTTACAAATTCAAGATATTGGGTCATTAATTTTGCATTCATACCTATGAGGCTGGCTGGCAGGGACTCGGTAATAAATTCCCTTTCAATATTAAGGGCGTCTATGATAATTTCTTTGATACGCTCTTTAGGAACTTTATTTACCAGGTGTTCGTTATGCAGGTGAACTGCGAAATCACAATGCATCCCTTCATCCCGGGAAATTAATTCATTAGAAAAAGTAAGCCCTGGCATGAGTCCACGTTTTTTTAACCAGAAAATGGAACAAAAGGCCCCTGAAAAGAAAATGCCTTCCACCGCTGCAAAAGCAATAAGCCTTTCAGCAAAACTTGGTGAGTCTATCCATTTTAACGCCCAGTCGGCTTTCTTTTTAATAGCGGGAAAATTTTCTATAGCCTTAAATAAAAGATTTTTTTCTGTTTCGTCTTTTACATAGGTATCTATCAGCAATGAATAGGTTTCAGAATGAATGTTTTCCATCATGATCTGAAAACCATAAAAGAATTTAGCTTCTGAGTATTGTACTTCATTTACAAAATTTTCAGCCAGGTTTTCATTTACGATACCATCAGAAGCTGCAAAAAATGCCAGGATATGTTTAATAAAATAGCGCTCATCGTCATTTAACTTATTATTCCAATCTGTTAAATCCTGATGAAGGTCAATTTCTTCAGCAGTCCAAAAACAAGCTTCCTGTTTTTTATACCATTCCCAGATATCATGGTGTTGAATAGGAAAAATAACAAATCTGTTCTCGTTTTCTTCTAAAATTGGCTCTGCTTTTGCTGACATTTTTCTTGAATTTTTGGGTGTTAAATTTTGGTTCTAATGGAACATCTCGGGACTAACAAAGATTTAAAATTGCGAGCGAAATTGAAAGGAAGTTTATCATATAAAATCAAAAGTTTTTAACAAGGGGTGTTGAAATGTAACCCCGCCTGTGATGTTCATTGGGTTTGTTACCAAATTGTTACGTAGCCAGTTTTTTTAAATAAAAAACCTGCCTTTTTAAATAAAAAAGCAGGTAAATTTTTCTTAGGCAAGGCTACCATTTAGTCTTTGATATTGTAATGTGCTTTTACAGCTTCATAATCGGAATAATCTAAAGTAGATTTACTTAATTCCACACTTCCCGGAATGATTATATAACGAAATTGAGTGTTTTCATAATCACTGGCAACAAAGTCTTCACCATATTTTACAAAAACTATTAAAGCTTCTCCCGACGCACCAAGGGTAAGGGCATCTTTTCTCAATTGTAGCGTTCCCGAAGAATTATAAATATAGTGTGGAAAAGGAAAGGTACGTCCATTATTATACTTCATATAAAAGAGCACCACACCCCCATAATAGTTTTCAGAAAAACGGGTATCCACCACCCTCATGCTTTTGTTCCTGGCAAAATCTGATTCATTCCATACAAAATCCATCCATTCGGAATACATAACATTGGCGTTGCCGTCTTCACCATCTTCACCGGCTGGACCTTGAGGGCCTTGAAGGCCTTGAAGACCTTGCTCACCCTGTTCCCCCTGGGGACCTTCCGGTCCTTGAGGGCCTTGCTCACCCTGTTCCCCTTGAGGGCCCTCCGGGCCTTGTTCTCCTTGTTCTCCTTGTTCTCCTTGTTCACCCTGTATCCCTTGTTCACCCTGTAATCCATCCATTCCATCTTCACCATCATCACCTGAACATGAAACTGAGATAAATGTAAATGCTATTAACACATAACTCATTAATTTGATTGTTTTTGTTTTCATAATATTTGATTTAGTTCTATTCGTTCCCCTTTTATAATTCTTTATTTAAAAGGTTAACATGTAGCACTATTTTTTTTGAAAGAGAATCATCATTCTTTAATACCGTAATATCGTATTACTTCTTCATAATTACTGTAATCTATAGCTTTGGTTTCTGGTGAGGTACTCTTTAAGGCTGTACCTCCCGGAATAAAAATTATCCTGAAAAACCTGTTGTTTACATAATAAATATTTTCTAAGAATTCATTCCGTGTTGCTGCAGTTGTATTTCCAACATCTATAATTAAATGTACCGATCCGCTTGAAGAACCGGTTTCAAACCTAAAAGTAGTTTCCCAGTTATGAATACCATTACTATCAAACTTGGGAAGTTGGTATATTTCATTAGGACGAATGGGAGTTGAACCCAATCCGGCTGTTGAAACCCAGCCCGTGTATACTAATACTGAACCCCCATTGTCTATAAAATCATCGGACAAAAATCCATAAACCAGATTTTGGAAAAAAAAGAAATCAGTACGTGTTGTAACATCATTAAAATTAAACCATCCTGTATATCTCACATCAGTTGTTCCTTTAAGGTTAATAGGTACTCCCCAGGCACCAGAAGATTTAGGTCCGTACAAATCAAATGTAGATTTGTTTAAATAAAAATCACCCTCTAACCCTAACATACCGTCAGGCACTATATCACCGGAGAGGATTTGTGATCCATCTGCACCATCTGCACCACTAGCACCCCTCAATGAAATTGGGGAACCCCATGTAGTAGCATCAATTTTAGGCCCATATAATTCTCTTGTATCTTGATTAATGTAATAATCTCCCATTACACCTATACTTGCAGTCGGCCCCCACTACCGGCAAGAATTGTGCTGCCATCTTCACCTGCAGAGCCTTGTTCCCCTTGTTCCCCTTGTTCGCCCTGTAATCCATCCATTCCATCTTCACCATCCTCTGATGAACACGAAACCGATATAAATGTAAATGCCATTAGCACATAACTCATTAATTTGATTGTTTTCATAATATTTGATTTAGTTCTATTGATTTCTTTTCATATTTCTTTATTTGAAAGGTTAACATCGTCGAACTAAAAAATTTCAGGGAAGTAGGCCACAAAAATAAAAGCATCGGAGCTATGACCCCCGATGCTTTTGTATAGATTGTTGAATAATTAGGGCTACAACCCTAAAATATTATGTTTAGTAAATTTATTTCCTGCCTTTCTTCTTTATCAATTTTTCTGCTACTTCTTCCAGTTCATTATACCAATCTTCTCCAAACTTTCTGATAAGGGCCTGTTTTACAAATTTATAAACAGGCACCTGCAGTTCTTTTCCTAATGAACAGGCATCATTACATATATGCCATTGGTGATAATTTACAGCCGTAAACTCTGAATATTGTTTTATACGAACGGGATATAAATGACACGATAGAGGCTTTTTCCATTTAACCTCGCCTTGATTATAAGCTTCTTCAATACCACATAAAGCGGTACCTTTATTAAAAATAACATATGCACACTCGCTGTTATTTACCAAGGGTGTTTCCCATTCCCCATCCCATCCTTTCACGTATGTTCCCTGCTCTTCAATAGCTTTAATCCCTTCTTTTCTCAAAAAAGGCTTTACTTTAGGGTAGATTTCATCCAGGATTTTAATTTCATCTTCGTCAAGTGGGGCACCTGCTTCGCCATCTACGCAACAAGCTCCTTTACAAGCTGAAAGATTACATACAAAATCGTTCTCTAAAATCTCTTCTGAAACTATGGATTTACCTAACTGGAACATGTTTAATAGATGTTTGTGCAAAGATACTTCTTTGAACAACAAATACTAAAGTTAGGTAGGATAGAAATTTAATAATTTGGATTATGAATTAAAAAATGAAATTATAAGTATTTACAATCCACTATAAATCATTAATTTTGCGCACTTTAAACCTTTACAAGTGAATTTTAATTTTAAAGAAATAGCTACCACAGGAATGGTGCTGTTTGCAGTTATAGATATACTGGGAAGCATTCCAATTATTATTGACCTCAGGAACAAAGTGGGGCATATTCAATCTGAAAAAGCTTCAATAGTTGCAGGTGTATTAATGATTGCTTTTTTATTTGTAGGTGAAGAGATTTTAAAACTCATCGGGATTGATGTAAACTCATTTGCTGTTGCGGGCTCTTTGGTTATTTTTTTTCTGGCTTTGGAAATGATATTAGGCGTTACCTTTTTTAAAGGCGATGCTCCCGAAACAGCGTCTATTGTTCCTATAGCTTTTCCTTTAATTGCCGGTGCAGGCACAATGACCTCATTGTTGTCATTACGTGCTGAATATCATGTAGAAAATATTATTGCAGCCATACTGATTAATATTGTTTTTGTTTATCTTGTATTAAAATCTTCTACTAGGATTGCCAGAGTACTGGGAAATTCGGGTTTAGCCGTTATTCGTAAAGTTTTTGGTGTAATTTTGCTTGCTATCGCTGTAAAACTATTTGCCAGCAATGTAACCGGTTTAATTTAAAAAAAAATGAAAATTGTTTCTATTATTCTTATACTATTTGCAGTTGTGGTCATTATCTACAATTTCACTCTGCTTGATTTTTCAAACCCGCTTGAAGGTGACAGTATGGTAGCAATTATTGGTATGCTAGCTGCTTTATGTGCCATTACCCTGGTGATAGTGTTACTACTTTCCAGAAAAGTACAACAACAAATAAAGGATAAAACCAATGTTTGATGCATTAATTATTGGTGGTGGCCCGGCAGGAATACAATGTGGTTTAATTTTAGGTTCCGCACATCTCCGGGAATATGTAAAAGACAAGAAAGTGGGAATAATAATGCATCAAAAAACTTCCGACTTACAGTCTGCTTTGTTAAATAATGTTTTAGGTTTATCACCCGGGACAAGTGGTGCCGAAATTCTGGATAGCGCTAAAAATCATCTTGCAAGGTTATATCCCCACGTTATTCAAATTGAAAATGAAAAAGTGTTTTCTGTCTCCGGTAGTGTTGGGAACTTCAATATCAAAACAAATAAAAATGAATATAGGGCAAAGTTGATTGTGATAGCATTAGGTTACAGTAAGTTTTTCTCAATTGATGGTCTCAATGAATTTGTTGAACCACATCCTAAAACCCTCCGTGATAAAGAACGTATTTGGTTAAAAAATACAGATCATTTGGTTAAGCCTGGAATATATGTAGCAGGTACTTTGGCAGGGTGGCGAAGTCAATTTACCATAGCTGCCGGAAGTGGCGCACAAGTTGGCACGGATATATTAACTTTATGGAATAACGGAAAACATACTAAAGTACACGATAAACTTACGTGATTGGACTACTATATGGAATCTTCTTCAGAAGGAACATCTCCATTTAGCTCCAAAACTTTATCAATCATTTCATTACCGGTATTCATAATCTGTTCGTATACATTTTGGTTATATAATTGCCTACCTATTGTGGCTTTCATGTATTTTTTTATCCTGTCTCTATAATACGGATAATCTAAAATATACCTTCCCTTTTGAGCAAATCTTACATATTTGTCAAACAATTCCTCACTTACTTCAAACTCTTCAATAAATTGTTTCCTGGAGAATTGGGAGTAATAATCCCGCTGTGTATCGAGATGTTCAAATATAAAAAAGTTGAGAAATCCCGACTTAAGCATATGATTTAAGGATTCTTCATCAAAACTAGGTTTAAAGGGCACATAAACATCCGGTATAATGCCACCGCCGCCGTACACAATTTTACCTTTTGGGGTTTTAAATATTAAAGAATCTGCTACTTTAATGTTTTCGACAGACTCCATTTCCCCGCTCTCATATCGTGCATAAAACTCATCATAATAATCTTGCGTTCCTTTTTTATAAGGCCGTTGTATAGACCTTCCTGTGGGGGTATAATATCTTGAAACTGTTAATCTGACTGAAGACCCATCACCAAGGGTCATTTCTCTTTGTACCAGTCCTTTGCCAAACGATCTTCTGCCCACTATAGTTCCTTTATCATTATCCTGTAATGCCCCTGCTACAATTTCGCTGGCAGAAGCAGATATTTCATTAATTAAAACAAATACTTCACCATTTTCAAACACACCATCGGGGGAGGCAAATTCCTCATGTACAGATCCGGATTTATTTTTTGTGAATAAAATTAATTTGCCTTCTTCTAAAAATTCATCGGCTACTTTTTCTGCCACGCTTACATATCCTCCTGGGTTATTACGAAGGTCCAGAACAAGTTCTTTCATTCCGGTTCCCTGAAGCTTTTTTATTGCAACTAAAAATTCTTCATGTGTGGTTTCCGCAAAACGGTTAATTTTTATATAACCCAAATGATCATTGATCATGTAATATGCATCAATACTTTTATTGGGGACATTGGCCCTTTTTACTGCTATATCCAAAATTCCCATGGGATCATTTTTTCTGTATACCTGTAACTTCACAACAGACTCTACCGGCCCTCTTAACCTGTTATTAATATCTGCCTCTTTGAGGTTTTTTCCATGAAGAATCTCACCGTCTACTGAAAGAATCCGGTCTCCAGATTTTACACCTGCATTTTTACCAGGCGCACCATCTATTACATTTACAACACTTACAGTGTCCCGATACATGAAAAAATTTACTCCAATATTTACATTGTCCCCTTTCATGTTTTCTGCTATTCTTTCGGTTTCGCTTTTAGAGAGGTAAACTGAATGCGGATCGAGGTTCTGGAGAATATTATTTACTGCAACATCAACTATACTGTCTGTGTTTACATAATCTACGTATTCATAATCAATATAATCAATGAGTCGATTTAATTTCACTTTTTTAGTGTTTGCCGAGAACAAGTCACCACTAGAGTGGTTAAAACCTAATTTTCCGCCAATAAAAATCCCGGCGGCTAATGCTCCTGCAAACAGTAATGGAAGAAAATATTTTATATTTTTCAAAATTTAATCATTTTCAAGATTTGGTATGTGTCTTAGTTCAACCCCTGCCCTTTCAAGGAATTTTAATCCCGAATCATCTTTATAGCCTTTTTGATAAACCACTGTGACTATTCCTGCCTGGTGTATGAGTTTACTGCACTCCCTGCAAGGTGATAACGTAATATACAAAGTTGCTCCTTTGCATGATTGTGTTGATGATGCAACTTTTAATATTGCATTTGCTTCTGCATGAAGCACATACCACTTTGTATATCCTTCTTCATCTTCACAAATATTCTCAAACCCGGTTGGTGTACCATTGTACCCGTCAGAAATAATCATTCTGTCTTTAACTATAATAGCTCCAACCTGTTTTCTTTTACAATATGACAGCTTTCCCCACTCCTGGGCCATTCTTAAATAAGCCTTGTCATATTTATCCTGTTTTTTTTTCGACATAAATTTAAAACAACAATCGTTGTTCTTTCAATATTTTAACGAATATATAAGCTTTAATGTTGAATAACAACTTTTTAGGTCTAGTAAGGCCATGTTCTTCCAAGCATCGGAATAACTAATCCTATCACAATGGATGATATAATGGTGATCCAATCTTTTTTATTGAACCGGAATACTGATTGTATAACAAAGCCGACTATTAAAACTATTAAAACAATAATAATCTGTGCAATTTCTATGCCTAAAGCAAATTCCAGTAAAGGCAAAATTTTATTGTCCTTACTTGAGACTATTTGCATAAAATAATTGGAAAACCCTAACCCATGTATTAACCCAAAAAAAAGTGTCACAAAAAAGATGAGTCCATATCTTTCTTTCCTGGCCCCTTTACCTGCAACAAAAACATTAAATATTGCAGTGGTTAATATAGTTATGGGTATTAAAAATTCTACGAGCCCGGAATTAACATTTACAACACCATAAACGGATAAGATTAGTGAAAGGGTATGCCCTATGGTAAATATGGTAACCAGCCATATTACGCGTTTCCACGCACTAAATGTATACGGTATTGTTAATACAATTAAAAAAAGTATATGGTCGTAAGCACTCAGGTCGAGTACATGTGTAAGCCCGAGTTTAAAATAAAGCCAAAACTGATCCATCAGCATTGAGATTTAGGGTTAATCAAAAATACAATTAAATTGTGAAAATAAACAAATTTCTCAAAACGAACCCATTAGGCTAAAAGCCTCGTTCCTTTTGTATTTGCTCATATGCACTTTGAACTTGTTTAAACTTTTCTTCTGCTCCTTTTTTTATGGCCTGGTCATCTGTAATTACTTTATCGGGATGATATTTTTTTACCATTCTCCTATATGCTTTTTTTATTTCCTCATTGGTAGCAGACTTATCTACTTCCAGAATTTTATAGGCTGTATCTGCTTTTTGGACAAACATGGCCTGGATACTCTCAAAATCCCGGTGTTGTACCCTAAAATATCCTGCAATTTCTCTTATTTTAGCTGCTTCACCCGGGGTAACAGCTCCATCTGCTTTGGCAATTCCAAATAGAAAATGCAGTATCTGCAAACGCATTTCATACCGGGTCCTGCCTGCTAAATACGAACTGACCAGTTGAGCTGAAACTTCTCTTTGTTTTATGACCTCATTAAAAGTCCTGAAAATGGCATTCGCACGCTCTTTCCCGTAAGCTGACACAAAATACTGACGTACATAATCCAGTTCTGTTTGGTTTACCCTGCCATCGGCTTTAATAACTATAGAGCAAAGCGAAAGCAAATTCAATTCAAAATCTGCAGGGGAAACCTTGCGTTGTACGGAAGTACCAAAACTGGCACCACCACTTTGGTAAATACTATCTATAAAACTGCCTATTAGAAATCCCAGAAAAGCACCGGGCCATCTATACATAAAAAAGCCTAGTACGGCTAGAATCCACTTTATCATTAATATTTTTTCAATTTTTTCAAAGATATGACAAACTTATCTTTACCCATAAATAACGTTGATGCTTTAATAGTATTTTAATATAATTTGATTAACAAAAAACCTGAATGATTTTCATTAACTTTGCAATATAAATATTGAATTGATTAAAAAAAGATATTATGATGTATCCCGCTGAATTGGTAAAACCTATGAAAGAAGAGTTAACAAAAGTTGGCTTTGAAGAATTACAAACCCCAGAAGAGGTAGAAGCTGCTTTAGCAAAACCGGGTACTGCCCTGGTAGTCGTAAATTCAGTTTGCGGCTGTGCAGCGGCAAATGCAAGGCCCGGCGCCAGAATGAGTTTGGCAAATAGTAAAAAACCCGATAATTTATATACAGTGTTTGCAGGCTTCGATATTGATGCAACTAATAAGGCAAGGTCCTTTATGGTCCCTTTTCCTCCTTCCTCGCCAAGTATGGCTTTATTTAAAGATGGTGAATTGGTGCATATGCTGGAAAGGCATCACATTGAAGGAAGACCTGCTGAAATGATTGCAGACAACCTTGTAAGTGCTTATAACGAATATTGCTAAGTAACATGTTTACTATTAAGAGCTTTGTTAAAGTTTAACGCTTTGACAAAGTTCTTTTTGTTTTATATACTTTCCAATTCATATAGAAATTCCAAAACCCTAAGCTCAGAAGCACTTATTTTATAAACAAATAAACGTTTCAACGATTAAACTTTCTATTTAAACATCGTCGTAGTCGATATAAATCGTATCTGTAAGCGGATGGGATTGACAGGTTAATATAAGGCCTTCGGCAAGTTCACTGTCGGTTAAAATCTGATTCTTTACCATTTCCACCTTTCCTTCTTTTAACCTTGCTATGCAACTGCTGCATATACCCCCCTGGCATGAGTAAGGGGCATCGAGGTTATTGGATAAAACCACATCGAGCACGATTTGTTTTTTATCCATCACAAATTCAGTCTCCTCGTCATCCAAAAACACTTTTACGGTTGCTTTTCCTTCGGCTCTACCAGAGGCAACCTCTTTAACCGGAGATGTAGAGGTGAATAACTCGTAATGAATTGTGTCCTTTTTAATCCCGGATTCCAGCAAGGTTTCAGAAACAGAATCGATCATAGCTTCGGGGCCGCAAAGATAAAATGCGTCAAATGTTATCCCTTTATGTTTGTTTTTAGTAATAAAATTAACCGTAGAACGGTCAATGCGGCCAAAAAGCGAATCTTCTTCCTGGTTCTGGCTATAAACAAGATGTACAATTAACCTGTTTTCATATTCTGTTATCAATTCAAGTATTTCATCATAAAACATACAATCATTCACAGATTTATTTCCATAAACCAGCACAAATTGACTGTCCGGCTCTTCTTCCAGTACCGCTTTCATGATACTCATTACAGGGGTAATTCCACTCCCCGCAGCAAAAGCAGCAATATGCCTTGATTTTGAACTGTCCGGATTAAATACAAAACGGCCTTTAGGGGTATTAACTTCCAACTCATCACCAGCTTTCAACTTTTCGTTTGCAAAAACAGAAAAAATCCCGCCTTCTACTTTTTTAACCCCAACCTTTATCTCATTGCTTTTAGGAGAACTACAAATAGAATAATCCCTTCTTAACTCTTGTCCGTTAATTTCTTTTCTTATTGTAATGTATTGTCCGGCACTAAATTGGTATTCGCTTTTTAAATTATCAGGAATTTCAAATAATATAGTAACTGCCTTGGGTGTAATTTGTTTTACTTCTTTAACTTTAAGCTTGTGAAACTGGCTCATTTGAATCAAATTTTTTGCAAAAGTAATAAAGATGTTATTTTTAATGTAACAATATCTAGTTTTATTATACATATAATACTGAACCAATCAAACAAAAATGTTTAAACACTTCATAACACTTCAGTGGAAATCCTTTTTTAGGGCAGCATCGTTAAAAACGAACCTGGTCTTAAAGATATTTATGTTTTTTGGCGCCATTTATTTTATAACCATCATGGTTGGCGGTGGCATTGGCACTTACTTTTTCATTGAAGAAAAGCTTAAAATGGATCCGCTACAGGTAATTAATAAATTCCTGCTTTACTGGTTTGTAGTAGACCTTGTTGTCAGGTATTTTTTTCAAAAAATGCCTGTTCTGAATATTAAACCTCTGCTTTATTTACCCATTAAAAAGAACAGAATTGTAAATTTTACATTAGGAAAAACCATCATTTCTTTCTTTAATATTGTACATGCGTTTTATTTTATCCCCCTGGCTGTAACAATGATCCTTAAAGGGCATCCAATTGCAAATGTACTGGGTTGGCAATTGGCTATTATAGCTATTATATATTGTAATAATTTCATCAACCTTCTTATAAATAACAAAGATTTACTTTTTTATTCCATGATTGGGATATTATTGAGTATTGCAGCTCTCCAGTATTATAATCTTTTTGATATTACGATATATGCTGAGCCGATTATGAGAAGTTTTTATGAGAACCCGATCATGGCAACAATTCCATGGTTAATTGTTGTTATTCTCTTCATTATTTCTTTTAAATATTTTAAAAATAACCTTTTTCTCGATGCCGGACTGTCGCAAAAGAAATCTGATGCTGTTACTGAGGACTTAACCTGGTTGAACCGTTTTGGAAGCATTGCGGTATTCCTTAAAAATGATATTAAGCTTATAAAAAGAAACAAAAGGTCCCGAACTGCTGTTTTAATGGGCGTATTTTTTATTTTCTACGGATTTTTATTTGTAACAGGTGCTATTGAAGCTTATGACGGACCCGTTTGGAAAATATTTGCAGGACTTTTTGTTACGGGAGGTTTTTTATTCAGCTTCGGACAATATGTACCGAGTTGGGATAGCTCCTACTATCAGCTTATGATGAGTCAAAATATAAAGTATCGGGATTATTTAACGGCTAAATGGTATTTGCTGGTTATTGCTACTGCCATTACTACTTTTATAGCATCTTTTTACCTGTATTTTGGCTGGGAAGCATATCTTGCCATTATAACTGCTGCCATATTTAACATTGGCGCTAATTGCCATCTTGTACTGTTGTCCGGCGCTTATACACGTAGCCCTATAGACCTTGCATCAAATAAAAATGCATTTGGGGACAAACAGGCATTTAATGTAAAAACACTGCTACTTTCACTCCCTAAAATAGGGTTGCCAATGATTTTGTACACTATTGGACATTACACTATAAGCCCAACCGCCGGATATATATTTGTAGCCATCACAGGGTTACTGGGATTAGCATTCAGAAATGTAGTTTTTAATAAAATTGAATCTATATACAAAAATGAAAAATATAAAACCATTGCCGCTTACAAGCAAAAAAACTAATTAGAAGAACATGATATCTATACATAACCTTTCAAAAAAATACAATAACAATATTGTTTTAAATATTGAGTCTTTAGAAATTCCAAAGGGACAAAGTTTTGGCCTGGTAGGTAATAACGGAGCAGGTAAAACCACACTTTTTAGTCTTTTTCTGGATCTTATTCAACCTACCACCGGACATATAATCAACAATGGCATCCAGGTTAATGAAAGTGAAGCGTGGAAACCTTTCACTTCTGCCTTTATTGACGAAAGCTTTTTAATAGGGTATCTTACCCCCGAAGAGTATTTTTATTTTATTGGCGAATTAAGGCAACAGAATAAAGCTGATGTTGATTCGCTTTTAAGTCAGTTCGATGATTTTTTTCACGGCGAAATCTTAGGCCAAAGAAAATATTTGCGCGACTTGTCTAAAGGAAATCAGAAAAAAGTAGGTATTGTGGCTACTTTTATCGGAAACCCTGAAGTTGTTGTTTTGGATGAGCCTTTTGCAAATTTGGACCCTACCACACAAATACGATTAAAAAAGATTATTAAAGATCTTACAATAAAGGGAGATACCACTGTACTGGTTTCCAGCCATGACCTCATTCATGTAACCGAAGTATGTGAACGTATTGTCGTTTTAAATAAAGGGGAACTGGTTAAGGACATCCAAACCTCAACTGAAACATTACAAGAACTGGAACTGTTTTTTGCAGGATAGCGGCTAATCCTCAAATTCCAGTTTCATATCCTGTATAATATCCCAGTGTTTATATCTTTCACCTAAGGTGATAGAATTCATGGCATCTTCAAAATGATAAAACTTGCCGGCTACTTCAGAAGAAACTCTTTTTCTTAGAATTTCATAATACTGCTCAAGAAGCATCGCATCTAATTGTTTTATATAAGAGTTGACCTTAACCAATTTTCTTAATTCCCTTTCGGGGATGGAATCCGTCTCAACAAATTCCTGAAAACGCTCAAATCTCTCTGCCCTGTTTTCCTTCATTTTATCATAGTATTCATTGTAAACTTTCCAGAACTTACGGTCGTCAGCTTCATCTAACTGCAGGTATTCTTCAATGAGCGCCTTCCTGTCTATAGTAGCAGGTTTATCTTTTCCTGATTGTGCAAATATTCCCGAAGAAACAAGAATAAAAAGAATAACAACTTTGAGCTTTTTCATTGGTAAAATATTATTTTAGGTAATCTAATATAATCAAATATGTAGTAATTTTATACAAATTAATGCATTTTTAGTTTCTTTTCTTTTACATTTAAAAAAGAAATATATATTCTACTAGCTGAGCAAAGAAGTAAAAAGTATAGTATGGGATAAAGATTTCTGTTTCCTTTACTTTTGAAATTTAGCTTATTTTTAGCGCTCATTTAAAATAAAAGAAGAAATATTAAGTTAACAAAGCATATATAAACCATTTTGAAATTCACATTAAAAATAATATCCCTGCTAACAATCACAACTTTTTTGGTAATAGGATGCTCTACCAAAAAAGATGCTTTTGTAAATCGTAACTGGCATGCATTAAACACCAAATACAATGTGTTGTTTAATGGCAATGAAGCATTGATTGACGGGAAAGAAGCGCTTATAGAATCGTATAATGATAACTATTGGGATGTACTACCCGTTGAGCGGCTAGAAATCAGGGATGAGATTTACCTGGATAGTGATGTGCCAACAAACCCTAATTTTGAAAGGGCCGAAGAAAAAGCCACAAAGGCTATCCAAAAACGCAGTATGAATATTAACGGCCGTGAAAAAAATCCACAAATAGATGAATCTTTTCTGGTTCTGGGTAAAGGAAGATACTACGAACAACGTTTTATTCCTGCTCTTGAAGCTTTTAATTATATTCTATACAAATATCCCGACAGCGATAAAATAAACGAAGCAAAATTATGGCGGGAAAAAACAAATATCAGGCTCGAAAATGATGAGTTGGCACTTGCCAATATTAAAAGACTTTTAAAATTTGAGGTTTTAGAAGAGCAATTGCTTGCAGATGCCAATGCTATGATGGGACAAATTTATATGAATTTAAAACATCCCGACAGTGCCATTCAAAAACTAAAAGTTGCTTCTTACTACACCAAAAATAATGAAGAAAAAGGTCGTTATTATTACATTATAGGCCAGTTATTTAATGAACTGGGCCATAAGGATAGTGCAAATTATGCTTTTGATAAAGTAATAGACCTCAACCGGAAAACCCGAAGGGTGTATATGATTAATGCCCATATTGAAAAAGTCAAAAATTTTGATTCTGTAAATGGTGATAAAGTACTTTTGTTAGAACACTTAACAAAGCTGGAAGAAAACAGGGAAAACCGCCCATTTTTAGATAAAATTTATCATCAGATTGCCTTATTTCATCTTAAGGAAGATTCACTGGCTGCAGCAGAAGATTATTTTAATAAATCCCTACGTAAAACTACATTCGATAAAATATTAAACGCCAGGAATTACGAATACCTGGCACAAATGAAGTTTGACACCAATAAATACAGGGATGCGGGGTTTTATTATGACAGCACACTACTGAACCTTGAATCCAAAACAAAAAAATTCAGGCGGCTTACCAAAAAAAGGGTTAATCTGGAAGATGTGATTTTGTATGAGGATATAGTGAAGAAAAATGACAGCATTCTGTATGTAGTGTCTTTACCCGAAGAAGAAAGAAAAAATTATTATCAAACTTTCATCGACTCACTCATAGCTAAAGAGGAAGCTCTCAAAGAAAAAGAAGAAATAGAAATGCAACTCAGCGGAATGGCCGATAGTGGATTCAGCACCCCGCGAAATACCTTTGGTCCGCAAAATAACGACGATACTTTTTACTTTTATAATCAAACTACCCGACAGTATGGAATAGATGGTTTTAAACGGTTATGGGGCAACCGGACTTTAGAAGATAACTGGAGACTGAGTAATAAAACAGTAGTAAATAGAAACACCCTCGCGAGTAATGCTAGTGACACTATTTCTACAAGATCATCTGATGTATATACTGTGGAATATTATACAAACAGGCTTCCCACCCAAAAAGAAAAACTGGATAGTCTGGTAATTGAAAGAAATTTCGCGAATTATCAGTTAGGTACAATCTATAAAGAGAAATTTTTAGAATATGACCTGGCAGTAAATAAATTTGAAACACTTTTAAAGAATGATCC
This sequence comes from uncultured Flavobacteriaceae bacterium, assembly GCA_937901915.1. Taxonomy (GTDB): domain Bacteria; phylum Bacteroidota; class Bacteroidia; order Flavobacteriales; family Flavobacteriaceae; genus Abyssalbus. Next base: position 29,424 of record CALGUD010000050.1, read on the forward strand.
TGAAGAAAAATTAATAGTTCCTTCAAAATATAACCTTTATAAAATATACGAGTTACAAAACTCGCCTAAAGCTAATCCTTTAAAGTTAAATATTATCAGTGAACACAATAATTCACGCTATGCACAAATACTGGCAAATCCGGAACTAATTTTATCGAATGATCAGGATGGGCCTGATGCCAAATACAATGAACTCTTTCACAGGTTTGAAAATCAGGATTATGAAACAGTCATTTTTGAAGCCGAAAGATATATCACCAGATATAGTGGCGATCCTATAGCAACAAAATATGAAATGCTGAAAGCTTCTGCTATAGGAAGATTAAGAGGTTTTGAAGCATATAAAGAGGCACTAAATTACATTGCTCTTAACTATCCGAATAAAGAAGAAGGCAAAGAAGCACAGAAAATTATTGATGAAACTTTACCAAGAATCGAAAATAATACTTTTGCCGACTCAACGGCCATATCTACATGGAAACTTATATTTCCATTCCATAGAGATGATGTTTTTGAAATAAATAAACTATCTGAATCTCTTGAGAAAGCAATAAATGCAGTACCTCAGAGAAAACTTTCGATGTCCGATGATATATATGATTCTGAGCTAAGATTCCTCGTTGTACACAATTTTCCATCTAAGGATCAGGCACTTGGATTTGCAGAATTCTTAAAGATTAACAAAGATTATTTGATTGATTCAGAGAATTTTGTAATTTCGTCTTTAAATTATAAAATTATTTATATTCATAAAAACTTAAATACGTATTTAACTGAAGTAAATAACCCGAATCTTAATCTTAAATTTAACTAGTTATGTTTTCAGAAGCAAAAAAATTCAAAGCGGATAGTGCACCTACTATCGGACTAACAAACAGGTTAGTAGCAAACACAAAAATCAAAGGAGATATTACTGCAGAGGCTGATTTCAGAATTGACGGCATTTTAGAAGGTAGTATTAAAACCAAGGGAAAAGTAGTTATAGGAAAAACCGGTTTCATAAACGGAAAGGTTTATTGTGAGAATGCTGACATTGAAGGAAAGTTTAACGGTGAACTTAATGTATCTAACATTCTAACCCTTAAAAGTACTGCCGAAATCCAGGGAAATGTTATAGTAGGGAAACTCTCAGTAGAACCTGGGGCTAACTTTAACGCTACTTGCGACATGAAAGGTGCCGGTATTAAAGAATTAAAAGCCACTCCTTCTGGTAGTACCAGCAACAATAATGAACAAAAAGCCGAAAAAACCGCTTAATACATACGCAAAGTATTCCGGCATCCTTTTTCAAATGATAGCAATTGTTTTTATTGGATCCTTTATCGGGGTTAAACTCGATCAAAAATTCCCTAATGAACATTCTGCCTATACTATTATTGTATCATTTTGTTCTGTAGTAGTATCCGTGTATTTTGTTATCAAACAAATAAATAGTTTTTCAAAAGATGATGAAGGATGATAATTTATTTAATAAAAAGATCAATACCTTTTTATTAGAATTACTTATATTAAGTTTAACTTTATTTGGATTACATAATTTTCTTCAGTTTTATCTTTTCAATGAATTTGAATTATTTTATCCTCTGTGGATAATTTATTTATTCCATTTTTTTACAGTCCTCTTTATATATATTATTATTTATAATAGATATACCAAAGGAAAAAAAGAAGTGTTTAACTTGTTTATGCTACTTACTTTTTTAAAAACCGTTGCTATTATTGTTTTTTTACTTCCTTTGTTGATATCTGACATGGAAAATAAAAAACCGGATGTCTTAAATTTCTTCCTCACTTACTTCCTTTTTCTAGCCTTTGAAGTGTATAGTATTAGTAAAGTTTTACAGAGATAATAAACACTTAAATTTTTGTTTGTGATTTGGCATAATGTATGTACATTTGCACCGAATTTCAAATGAGGTATTCTAATATCATAAAACCATGCAAATAAGCACTTTTAGGATTTTTTTTGTAGCACTCTTTTTTCACTTTTCACTTATCGGATTTGCCTCTGCGCCTGAAACTGTTCAAAATGAGGAAGAAAACGTTGATTTTGACGCTCTCTCTATGATCACCCATCACGTTTTGGATGCCCATGAGTTTCATGTAATTGAATGGAACGGCAAGCACTATTCAATCCCTCTACCAATTATACTTTGGAACAATGGTGAATTAGTTACGTTTATGTCCAGTGAATTTCATCACGACGATTCGGGAAAAGTTATAGTTGAAAAAGAGGGAAAAAGATATATTAAACTTCATGAGAAAATTTATCAATTGAATGAAGGAGACCTAAACGTAAAATTTGATGAAGAAGGTCATGCAGAAAATGTAGTTAAGCCGTTAGACTTTTCTATAACAAGAAATGTATTAATAATGTGGTTTTCTGTGATACTGCTCTTACTTATTTTTATAACTGCAGCAAAAAACTATAAAAAAACTGATAAGAACGTGCCCTCGGGTATTACGAGTTTTGTAGAGCCATTGGTTATTTTTGTTAGGGATGAAATAGCAAAACCAATGATAGGTGAGCACAAATACCACAAGTATATGCCCTTTTTGTTGACTGTTTTTTTCTTTATATGGCTTAACAACATTCTGGGATTAATACCAATTGTAAATGGCGCCAATGTAAGTGGTAATATTGCATTTACTGCTACCCTGGCCTTATTCACATTTATTATAACTATATTTAGCGCCAACAAAAATTATTGGAAACACGTTTTCTGGATGCCAGGCGTTCCTATTCCAATGAAAATATTTTTAGCCCCCATAGAACTTATAGGAGTATTTGTTAAACCGATTTCGTTAATGATTCGTTTATTTGCAAATATTACTGCTGGCCACATTATTGTTTTAGCCCTCATGTCTTTAATATTTATTTTTAAATCAATGGCAATTGCTCCAGTATCGGTTGCATTTGCTCTTTTTATTGGATTAATAGAACTGATCATTACCGCGATACAAGCATATATATTTACAATATTGTCTGCCTTATACATTGGCATGGCAACAGAAGAAGAACATCATTAATTAATTTTTAATATTTATAACTATGGATTTAGGATCAATTGCAGCATTAGGAGCTGGTTTAGCTGCTATAGGAGCAGGAATTGGAATCGGAAGGATTGGTGGCCAGGCTATGGAAGCTATGGCTCGTCAACCTGAGATACAAGGTAAGATTCAAACTTCTGCACTTATATTAGCTGCCTTCGTAGAGGCAGTTGCATTATTTGCAGTTGTAGTATCATTCCTTAAGTAAAAAAGAAACCCGGGTACAACGGTTGGTGGTATCCGGGCTTTTAATGATTTATTAAAAATATTATAATTATGGATAGTAGTCAATTTGTTACTCCCGGATTTGGATTGGTTTTTTGGACAATAATCACTTTTTTATTGCTTCTTTTGATTTTGAAAAAGTTTGCATGGAAACCTATTCTGGGCGCTGTAAGTGACAGGGAAGAAGGAATTAAAAAGGCATTGTCTGCAGCCGAGGAGGCAAAAAAAGAAATGCAAAACCTTCAGGCTGATAATGAAAAACTTATAAAAGAAGCGCGTGCTGAAAGAGAAGCTATGATTAAGGAAGCTCGTGAAATAAAAGACAAAATGGTTTCTGATGCCAAAGACCAGGCCCAGGTTGAGGCTAATAAACTCATAAAACAAGCAAAAGCTACTATTGAAAGTGAAAAACAAGCTGCTTTAGTTGATATTAAAAACCAGGTAGCATCATTATCGGTTGAAATAGCAGAAAAAGTAGTGCGTCGCGAACTGAGCGATAAGAATAAGCAATTAAAGCTTGTTGAGAAAATGCTTGGTGATGTAACCTTAAACTAAAGAAATGGCAGGAGCAAGAGCAGCAATACGTTACGCAAAAGCAATTTTAGGACTTGCACAGGATCAAAAGTTAGCTGAGAAGGTAAATGACGACATGAAGTTAATAAATACGACAGTATTTAATAATAAAGAATTACAGGAGTTCCTTAAGAATCCGGTAATTAAGTCAGACACTAAAAAATCGGCTCTTAAAGAAATTTTTTCCGGTATTAATACTATTTCCGACGGACTTATTAATATCCTTTCTGATAATAAAAGAATAGGTATTTTAGGAGATGTTGCAGAAAAATATATCATCCTTTTCGATCAATTTAAAGGAAGGGAAGTTGCTGTTGTAACAACGGCTGTACCTCTTACTGAAGATCTGGAAAAGAAAGTACTTGTAAAAGTAAGAGAACTCACCGGCAATGACATAACCATTGAAAATAAAATAGACGAAAGCATTCTTGGAGGGTTTATTTTAAGAGTAGGCGATTTACAATATAATGCAAGTATTTCTCATAAGCTCAACAAGTTAAAAAGAGAATTAATTTTGAATTAAGAATTACAGACTCCTGGCATTTCATGCCTTGTGTCTAAATCTAAATATTATTTAACATGGCAGAAGTTAAAGCCGCTGAAGTATCAGCAATATTAAAAAAACAATTATCAGGATTTGATGCAGGCGCTTCATTAGATGAAGTAGGTACAGTTTTACAGGTAGGTGATGGTATTGTTCGTGCATACGGACTTTCGAATGCACAGTATGGTGAGCTTGTAGAATTTGAATCCGGTTTGGAAGGTATTGTTCTTAACCTTGAAGAAGATAATGTAGGTATTGTATTATTAGGGCCTACAAGACACGTTAAAGAAGGTGCAACAGTTAAACGTACACAACGTATTGCCTCTATTAAAGTTGGTGAAGAAATAGTAGGGCGTGTAGTTGATGCATTGGGTAACCCCATTGATGGTAAAGGACCTATTGGCGGCAAACTATATGAAATGCCTCTTGAAAGAAAAGCACCGGGGGTTATTTTCCGTCAACCGGTAAATGAACCATTGCAAACAGGTATCAAATCAATTGACGCCATGATCCCAATTGGAAGAGGACAACGTGAATTGGTAATTGGTGACCGTCAAACCGGTAAAACCACTGTATGTATTGATACCATTATCAATCAAAAAGAATTTTATGATGCAGGTGAGCCTGTATTCTGTATATATGTAGCAATAGGCCAGAAAGCTTCAACTGTAGCAAATATTGCAAAAGTACTGGAAGATAAAGGCGCTATGGCTTATACCGTTATTGTAGCTGCTAACGCATCAGACCCTGCTCCAATGCAGGTATATGCGCCATTTGCAGGTGCTGCCGTTGGTGAATATTTTAGGGACACAGGCCGTCCGGCTTTAATCATATATGATGATTTGTCTAAACAAGCAGTTGCTTACCGTGAAGTATCATTATTATTAAGACGCCCTCCGGGACGTGAAGCATACCCTGGTGACGTATTCTACCTTCACTCAAGATTATTAGAGCGTTCGGCAAAAGTTATCGCTGATGATGAAATTGCAAAGAAAATGAACGATCTTCCTGACGTATTAAAACCTATAGTAAAAGGAGGAGGCTCGCTTACCGCCCTTCCTATCATTGAAACTCAGGCAGGTGACGTATCGGCATATATCCCTACAAACGTAATTTCAATTACCGACGGACAAATATTCCTGGAATCTGATTTGTTTAACTCAGGTGTACGTCCGGCAATTAACGTAGGTATCTCTGTATCCCGTGTGGGTGGTTCAGCCCAGATAAAATCAATGAGAAAGGTAGCGGGTACTTTAAAATTAGACCAGGCACAGTATCGTGAACTGGAAGCCTTTGCTAAATTCGGATCTGACCTTGATGCTGCCACATTAGGTGTAATTGAAAAAGGAAAGCGAAACGTAGAGATTTTAAAACAGGCACAAAACGACCCTTTTACAGTTGAAGACCAGGTAGCTATTATTTATGCAGGTTCTAAAAACCTGCTTAGAAATGTTCCTGTAAACAGAGTAAGGGAGTTTGAAAGAGATTATTTGGAATTCCTGAATGCAAAACACAGAAATATACTGGATGATTTAAAAGCAGGAAAGCTAACCGATGAAGTAACTGACACTTTAACTGCAGTTGCTAAGGATCTATCGGCGAAATACAGTAACTAATTCTGAATGCAGAATGCAGAATGAAGAATTATGCCTTATAAAGAAACTAAAAATACAATTGTAGATAAAAGTTTTTATTTTGGCTGTGATATTGTTGTTTTTTGTAAAAAGCTTAAAGAAACCCACGAATTTGAAATTGCAAATCAATTAATAAAATGTGGTACAAGTATAGGTGCAAATGTCCGAGAGTCACAAAGAGGTGTTAGCAAGAGAGACTTTAAAAATAAATTGGGAATAGCTTTAAAAGAAGCAGATGAAACTTTGTATTGGTTAGATCTCATTGAAGAAACCACAATGGAAATTCCTGATAATTTGAAAAATAAATGTGAAGAACTAATTAAATTATTAGTCACAATAATAAAAAATTCATAATTCAGAATTCTTAATTCTTAATTGGAAAAATGGCAAACTTAAAAGAAATACGAAATAGGATAGTATCGGTAGGGTCGACGATGCAAATTACCAGTGCCATGAAAATGGTATCTGCTGCAAAATTGAAAAAAGCACAGGATGCTATTACAGCTATGCGCCCTTATTCCGATAAACTAACTGAATTGCTTCAAAGCCTTAGTGCTACATTGGAAGGTGATTCCGGTAGTGTATTTGCACAAAAAAGGGAGGTAAAAAAAGTTCTGGCGGTTTCTATTACTTCAAATAAAGGACTTGCCGGAGCATTTAACACCAATGTTATTAAAGAATCGGGTAAGCTGGCCAGAGAAACTTATGCTAACAAACAGGTTGATTTCATGACCATTGGTAAAAAAGGTAATGATATCCTTAAAAAATCATTTACTGTCGTTGCCAATAACAATGAAGTTTTTGAGGAACTTACCTTTGATAATGTTGCAGATATTGCCGAAAAACTTATGGCTTTGTATGCTGATGGTTCTTATGATAAGATTGTTTTGGTATACAACCATTTTAAAAACGCAGCAAATCAAATAGTGAAAATTGAAGATTTTCTACCTATTATCCCTGTAGAAAAAGAAACAGCAGAAGGAGATAAAAATGTTTCAGACTATATATTTGAACCTTCAAAATCTGAAATAGTTGAAACATTGATCCCCAAGTCCCTCAAAACACAATTATTTAAAGCAATCCGGGATTCATTTGCTTCTGAACATGGAGCACGTATGACGGCTATGCACAAAGCAACAGACAACGCAGGCGAATTAAGAGACGAGCTAAAACTTACCTACAACAAAGCACGTCAGGCAGCAATTACTAACGAAATTTTGGAAATTGTCGGTGGTGCCGAGGCTTTGAACGGTTAAATTTTATTATTTGATTACGTTATAGTATATTAAGCCATTCAAATTACGAATGGCTTTTTTCACATCTTTAATAATTGTAATTAATGAAACCAACTTTAAGACTGCTATCTGCCTGTTTTTTATTGTCTTTTTTTATAATATCATGCAATAAAGAGGATGATTCTACACCACCTCCCGTAGAAGAGAATGTTCCCCCTTCTAAAGTCAAAAATATTACTGCTGAAGTTATCTCAGGAACAATGGTCCTTATATCATGGGATGCTGCTACAGATGAAAATGAAGATCCCGTTACTTATGACTTAGTGGTAAACGATATAAGTATGAAAGAAGGCTTTACTGAAACTTCTGTTGAATTGGATGCTGCTCAGTTTATAAACAGTAACGAGGCCTCAAAAAAAATAAGCAAAAAGAAATTATCAGAAATGCTGAATCGTTTTGGAACTGAATTAGCTTTAGGAATACAAATAAAAGCTTATGATGATAATAATTCCTTTTCTGAAACGGTGGCCATTAAAGTTATAGAAATTAACAGAGCCCCCGCTGAATTTGAAATATCAAATGTCTGGTTCGACTTCACAGACTATAACGAAGTGCAATTAGAATGGTCTCCATCGTCCGATGCAGATAATGACAATATAAAATACGATGTATTACTAAATGATAATTTGCTCGCCGGAGACTATGAAATTCTCCCGGGTGTCGACTATGGCTTTATAGATATTGAGTTTGATTTTTCAGCATTCATCGATGAGCCTATTACCATTAAAATTATTGCCAAAGATGGTTCAGGAGGAAATACTGAGGTAATTGAAACATATAATTTCCGCACAACAGATAATGAACTGGGTGCGTTATCAATTCCATACTCAAATACAATCGATTTTACAATACCCCTTACAGAGCCAGACGACAGGATTGGCTATACATTTGAAATAGGTGACGAAACCGGCTATATTTTTTCAACTTCAGAATATGTAAATTTAATTCTCAGAGATTCTGAAAATAATATTATTCTAAGTGATGGCCAGGTAATCAATGGCGAAAACTTGATCCCGGGACAATATTATTTAGAACTTTACAGAGAAGCTCATGATGGCTCTACTGACATATTGGGTGTTTTGTCATTTACCTTAAGAAATTCTGTTGAAACTGATGTAAGTTTAGGACTTTTAACAAATCCATATAATGAGTCTTTTAATGTTGATTTAGATTCCGAGCCTGATAATGCCATAAGCTATTCCTTTGAAATAAATGAAGAAACAGGATTTTCAATAACTGCAACAGACGCATCTTTCATCTTAAACGATTCTAACGGAAATGAAATAGTAAGCAGTACCAATAATAATATTTCATTGGAAACATTAAGCCCTGGAGCTTATAGTGTTGAAATTAGTAACCCTGATGGCTATTCCGGGTCATTCACCTTGATTTTACGTAATCCAACAGACACTGATATAAATCTTGGAATTCTTGACAATCCTCACAAAGAAATATATGAATTTACAATTGATAGTGAGGAGCCTGATAATGCTATTGGATATACATTTGAAATAACCGAAGAAACCGGCTTTGCCTTTTCAACCAATGATCCAACTCTGAATTTAACATTAAAGAATGCTAATGACGATACTTTATACAATGGCCAAAGGGTCTCTAATGAAACTTTGAGTCCCGGTATTTACTATTTATTAATAAGCAGTGACTCAGAAATTACAGGTTCTTTAAATTTTGTATTAAAAGATGCTCAGGAAACAGATGTTGAACTGGGCTTACTAGCTATTCCACATTTTGATGAATATAATTTAGAATTGTCACTTGACGAACCCGATAATTCTGTAGTATATTCATTTGAAATTAATGAAGAAACAGGTTTTTCTTTTTCAACTTCATTTAGTACAACATTGCGGTTAAAGAATACTAATGATGATATTCTTTTTGAATCATTACACGGAAGAATAGCAAACGAAACTTTAAGCTCCGGAGCATATTATCTTGAAATAATCAATATTAATAGTGATATTTCCTATAACGGAATTTTAAACTTTGCCTTAAGAGACCCGGGAGAAAGTGATGTTGATCTGGGTGTGTTAACCATCCCTTATACCGAACAATTTAATTTTGAAATACCGGTTAGCGAACCCGATAATAGTATTGGATATTCATTTGAAATAAACGAAGAAACCAGTTTCTCTATTTCCGGTTCATCATATGCCACACTCAGGCTGAAGGATTCTGATAACGATATTATAAAGGAGTCTTCCGGAAATATTACCGGAGAATCCCTTGCCGTTGGCAGTTACTATCTTGAAGTAATAAATAATAGTGATACGAATAGTTTAACGGTTGATTTGATTTTGAATTTTGTTCAGGGTACGATAAACACTTCAGATATAGAGTTAGGCCCTATTACATTGCCCTACGATGAAACATTCAGTTACAGCATTGCAGAAGAAGACGATGGAATGATTAAATATACATTTACCATTTCCGAAACGGCTACCTATGACATTGTAATTACAGATGCAGACTATGACACCTTTCTTAATTTATATGACAGTAATGATGTAATTGTGGATTATGATGATGATGGTGGACCTTCAGGACAATTATCCGGGTTTACAGGAAGTCTAAACCCTGGTACCTACAGTATAAGTGTAGAAGGATATGGTTCTGCCGTAGGAACGGGTACATTAAGTATCAGTATTCAATAAAAGCACATAAATTAATTAGAAAAGCCTTGTAAAAATATTTATAAGGCTTTATATTTTCTCTGGCATCAATTTTGAAATCGTATCTTTATAATTCAATAGAATTTGTATGAAATCATTATTAAATATATTCTATTTCAGTATACTTATGCTGGGAGCATCAAAATGCAGTAGTTCACAAGACCTGGTTGAAAACCCTCCTTTTAAAACGGGAGAAGTAGCAAGTGAAGACTGGGTATCTGCTGAAGGAGAAAAGGGTACAAATCTTTTTGTGCCAATCACCGAAGGCAAGGATATAATGTTGGATAGTATTTACTTTCGTGGAAATATTGTAAAACTTGAAAGAATAAAACGGGACAGTTATCTTGTTTTTATAGGAAAATTTAAAAATAATCTTAACACTGAAAGAGATATTGTTATGCATTCCGATCCCAAAAAAGAAGTTGGGAACATACCTCCGCTGCCAAAAAAGAAACTCCCATTTGAATTAAAGGAAAACGAAGCCGTTGTAAGCTTTACAGAAGGAGAGCAAGTAAAATATTATAAAATTGAAAATATAAAAGAAAGTCCGACTGTAAAAAATTGAAAAACAAACTTTGAAGGCTCTTTATAAATCAATACTTTTAAGCAAATAATCAAAGAGTTGAGCGCACTTCAAAAACTTTTCAAGCAAACTTTCATTTATGGATTAGCTACGGTGCTTCCCAGAATGGTAAGCTTCCTTTTATTACCTTTATATACTGCAGTTCTTCCACCTGCAGAATATGGGAAAGTTGCTATAGTATTTTCCTATTTTATACTTTTTAATGTGATTTTGGCATACGGAATGGAGACTGCTTTCTTCCGTTTTTTTAATAAAGAAGATGATACTTCAAAAGTAATCAGTACATCCACTATTTCGTTAATAATCTCATCACTGTTCTTTTTTTGTGTCGCATTGATCTTTCAAGATCATATTGCGCAGTTTATAGATATAAAAGTAGCGTATATAAACCTTGTTATCTGGATTTTACTTTTTGATGCACTTGTAATAATACCTTTTGCATGGTTACGTGCTACTCAAAAACCGGTACGTTATGCAATACTAAAAATACTCAATGTTGCTGTAAATATGGGATTGAACCTCTTCCTTATACTATGGCTTGAGGATTTAGCGGCAGTGGATACTGTTTTTGCTCATATTTACAGGCCAAACTATGAAATAAACTATATTTTTATATCTAATTTAATTGCAAGTGCATTAACACTTCTCCTCATGTCTTCCTTTTATTTTAAAGTTCAATATCGCTTTAATATGAAATTATGGAAAAGTATGATGCATTATGCATTTCCGGTTCTGGTAGCCGGAGTGGCTTTTTCTGTTAACGAAACTTTTGACAGGATTTTACTGGATTATCTTTTACCGGAAAATATAGCAGATATACATATTGGTATGTATTCTGCGTGCTATAAAATTGCCGTGGTTATGACTTTATTTGCTACTGCCTACAGGCTCGGAATTGAGCCTTTCTTTTTTAGCCATGCCAAAAGTGAAAATCCTAAAAAAAATTATGCCCTCATACTGGAATTTTTTGTTGCCTTAGGATCTTTTATTTTATTGTCGGTAGTAGTGTTTGCTGATCTCATAAAAAGGCTTGTGGTTCAAAGTGATGCCTATTGGGAGGCCATGTGGGTAGTGCCTTTTATTTTATTGGCAAACTTATTCTTAGGAATGTATCACAACCTTTCCGTTTGGTATAAAATAACCGACCGGACAAAGTTCGGGGCTTATATTTCAATTATTGGTGCAATAATAACATTAGGGCTCAACTTCTGGCTTATTCCAATTATAAGCTATAAAGGTTCAGCAATTGCCACACTCGCTGCATATGCAAGTATGGTGTTTATCTCTTATTACTTCGGAAGAAAATATTACCCAATACCGTACAACCTGAAAAAAATTGGTTTGTATTTAGTAGTATCTACCGGTCTTTCTATAGTGTCATTTTACCAATTCAGGGAAAATTACATTGTAGGAACCGGTTTACTTTTAGTATTTTTGACCCTTGTATACGCATTAGAAAAAAAAGAATTACAAAAAATTTTCATTAAAAAATGACTATCAAAATAATTAATACATCTGTTCACAAATTACCCCATTACGAAACAGGTTTGTCTGCAGGAATGGATTTACGTGCCAATATCGAATTGCCAATAACTTTAAAACCGCTTGAAAGAACTATCGTTAAAACCGGGTTATTTATTGAATTACCCGCAGGTTATGAAGCACAGGTAAGGCCAAGAAGCGGTCTCGCTGCAAAAAAGGGAATAACTGTACTAAATGCTCCAGGAACTATTGATGCAGATTACAGGGGTGAAATAGGAGTTATACTGGTTAACCTGTCTAATGAAAATTTTACCGTTGAAAACGGAGAACGCATAGCACAACTGATCATTGCAAAACACGAGCGTGCAGAATGGATTGAAGTTAAAGAACTAACAGAAACATCCCGTGGTGAAGGCGGATTTGGCAGTACCGGGGTAAAGTAATTGTTATTGATAATTAATTAAAGCCAAGATAAAACAATTTGTCTGCACAATACACCCGCCATTGCGGGGTTATAGTTAACAGACATTTCAAAAATAAATAAATAATGAAAATAATAGTCCCGATGGCAGGTAGAGGTTCACGCCTGCGCCCTCATACGCTCACTATTCCAAAACCATTGATCCCAATTGCGGGAAAACCAATTGTACAAAGGCTGGTAGAAGATATTGCAAAAGTATTAAAACAAGACCTGGATGAAGTAGCTTTTGTAATTCACCGAAGTTTTGGAGAAGAAGTAGAAAACAATCTCAAAAACATAGCTAAGAAATTAGGGGCTAAAGGTTCTGTTTATTACCAGGATGAACCTCTTGGAACCGGCCATGCAATTATGTGTGCTAAAGATTCACTCTCAGGTCCCTGTGTAATTGCTTATGCCGATACACTTTTTAAAGCCGATTTTGACCTGGATGAAACTGCAGATAGCGTTATTTGGGTTAAACAGGTTGACCAACCCGAAGCTTTTGGTGTTGTACAATTAAATAGTGCCGGGAATATTGATGGCCTGGTAGAAAAACCAAAAAGCTTTGTATCAGACCTGGCAGTTATAGGAATTTATTACTTTAAAGATGCAGGGGTTCTTAAAAATGAACTCCAGAGAGTTTTGGATGAAAACATCATTAATGGTGGTGAATACCAGATAAATGACGGCATTAAAGCCATGATGAAAAAGGGCATGAAATTTGTTCCAGGTAAAGTGGATGAGTGGATGGATTGCGGGAATAAGGATGTAACTGTAGAAACCAATTGCAGGATTCTGCAATTTTTACACGCCGATGGTGAAAATCTGGTGTCCGATTCAGTGACCCTCGAAAACTCAAAAATTATTGAACCTTGCTACATTGGCAATAATGTTGTTTTAAAAAATGCAACCATAGGTCCCAATGTATCATTGGGTGACGAATGTGTAATTGAAAACTCATCTGTTAAAAACAGCCTAATTCAAACACAAGCGATCATAAAAAATGCTACATTAGATAACGCTATGATTGGAAACCACGCTAAGTTTGATGGTAATTTTACCAGCATAAGCATAGGCGATTATTCCGTTTTGGAATAAATTAAATCGTTTCCGGACTGTTAATGCGAATTGATTAAAATGAAAAAGAGCTTCTTTATACCTGTTATTATTTTCGGACTATTATTTCTTCCGCAGCAAGTCTTTTCACAGGAGGAAGAAAGTGCCGATATATCCATGGAAGAAGTTGAAGATGAATTTCAGCAAAACTTTTACGAAGCCCTAAAACATAGAGCCATAGAAAACTATGACAAGGCCATAGATTTTCTCTTAGAATGTAAAAGAATAGAGCCTGCTAATGCTGTAGTTGATTTTGAACTGGGCAAAAACTACCTCTCACTAAAAGATTATATGAACGCAGAAACATATCTGCTTTCAGCGGCCAATAAGGATGCCGACAATATATGGTTTCTGAATGTTGTTTTTTCTCTGTATGAAAGTCAAAAAAATTATATGGAAGCCCTTAAAGCAGCTCAAAAATTAGCCAGCAGGGATAGTAAATTTAAAATGTATCTGGTAACTATTTATGTAGAAACCTCAGAATACAAAAAAGCTATGTCTGTTTTGGAGGAAATGAATAATGAATTTGGACGTTCATTTTTAAGAGACAGTTTGGCAGGAAGAATAAGTGAAGTAATTGAAGATAAAAATAAACAAGGATTTGAATCAGGAAATGATCCGGTAACTAAAACAAATCCTATTGAGATTCTTAATGATGAAATAGAATCCTTAATAAGTAAGTCAGACTTCAATACATTATTATCCATAGCAGAGGAAGCACTGGAAAGCTTTCCTGCCCAGGTACGCTTTTACTATGCTAAAGGATTAGCCTTAAATAAACTGGGTAAACATGAAGAGGCCATTGAGATTTTACTCATGAGCATAGATTATTTAATTGACGATCCGGAACTGGAAAACAATATTTATAAAGAATTAGTGTTAGGATATCAGGCCACCGGAAATAATGAAAAATCAAAAGAATATCAGAAAATGATAAAAAACGGGTTATAGATATATGACAAACGCCGGGAAAAAAACATTTTATTTTTTAATCCTCTCATTAGCTTTAATTTTAAATTCATGCAAGAGCACACAAGCCCTTGCAGCAGGTGAAGTTAAAAGTAACCTTTCTGCCAGAAGTATTATATCTAATCATTATAAAAACCAATTAGATTTTAAAACTATTCGCGGACGGTTAAAAGTTGATTTTGAGGATGGGGATACTTCACAGGGTTTTACGCTGAGCCTTCGTATGGAAAAAGATAAAGCCATTTGGTTAAGTGCTACGCTTTCTATGGTAAAAGTTTTAATTACGCCCGACAGGGTTAGCTTTTATAACAAACTTGACAATACTTATTTTGATGGTGATTTTTCTTATTTAAGTAAGCTGTTGGGAACGGACCTGGATTTTGATAAAGTTCAGAATTTACTCATCGGACAGGCAATTTTTGATCTGAAAGAAGATAATTATTCTGCTACAATAGCAAGTAATAATTACCAGTTAAAACCAAAAAAGGATATTGAATTGTTTAAGAAATTATTCCTTCTTGAGCCGGCTAACTTTAAAATGTCTCTTCAACAATTATCTCAGCCTCTTAATGGCAGGTTGCTTAATATTAACTATAAATCCTATCAGAAAATAGATAAAAAACCATTTCCCAACCAATTGGTTATAGAAGCTGAAGAAAATGGCGAAAAAACGCTCATTGCTGTTGATTATAAAAATATAGAATTTAATCAAAAGGTATCATTTCCATATTCCATACCAAGCGGATATAAACAAATAAGCCTGGATTAATATGTATCTAAAAAGATTCACATATAAAACTTTCTTATTATTTATAATAACCTGTTTTATTTCCCTGTCATCCTTTGGCCAAACACAAGCACAAAAAGAACTTGAAGAAAAAAGGGAACGTTTACAGGATGAAATAAAGCAAATTAACAATCTGCTTTCTCAAAAGAGAAAGGAAAAAAGTAATATTCTTACTGAATTAGAAGACCTCGATCAAAAAATAAGAGTCCGTAAACAACTCATCAAGCTTACCAATCGCCAGGCCAACCTTATCATTAAACAAATTAATGATAATATTAAAAGAATGGAAAACCTTCGTGCCGACTTGAAAAATCTTAAAGAGGACTATGGACAAATGATTCAAAAATCATATAAGAGTAAATCCAATCAAAGCAGGCTTATGTTCTTGCTGTCATCCGAAAATTTTTTTCAGGCCTATAAACGCCTTCAGTATATAAAACAATATACAACTTACAGGAAAGAGCAAGGAAAAGAGATTCAGGATAAAACGCTGGAACTCCAAAACCTCAACAAAGACCTGTTTCAACAGCAAAAAGATAAAGAGGAATTAATAGCCGAAAACAAAGTGGCACAAAAAGTTCTTGAGGCTGACTTGAAAATACAAAAGGAACTTATTGGCAGTATAAAAGCGAAAGAAAGTGAGTATGCCGCCCAAATTAAAAAGAAGCAACGTGAAACAGATGCTATAGACAGGCAGATAGATAAGCTAATTGAAGAGGCTATAGCAAAATCTAATGTAGCCAGTGGAAATACGAGATCTACAAATTTTACATTAACTGCCGAAGCAAAATTAGTAGATGCCGATTTTAAATCCAACAGGGGTAAATTACCCTGGCCGGTTGAAAAAGGTGTTGTGGTTTTAGGGTTCGGTACCCAACCTCACCCCATAGTGAAATCGGTGAATATACAGAGTAATGGTGTTAGGATTGCCACTGACGAAGGCTCTAAGGCGCGATCGGTATTTAATGGAAAGGTCATAGCCGTTCAAATTATAAAAGGCGGAAACAAAGCCGTACTGGTGCAACACGGTAATTTTATTTCTGTGTACAATAATTTGAGTAAAGTTTTTGTTAACGAGGGCGATAATGTGACCACAAAACAAGAAATAGGTGAAGTTTTTACCAGCAAAAGCAGTAATGAAACGCTTTTAAAGTTTATGATCTACGAAAACAGTAAAACCCAAAATCCAGCAAACTGGATTTACCAGATGTAATTTTACTTTTTCTGTAACAGGCTTTCATCCCACTAAACAAACAATGCCTTCAGTTCGGTAGCATCGGCTGGCTTCATTTTTCCGGCAAGGACTAAGCTTAGTTGCTTTCTCCTAAGAGCCGCAGCAAATCTTTCATTTTCCAGTTTGGTTTCCGGTTGTACCGGTGGCACGGCAACAGGTTTTCCTGTATCATCTACCGCTACAAAGGTATATATAGCTTCATTTGCTTTGGTTCGGCTTCCTGTTTCCCTGTCTTCTACCCAAACATCAATAAAAACTTCCATAGAACTTGTAAAAGCCCTGGAAATATTGGCTTCAATTGTTACAATACTTCCCAAGGGGATTGCCTTATTGAAGGCAACGTGATTTACCGAAGCTGTTACTACAATCCGGCGGGAATGCCTTCTGGCTGTAATACTGGCACAACGATCCATTCGTGCAAGGAGTTCACCTCCAAAAAGATTGTTTAATGGATTTGTCTCACTCGGTAAAACTGTATCGGTCATGATGGTCGTTGACTCTGAAGGATTTCTCGCCTGCATACTATAAATTTTTAGTAAAGATAAAAGTAATTGAAGACTCTTTTAGGTTTCCCGACTGTAAAATATACCAGCGCAGACCAAGAACCTGTTTATTCAACACAGAACTATCAGAAGGTTTATATTGGGTGGTATCGACCACATGAGCGATTAGTTATTAGCAATAATTTTTATTTTTCACATTTTTTTTCAAATGACTCTTTATCAAAAAACACACGGTTCTTTATATCTTTAAAAAATACTTCGCCCGCTTCGCTTTGCAATAAAATTTTTCCTTTGGTCAGCGGGATAACCTTATCGTCCTGGGTATAACGTGAGTTGCTGAGCGCCATGACCATTTCACCATTAACGATATGTTTTGCAATTGTATGCGCTTTCATAAGTTCCGAAATTAACTTGCTCATTTTAGTTTTTTCTGGAAAGTCTGAAAATACATTATGCCTTGACATATCATCTCCCATACAAACACTATCTCTGTCAGATTCGATTGTCATTTTATTTACTTTAAATAATTTAATCATAAAAGATCTATTCTCATTCTTCTTATATCAAGATAAAGAAAAACTAAATCATCATCTGAACTATGAAAAATTTCAATATTATTTGTTTCTTCATTCCAATAATCTTTCACTATTAGAGGAATATCAATTTTAATATTTAAGCTTTTTGCCAAATCTATGATTTCATTACCTTTAAGGTTAGTTTTCCAATATGAATCTTTAACATCAAATAATTCATCAAGGCAAGCATAAAAGTAAAAGTCAATGTATTTTTTAGTCATTTTTTTAATTATTACCAACGTCCTACTCTCGGATGTTCTTCAAGAATATCCACAGACTCAAATAACCTGCTGACTGTTAATTGTACATATCTTTCAGAATTCTTTGCGATATATTCTCCTATATCTTCTAAGTCAAAAATGGCAGAATCAGTCCAGACTATTTTAATCATTTATTTAATTTTTGACGGGCTTCTTCTTTTGTGCTTATTCGTCCATAAACAGAATCATCAAGTCCTTTTTGAACTTTCTCAACAAATATCAAATGATCTATTACCTGATCAATAGTCAGGTTTTCAGGTAATTTGTCAAGTGAATTTATAATTTGAGTCTTTGTTATCATTTTATTAAAGATAATAAATCCATTTATTTTTTCCATAGTTTTCTGGTCTGACACTATTAAACCTAACCTCTCTTGTATTGCGTTTGCTTTCCAAAGGGAGCATATGCAATATACAAATTGTTAGCATTATGTTTTATTAAGCTATTTAAACAAACATTTCTTAATTTACTTTCTTGACTCCTTTGATAATCAACCAAAGCGCAAAAGACAACTCCCCAATTAGTGAAAACAAGAGTATTAAAAATATATCTCCCGAATATTGAGGGGCAAGAATGAGTACCAGACTATTGATTAGGTAACAAAGGCCGGCATTGGCTACCAAAATACCCAATATATTAGGGAAGTAATTCGATTTAAAAATCAAATAACCATACGTTAAACAAGCAAAACCAAAAAATATGAGCCCTAAGCCAAAACCATAATCGTGTATATCTGTAAATAAATGTATTAGTGCATTTATCTGACCAGAGTCAAATGTATTGGTATATGTGGGGTTATTTATCAAAAGCATAGGAACTATCAATGTCATCTTATTCATAACCAATACTGCCGTTTGTATAACATTAAACAGGATCCCTAGTAATGCCAGATTTTTACTTACACTTTTAAGTAACATAAATAAAATAATCATCAACGGGATATCCAGAGCGTGCATCAAAAGGTCTCCTATAGTGCCTATGCGCCAAAGGGTATCCGATGCTATCAAATTTTGATAAGTTGATGTAGCATCTGCTGTGACCACAGATCCTCTAATAACTATTTGTCCAAAAGCACCCAGGAGAATTATCATTAGGTACAAAAAACCACCTATTCGTGCGTATTTAGATAGAGACACTTCTTTTTTTATCATTTCTTTTTTCATTGATGGAGTATTTAAATTGTATTAGGAGATTGAAACTTAGTATTCTGTTTTGGCTTTTACGTAATGTCTATATGCAAAGCGCCAAGGAATAGCAATAGGTACCAGTATTACGCCAATTAAGCATGCAAAAAGTGTTTCTTTAGCGTATGTATCAAGATCATTGTTCATCCAGATCGGTAATGCAAACCCGAATACCCAAATTAATTTCCAAATTAGTTCAAAGATTAAAATAGGAAGCATTTTTAAGGGATAACGCATTCCTATTATAGCAAGTAACGCTAATGCTCCTAATAATGATTGAATCACCGAATCCTGATTTGCTAACCTTTGGTAGGGAGCTATTATTTCAGGCCAAATGGTCAGGGCTAAACCTAATGATATAAGAAAATACATCGCACGCATTATATGTAATCTCCATTTAGGGGGTTTTGCAATGGCAATCGGAGTATTCACCTCCTTTTCTGCGATATTCTGTACTGATTCCATAATGTGATTGGTTTTTTTGATTGATCATTAAAGTTGTTCATTATTATATAAGACGTGAATTTTTAGTAGAAAGTTGCCTGCCTATATGATTTTTTTGGAATTGCAGATAATGTGTTTGGCTATGGTTTCGTTGCGTGACACGAGTGTAGCGAACTGGCGTTAGCAAAATCCGCTAGGATTTTCCGCCGTAAACCGAAGATAGCAAATTTGCGAG
>CALGUD010000051.1 GCA_937901915.1 uncultured Flavobacteriaceae bacterium
TTAACCGGCCCACAAGGAGAAGTTGGTCCACAAGGCCCAGCCGGAGCTGATGGTGAAGATGGAGTTGATGGCGCTCAAGGTCCGCAAGGTGAAGTAGGTCCTCAAGGTCCAATCGGTTTAACTGGTCCGCAAGGAGAAGTAGGCCCTGAAGGTCCTCAAGGCCCGATAGGCTTAACCGGCCCACAAGGAGAAGTTGGTCCACAAGGCCCAGCCGGAGCTGATGGTGCAGATGGTGTAGACGGAGCTCAAGGCCCACAAGGTGAAGTTGGTCCTCAAGGTCCGCAAGGAATACAAGGAGAAGTTGGTCCACAAGGCCCGGCGGGAGCAGACGGTGCAGATGGAGCTCAAGGCCCACAAGGTGAAGTTGGTCCACAAGGTCCAATAGGTTTAACCGGTCCAGAAGGTCCTCAAGGAATACAAGGAGACAAAGGAGATAAAGGTGACCAAGGTGACCAGGGAATACAAGGAGAAGTTGGTCCGCAAGGTCCAGCAGGAGTTGACGGTGCAGATGGTGCTCAAGGTCCACAAGGTGAAGTTGGCCCGCAAGGCCCAATTGGTTTAACTGGTCCGGCAGGAGCAGATGGAGTTGACGGTGCAGATGGCGCTCAAGGTCCTCAAGGAGAAAAAGGAGACCAGGGAGATGTAGGCCCGCAAGGCCCAATCGGTTTAACCGGTCCACAAGGAGAGGTTGGCCCACAAGGTCCAGCCGGAGCTGACGGTGCAGATGGTGCCCAAGGCCCTCAAGGAGAAGTAGGCCCTCAAGGTCCAATTGGTCTAACTGGTCCACAAGGAGAGGTTGGCCCACAAGGTCCAGCTGGAGCCGATGGTGCAGATGGTCCCCAAGGCCCTCAAGGAGAAGTAGGCCCTCAAGGCCCAATTGGTTTAACCGGTCCTCAAGGTGAAGTAGGTCCGCAAGGTCCGATAGGCTTAACCGGTCCACAAGGAGAGGTTGGTCCGCAAGGTCCAATTGGTCTAACTGGTCCACAAGGAGAGGTTGGTCCACAGGGTCCAGCCGGAGCAGATGGAGTTGACGGTGAAGATGGAGCCCAAGGTCCACAAGGCATACAAGGAGAGAAAGGTGATAAAGGAGACCAGGGAGATGTAGGTCCGCAAGGCCCAATAGGCTTAACTGGTCCAGCCGGAGCAGATGGTGCAGATGGTGAAGACGGAGCTCAAGGTGAAGTTGGTCCGCAAGGTCCAATCGGTTTAACCGGTCCAGAAGGTCCGCAAGGTCCAATAGGTTTAACCGGCCCAGCGGGAGCAGATGGAGTTGACGGAGCAGATGGTGCTCAAGGTCCTCAAGGAGAAGTTGGTCCACAAGGTCCAATCGGTTTAACCGGTCCAGAAGGTCCACAGGGAATACAAGGAGAGGTTGGCCCTCAAGGTCCAGCCGGAGCTGACGGCGCAGATGGAGCAGATGGTGCTCAAGGTCCTCAGGGTGAAGTAGGCCCACAAGGCGAAGTTGGTCCGCAAGGTCCGATAGGTTTAACCGGTCCACAAGGAGAAGTTGGCCCTCAAGGAATACAAGGAGAAAAAGGTGATCAAGGTGACCAGGGAATACAAGGTGAAGTAGGTCCACAAGGCCCGATCGGTTTGACTGGTCCGCAGGGAGAGGTTGGCCCACAAGGTCCGCAAGGAGAAAAAGGAGATCAAGGTATACAAGGTGAAAAAGGGGATAAAGGTGACCAGGGAGATGTTGGTCCTGCTGGCCCTGCCGGAGCAGATGCGGTTTCACCTACTGTAGTATCAACTGATAATTCAGTTGATATCACAGAAAGTAGTGGTACGTACGACTTATCCGTGTCAGCTTCATCTGGCCCGATTAAGGCTTTTGGGAAAGTGAGAGGTAGTAATGGAAATGCAGATAGTATAAGTGGTGCAACAGTTACTAGAAATAATGAAGGGAGGTATACAGTAACTTTATCTACCCCTATGGCAAATGCTAATTATACTATTCAGCTTACAAGTTCTGAAGGTGGAGCTTTGCTAAATGTAGGCACACAAAGCGCAACTTCCTTCATTGTTGAAACTCGCAAACTTTACTTCGGATTTTTGTCATCTTCTTTGTCATTATCTGATACAGACTTTCATTTTACTGTGATATCACAATAGTAATAAAAATAAAAATTCGAAAAGAGGCTATCTAAAAGGTAGCCTTTTTTTATTAATGTATCCTGCAATGTATTGCAATATTTTATCGCTAGGTAAACTAAAATATCAGATGTTAGTTTTTATTTAAAAATATAACCTTTATCCTCGAATAAAATTATTTTGAGTCTCATGTTTTGGGTTCTTGTTCCAAAAAGAATTTATAAGAATTTTATCTCACCTAATTTTATTTCATTGTAAAATCTCTTCTGGTTTTGTCAATTCAAAATCAAATTCTTTCTAATGACAACATGTAATATATTTAATTCAGTAAATATGTAAAATACATATGATTTTATCAGTAAATACATCTATATATAAAGAAAATACTATTTTTTAATGATAAAACACACTACAATTATGGTTTAACCATAAATTTATAATTTCTATTTATCGATTTATTTTTACCATTCGTCTATAGAAACACGTTCTTTAATGAATTTCATGATTAAATATTGGCAGTACATAATACATTTAACAAGAATTTAAGAGTGTCCCTAATATTAAAACCATGAAACGAATTTTAACCATAGCAATATTAATTTTAAGCCAACTGGGTTTCTCCCAGGCGGCTTTTCATAATATGGGTAATATTCAAATGCATGATGGTGCGCAGATAGGTTTTCATACAGATGTGATTAATGATGGAGATTTTGACAGCAATAAAGGGTTAACCGGATTATACAATGATAACGACCTCGTAATATCCGGAAGCAATAAACCGGTATTTCATGATTTGGAAGTAGCAGTAAAAAATAATGTGTATTTATTGGTGTCTGTAGCTGTTACAAATTCACACAACTTTCTTGAAGGTAAGATTGTTACTCCCAGGGATGATAAAAACATTAGGTTTGAGTTTTTAAACGATGCACTTTATGCAGGTGTTAATGATAGTACATTTATAGATGGGTATGCATCTACATCAACCGGACTTGGATATGAGCTGCCGGTTGGGGATAGAAACCGATTTAGCCCAATTACTATAAAGAATAATATCACACAAGCTGTATCAGCTGCTTATTATAATGAAGATCCTAATTTCCCTTCTGCTTTTGCTAAATCTTTTAATACCGATTTAAGTGAAGGGTTACATGTAAGTAAGGAAGAATTTTGGGATTTAAATGGAAGTGAACCTGTAAATATAACCCTGGGCTGGGACGCTTCCAGTGAACTTTCAACTTTAACAGATGATACGGCTCAATTAAGAATAGTGGGATGGAATAAAGATTTAAGTCAATGGGTTGACCTGGGTAACTTTAAAGTAACAGGTGCGCTTACAGAAGGCTCAATCACATCTTTATCTTTTATACCTGATAACTATGATGTTATAGCTATAGGATCTATTTTAAATCCTGATGAGGTTGAACCCGGTGTTCCTGCTCCAGTCGTTTTAAGAACAAATTTATTTGATGTTGCAGGAAATTTGATCAAAACTTTTGGTCAGGAAGAAGAGGTTGATTTTACAGGGATGGCAATAGGGGTATATATTGCTGATGTACAGTTAAACAATGGAAAGCGATATACCGAAAAATTGCTTAATGCCAGGTAGTCAATCTAAAAATAATGTTACCTCCAATACTTCATTAATTCTAAACTTAAAACCCTACATGGGTTATGCCCAATAGCTTTATTACGGTTAAACCATAGTTTCTATTAATCTTTCATCTACAGAGATTTACCATTCGTCTACAGAAATGAGTGCTTAAAGGGTTTTCAGCGGAAAAAGAAGCTGTCAGGTGGTACATTTACAGTAATAAATAACAAAGCCCCTAAATACTGAAACCATGAAAAAAGCCCTAAACATAGCCATCTTAATCTTAAGCCAGGTAGCAGTTTCTCAAACAGCTTTTTACAATGCAGGAAACATTCAGGCACACAACGGGGCTCAGGTAGGTGTTCATACTGACCTGATCAATGATGGTGAGTTTAGCAACGAAGGTTTAACCGGGTTATACAGCAACAACGACCTAATCATCTCAGGGATCAACAAACCGGTTTTTTATGATCTTGAAGTAGCAGTAGAAAACAACGTATACTTAATGACTTCAGTAAGTGTTACTAACTCACACAACTTTATAGCAGGCAAAATCATTACTCCAAGGGATAACACAAACGTATCTTTCGAACTTTTAAACGATGCGATCTATGCAGGAGAGAGCAATACTACACATGTTGACGGTTACGCAACTACAAACACAGGACTTGGATATGTATTACCGGTAGGAAACGGAAAAAAATTAAGCCCTATAACAATTAAAAACATTATCACTGAGCCTGTAACAGCTGCTTACTACAATGGAAACCATAACTTCAATACTGAATCTAAAGGAGCAGGATTAAAAAATGTAACTCACAATGAAGTTTGGGATATAAAAGGAAACGAAGCTATCAACATTACTCTTAGCTGGGATGCTGCCAGTAACTTAACTGACTTAACAAACTCAACTGAAAACTTAAGCATTGTAGGATTGGACAAGCAAACAAATGAGTGGGTAACTTTAGGGAACTTCAAAACCACAGGGAACCTAACTGAAGGTACTATAACTTCACTGTCATTTGTACCAAACCACTACGAAGCCATCACCATAGGTTCTACAACTACTACTGTAGATAACGGACCTGAAGAAGTGATAATAGCAGATGCTAAAATCATCAAAACAAATGTATTTGATACTGCAGGAAGATTGGTGAAAACTTTCAAAGGAAGCGAAGAAGTTGATTTTACCGGTCTTGCTAAAGGCGTATTCATCACCAACACTTACTTATCAAACGGGGAGAAATTCGCTAGAAAGATCCTTAACAGATAGTCTTTCGAAAGTTTATAACAGCTCTTTTTCTTTCATATCTTCATTGTACTTACTTCGGAATTAAATCTTAAATTTTTCAATCAATAATTTCAACATAAAATAATCTGAGTATCTTTAAGATGTAGTTTTAATTATTGAAAATAATTTTGATAAAGATTAAAAGTATTTCTTCCAAAGAAACCTTAATAGTGCGCCATCCTGTACTAAGAGAAGGAAAACCTGTAGATTCCTGCAGGTTTGAGGGGGATGATTTACCAACTACATTTCACCTGGGTGCATTTTATAAGGATAAAATAGTAGGTGTTGTTACAATTTTAAAAAAGAATAATAAATCATTTTTTGCAAAAAATCAATTTCAACTACGGGGTATGGCTGTTTTACAACAGCATCAGGGGAAAGGAATAGGTGCTGTTTTAGTTAAACAATCTGAAGAAAGGGTAATGGATCTAAATGGATCCATGATATGGCTGAACGCAAGATTAGTTGCACTTAGTTTTTATGAAAAACTTGGATATAAAATTTCAAGTGATAAATTTGAAATACCGCTTGTGGGAGTACATTATACAATGACAAAATTTTTTAATAATGAATTTTAAGAAAGTAATTTTTAGTTGTGTTACATTAATATCAACTATCGCTTTTGGGCAGGAGTATACAAAAGAAGAACTTATTGGGAAAGACAACCCAAAATTATTGAAAGCAAATTTATATTTACATGAGGATGCTTATAATTCCTTTTTAAAAATGCAGGAAGATGCGTTAAAAGTGGGGATTGATATTAAAATAGTATCCGGATACAGGAATTTTGATAAACAAAAAAGTATATGGGAAAGAAAGTATAAACTCTTTACATCACAAGGACTATCTCCCGTAAAAGCAATCGACAAAATTATTGAGTATTCTACTATACCCGGAACATCTCGCCACCATTGGGGAACCGATATTGATATAATCGATAACCGTAAAAAATACAGTGGTGATGCCTTGGTGCCTGCTAAATTTCATGGAAACGGACCTTTTTGTAAATTAAAGGAATGGCTTGATAAAAATGCTAATAAGTATGGTTTTTACTTAGTTTATACTGATAATGCTAATAGGAAAGGTTTTAAGTACGAACCTTGGCACTATAGTTATGCCCCGGTTTCTAAGCAAATGCTTAAGGCGTATAAAAAACTTCCGGTTAAAACTATCCTTCTGGATGAAAAATTAACCGGGGCTGAGCATTTTACTGATGGATTTATAGAAGCGTATATCAGGGAAAATATTTTAGACATTAACCCTGATCTCCTGTAATATAGTTCGGTTTATAATCCTTTTAGTACAATTTATAAATAGATAAATAGAGGTTTTTTAAGAAAGAAATCCGGACTAAAAGGCTAAAGGTGATCTAGGTTTTCACTCAACTAATATATGTGCATTTCATCCTTTTTTTAGTTGTATTTTAAATTATCAGCTTACATTTACAATGTATTAAGAAAACAACCCCTTGTTTATCTTCATTACATAAAAACGAATAGGTTATGACACTGATTAAAGAATTATACAATCAATCATTTAAGGATTTAGAAAATGTTTTTGTTGCCATAGTAATGAAATTACTTAGTTGGGTGTGTTTTGCAGCCATTGGGTTTGTTACTATAGCTGTTATTTACAAGGCAATAAACGGAGACAAATTTTAAGAATATCCAAGATATACTGGATTAATATTTTTTATAGCCCGTACAAATCCTCTTTGTGATTATATGCTATAAAATATTACACTTCAATCCATTGAATCTCAAGCAAAAAGCTTGTGAAGCATTGTTACACCTCAATTGTTAAAATTATAACTTTTAACGAGACTTTTTTTATAAAAATACTTCAGTTTACCTTTGTCTAATTTTTTGTGCATTTCATCTTTTTTTTAGTGATGAATCCAAAAGAGAATGTAATTTTAACACTTTGTTAATACAATATTTATTTTAAGCATTTTTAGTTTTGAGTTTAAAAGTAAGAACAACTAATTTTAAAATATATGATAACATTTTTACAAATTAAAGAACTTTATAAGCAGTCATTTAAAGATTTAGAGAACAATTTTGCTGCTATATTAATGAAAATATTGGCTTGGATTTGTTTTGCCTGTATTGGGTTTGTTATTTTTGTTGTTATCTACAAAGCAGCCACAGGACATAAGTTTTAGACTTATTCAAATAAATAAATCCCACATAAAGTGGGATTTACAGCTAATTCAAATTAAGAGAACAAAGTTAAGCATCTAGTGCTTTTTCTAATATTTGCTTTGCTTCTGTAGCGTTAGAAAGCTCTGCAAATTTTAAAGCTGTATATCCTTTCTTAGAATCTTTGGCTTTTATATCAACTCCCTTTTCAATTAAAAGATTTAAAATTTCAACCCGATTAAATTTTGCAGCATACATTAGTGGTGTTAATCCATTGGATTTTGCATGTACATCTGCTCCCATATCAATAAGCTTTTTTACAATTTCAAAATCCCCCTTTACAATAGCCATACAAAATGGAGATACATTAGAGGCTTTAACTTCTGTCAATTCTTTTAAGCTTGATTGATTTTCATGGATAAAATTAGCGTTGGCAATTACTATGCCTGCCATGAATAAAAAAATAAATGATAATTGTTTCATGATTGATGATTTATAAGTTATAATAGAAAGACGAGCTTTCTGAATATTTGTTTCACTATAATATTGAATTTAACATTTGCTTAACTGGATATGAATGAAATGTCAGTTGGGTAACCAGGATGTTAATTGTGTTATTAAACACTGGTAAATCCATTAAAAAAGATTGATTCACTATTTCTTTTTTTTGATAAAAGGTATAATAGTATCTTTGAAAAATAAATTAATTTAAATGAATAAGAAAGTTTTACTTATGATATTAGATGGATGGGGAAAATCTCCCGATCCTAAAATTTCTGCTATAGAAAATGCCAACACACCTTTTATTGATTCACTGTATAAAGATTATGCAAATGCAAATTTACTTACTGATGGTATGAACGTAGGGTTGCCTGAAGGTCAGATGGGTAATAGTGAAGTAGGGCATATGAATCTTGGAGCCGGAAGAATTATTTATCAGGATCTGGCCAAAATAAACCTGGCAGTTGAGAACAACACATTAGCAGAAGAAAATACCTTGAAAGAGGCCTTTACATACGCAAAAGTCAATCATAAGGATGTCCATTTTCTGGGTTTGTTAAGTAATGGAGGTGTGCACTCTCATATTAATCATTTGAAGGGATTAATTAAAGCCGCAGACGATTCCGGACTTGAAAATGTGTTTATTCATGCATTTACTGATGGCCGTGATGTTGATCCTAAAAGTGGAAAATTTTTCATTAATGATTTAAATAATTTTTTAAAAACAAGTAAAGCAAAACTGGCATCTGTAATAGGGAGGTATTATGCTATGGACAGGGATAAGAGGTGGGAACGCATAAAATTAGCGTATGACCTTATAGTTAGGGGTGAAGGTAAAAAAACTACAGATATTGAAAATGCAATCCAACAAAGTTATTATGAAGGTATTACTGATGAATTTATAAATCCTATAGTTGCTGTAAATAATAATAATGAACCCATTGCTACTGTGAAAGAGGGTGATGTTGTGGTAATGTTTAATTTCAGGACAGACCGGGGCAGGCAATTGACCGCTGCATTAAGTCAGATGGATTTCCATGAACAAAATATGCACAAGTTAAATTTGTATTACGTAACCATGACCAACTACGATGATACATTTCAAAATATTCATATAGTATATGACAAAGAGAATATTCAAAATACACTTGGTGAAGTTTTATCAAAGGCAGGTAAAAAACAAATAAGAATTGCCGAAACTGAAAAATATCCACATGTTACATTTTTCTTTAACGGGGGTAGAGAAGAACCCTTTCCTGGAGAAAAAAGACTTCTTTGCCCTTCACCCAAAGTAGCAACGTATGATTTACAACCTGAAATGAGTGCTTTTGATATTACAAATACTATTATTCCCGAACTAAATAAAGGAGAAGCAGATTTTATTTGTTTAAATTTTGCTAACCCTGATATGGTGGGGCATACCGGGATTATGGAGGCAGCTATTAAGGCTTGTGAATCAGTAGATATATGCGCCCGGAATGTTATTTCAGCTGCATCAAAAAATGGGTATACTACTATCGTAATAGCCGACCACGGAAATTGTGATACAATGATAAATGCCGATGGAAGTCCAAATACAGCACACACAACAAATCCGGTACCTATTATACTCGTTGACAAAGATATTAAAATGATTAAAGATGGAATTTTAGCTGATATAGCACCTACAATTCTAAAGTTAGTAGGGGTTCCTCAGCCTGATGTTATGACACAACATTCTTTGATATAATCAAATTCTTAAAAAAACCTGTGATTATTTAACAAAAGAAGTCATGGGTTTTTTTATACAAAAGAGACAAACTTCATTATATTTGTATGTATATGACAAATATGTTTTCATTTATTAGCGGAGGGGAAATAATTTTTATTTTATTTATTGTGGTAATGGTTTTTGGAGCAGACCGTATACCTGAAATAGCTCGTGGCTTAGGAAAAGGTATGAGGCAACTTAAAGATGCAACCAATGAGGTTAAGGCAGAGATACAGCGCAGTGCTGAAAAGCAAGGTTTAGATACTGACTTTACTAAAGATATAAAAGATCAGGTTGGTAAAGTAAAAGATGATATTGAAGATTTTACAGGATCGGTTAAGCGTAAAATTTAATGCTGGAGAATCTTCATCAATTAGATAAAGATCTGCTAATTTTTCTCAACAATATTGGGAGCGAAACATACGACCCTTTCTGGTATTTCATCACTTCATTTTATACCTGGATCCCCTTATTTATTGTTTTTTTTATTCTATTTTTCAGGACATACCACAGGACTAAAGCCCTGAAATCAGTTTTGCTGACTTTTTCCCTCGTTATTTTAGTTAATATTTTAATGATTATAACCAAGGAAAGTATTGTCCGCTTACGGCCATTAAATAATCCAGACTTGTTAGATGTTTTAAGACCGGTATATGCCGCTACAGATTATAGTTTTTTCTCCGGACATGCTTCAAATTCTTTTGCAATTACTACGTTTGTTGTACTGTGTCTGCGCTTTAAATACAAATGGATTTACCTCTTCTATATATGGCCTATCTTATTTAGTTTCAGTAGAATGTACTTAGGAGCTCATTATCCCTCTGATATATTGGTAGGAACTTTAGTCGGACTGGCAATTGGAAATATTTTTTACAGAATCCACAGGAGAATACGTTAGAATTTAACATATTATTTATATATTGTTATAAATTTAACAATACTAAACAATGAGAAAAATAATTCTAACCGGGGTGGCTTTATTATTGCTACTCAACACTTCCTGTTCTGATGAAAATCTTGATTCAACTGAAACAATTATTACTTCCGATAATTCGGGAGCCCAACAACAAAACCCTTTATCTGTAGAGGAAATTAATCAAATTATTAAAGAAGAAATAGAGTTAAAAGGTGATTTCAAATGGAATTCTGCTTCAGATTTAATGCTGTGGAGCGCTTTAATGCATGGTGATAATGTATTGACAATAGGTTATGGCGTAGATAAAAGTGACTTCATGAACAAAACAACTGCTTCGCAGGAGTCATCCAAAGAAAGTATTCTTAATGTCATTAAAATAAATGAAGCAGGTAATACCTCTAACAAAGCCGAAGATATCCTCATTCATGATGATAAGATTTTAACGGTGATCGATGTTATAGTTGATAAAATGGAAACTATAAAACAATTGAGGAAAAAAAAGGATATAAGGTATATGGAACCATCCGGATACCGCTACTTTCAGAATACAGAAAGAAAATCCCTCTCCAGTTCAGGTTGTGGTACAGAAGGTGAAAACTTAAATCCGTCAGATTATGTTTCCATAACACCTAATTCCAAAATGCCCTGGAATTTTTCATACCATAATATTAATAATGCATGGAATTACAGTACAGGAAGCGGTATAACAGTAGGTGTTATTGACACAGGCGCATCAACCTCGCAATCCATGTTAAACGGTAACCTTAATAATGGATACTCTTCAGGAAGAACTATTGAACGATATGGGGTATATGTTGACTCTTTCTGGCCCTGGTCTAAAAAGACTGATGGCACAAATGATAAATGCGGGCACGGTACAAGTATGTCTGCTATTGTCGGAGCTCCCAGGAATGACAAAGGTTTACCTGTTGGAGTAGCTTATAACTCCAACTTAGTTGTATATCGTGCAGCATCAAATGTTGTTTTGGACGGGTATCATGAACAAAAAGGCGTTGCAAGAGCCTTTACCGAAATGGCGAACAGAAGTGATGTTAAAATTATTTCAATGTCAATGGGGCATATATTCTCTGTAGGCCGGATTGAAGATGCTATAAAATATGCCTATAACAAAGGAAAGCTTATTTTTTGTGCAGGAGGAACATCTACCAGCTTTACGAGTTTTGTAGGAGTTATTTTTCCTGCATCAATGAGTCAGACAGTCGCCGTTACCGGCCTTCAGGAAAGCTCAGTTTATAGTGAATGTGACGTATGCCATACAGGAAGCGAAATTGATTTTACCATTTTAATGGAACGAAGCAATAATCAGCATATACCTGTTTTAGGTTATTATGACAATGAAACAGATTATGTAGGAGGGTCATCTGTGGCAACGGCTACTGCTGCCGGTATTGCTGCCCTTGTGTGGTCTAAAAACCCCGGGTGGTCCAGAAGTGATGTTTTAAATAAACTTATTACTTCATCTCATTTGTATCCTAATAAACATGGTAGTTTCGGATGGGGTGTAATGGATGCACTCAAAGCGGTACAATAGTATTATAACATATCAGGTGGTCGTAATCTAAGAGATGGAACTTAGATTGTGGCCATCGGGTATGAAATGCTTATTTTCTTTTTATTCTACTAACAGTTAAACCATCTCTTATAGGTAAAATCACGGTTTCTACCCTTGGGTCATCTTTTAATTTTTTATTGTACTCAGTGAGGGCTACTGTACTTTTATCATTAGGTTTTATTTTATCCAGCACTTTTCCACTCCATAATACATTATCAGATAAAATTAGGCCACCGGGGTTCATTCTGTCAATTATCAAATCAAAGTAGTTACTGTAATTTTGTTTATCGGCATCTATAAATACCAAATCAAATTTCATATTTAATTCAGGTATTATTTTCAAAGCATTTCCAGTATGCTGAATAATTTGTTTGCCAAATCCGCTTTTGTCAAAATACCTTTTTTGAAAGTCATACAATTCTTCATTAATATCAATAGTATGTAGTTCTCCCTTATCAGCTAACCCTTCTGCAAGGCAAATTGCAGAATAACCTGTATATGTTCCTATTTCCAAAATATTTTTTGGAGATACAATTTTAGAAATCAGGCTTAGTACCCTTCCCTGAAAATGTCCGCTAAGCATTCTGGGTTGCAATACCTTCAAATGGGTTTCTTTATTTAGTTCTTTCAGTAGCTCAGGTTCTTCTTCCGAATGAAGAGTAATGTAACTTTCTAGTTCTTCAGAGATAAAATGCATGTTTTTTTTGTAAAGTTATTAATTTTTAGACTGAATGTACTAAATGAAATGATGTTGTATTTTTACAAAAACTTTATAAAACATGCAGTTTCAAAATACCCGGGATTTCGCAAAGCAATTAGATAAGAAAGATCCTTTGTTAACATATAAAAATGAATTTCATTTTCCACAGGTCAATGGGGAAAATGTGATTTATTTCACGGGAAACTCATTAGGGCTTCAACCAAAAAGTACACAGAAATATGTAGACGAAGTAATGAAAGATTGGAAAAACCTTGGTGTGGAGGGGCATTTTAATGCCAGTAAACCCTGGATAGATTATCATGAACGCTTGATAGAGCCGTTAGCTAAAGTTGTTGGAGCAAAGCCGGAAGAGGTAACGGTAATGAATACACTTACTGTTAACCTGCATTTATTATTGGTATCATTCTACCGGCCTACAAAATCACGGTTCAAAATTATATGCGAAGAAAAAGCATTTCCTTCAGATCAGTATATGTTAGCCAGCCAGGTCCACTTTCATGGATTTAAACAGGAAGAATCGATTGTAGAAGTTAAAAAAAGAGATGGGGAACATTTTTGGAGAACTGAAGATATTATAAGCAAAATCAATGAGATTGGCGAGGAGCTTGCTTTAGTTTTAATAGGTGGTGTGAATTATTATAATGGGCAGGTATTTGATATGGAAGCTATAACAAAAGCCGGACATCATGTAGGTGCTAAAGTAGGATGGGATTTGGCACACGCTGCAGGGAATGTTGAGCTTGAGCTCAATGAATGGAAAGTGGATTTTGCAGCCTGGTGTAGTTACAAGTATATGAACAGTGGCCCCGGACATGCCTCTGGTGTGTATATTAATGAGAAATACCTTAATAAAAAAGATATTCCCCGTTTTGAAGGTTGGTGGGGACATGACAAAGAACGCCGATTTTTAATGGAACCCGAATTTCAACCCATGGCCACCGCTGAAGCATGGCAATTAAGTAATCCACCAATTCTTTCATTGGCTCCATATTTAGCATCGTTAGAAATTTTTGAAAGAGTAGGAATAGATTCTCTTGTTGAAAAAAGCAGAATGTTAACTTCATATCTTGAATTTATTCTAAAAGAAATAGACAAAGACGTTGATTCCAGTTTTGAAATAATTACGCCGAAAGAAAGGGGAGCCCAACTTTCTGTATTTTTACATGGAGAAGGAAAATCTATTTTTAATTATCTCATGAAAAACGGAGTCATAACAGATTGGCGCGAACCCAATGTTATACGCTTAGCCCCTGCACCTTTGTACTGCTCATTTGAAGATATGTATGAATTTGGACAAATCCTAAAAAAGGGAATTTTACAGGAAGACTGACCCTTTATTAAACTACCATAGGCACCTCTATCAACAACAATTTTGCATTAGCGTCTGCCTTTATAAATAATTCATCCACTTCTGAAATACCTAATCCATCACGGGTTTTTAATTTTTCGTCATTTACTGTTACTTCTCCTTCAAGAATAAAAGTATACATACCCGGATTTTGTCCTTTAGGAGTATAAGAAAGTTCAATGCCTGCATCGAGATCTGTAAGATAAAACCAGGCATCCTGATTTATGGTAACACCATCATCATCCGGATTTGGAGAAACAATTTGGTGTAGTTTGTTTTTTTGATTTCCAGGTTTTAAAGTAATTTGATCGTAGTTAGGATTTATATTTTTTCTTTTAGGCATGACCCAGATTTGTAAAAATTTGACCTCTTTATCAGGATTTTTATTTTTCTCTCCATGAACAATTCCCGTACCTGCTGTCATGATCTGAACATCACCTTCTTTAATGACTACTTTATTACCCATACTATCTTCGTGTTCCAGATCTCCTGAAAGAGGAATAGAAACAATTTCCATATTCTCGTGCGGATGTTTTCCAAAGCCCATACCGCCTGAAACAGTATCATCATTTAAAACGCGTAAGGCCCCAAAACTCATCCTTTCGGGATCATAGTAATTGGCAAAGCTAAATGTATGATAACTCTTCAACCAACCATGATTGGCATAGCCTCTTGAGTTGGCTTTATGAAATATTTTTTTCATCTTTTTATTATAAAGTTAATCAATATTTTTTTCCGGTAATTATTTAGACTTCAACAAAAGATTTATAGCATTTGTAATGTTTCCTAATTTATTCATTTAATGTATTTTAGTAGCACATTATCACGAACTAAATGAAATCACTGACGCTTATCCTCTCAAGGAAAAAATACCTGGCTCCGGCCTTATTATTTGCTACACTAAATGTATTTTTTGGAACATGGGCTATTTACATACCGACTATAGTCAAAAAAACAGGAATTAATGAAGCCGAATTCGGGCTTGCACTGTTATTTTTTGGCTTTGGTACATTTTTAATGTTGATGGTGGCTCCTTTAATTATAAGAAAATTAGGGGTGGGAAGGGCTTCGGCTTATGGTGTTTTTATATTGGGACTGGTTTTTCTTTTACCTTTTATTGTAAATTCCTATGAGTTGTTATGTGCAAGTCTTTTGTTGGTAGGCATGGCAGGTGGATTTACTGATATAGCCATAAATACCCTTGTTACTGAAATAGAAAAAGAAGAAAATGTACATATAATGTCTGCAAGCCATGGTTTTTTTAGTTTAGGAGGTATGTTGAGTGCAGGTATTGGGACTCTTTTTTTGCCATATGTAACACAACCCTTTTACCATATACTGGTACTTGTTGTGTTAATGACTATAATAAATAGTTTCCTGGTATTAAACTATTTAAATATAAACACTAAAAAAATTGACAGCATGCCATTTAATTTCAAATACTTTCTGCCATTGGGAGGATTGGTAATTATAGGTTTTTTTATAATGGCGGCCGAAGGAGCTATTATAGACTGGAGTGCTTTATATCTCAAAAAAGTTTCTATGGCAAAGGAAAGTTTTATAGGCTTAGGTTATTTTGCTTTTTCTTTTACCATGGCTTTAGGTCGCTTTTTTGGAGATGGTATAAGTGTACAGTATGGTTCCAGAAAAATTATTTTACTGGGATGTATAATGGCATTCGCAGGTTTTGCTGCTGTGCTTATAGCAAGTCCTTTAGTAGCTATTACAGGATTTGGTATGGTAGGGTTAGGTCTTTCAGTTATTGTTCCTGAATTATTCAGAATAGGTGGTAAAATGAAAAATATTAATTCTGCAGAGGGAATATCACTTATTTCAGGATCCGGGTTCCTTGGCTTTTTGGTAGGGCCGGTATTATTAGGTTACCTTGCAAAAATTTCATCATTAAGATTAAGTATACTTGCTTTGCTCTTTTTTACATTAATTTCTTTTTTAACAGCCCTTACATTAAAGAAAAAATAAAAACCCTCTGCTTTAAAACAGAGGGTCTTTTTCCCTAAACTAATACCTACTATATGTAATAATTTGATATATATACGGCATGGACACCCTGATTGGATCACAAAAATTATTTTATTTCTAGAATAAAATATATCTTACTTATGCTCAGCTATTTGTATAGAATAAATAATTGACGATTTCATTCAAATAAAAAGTCCCCTGTCTTTTAAGAACAGAGGACTCTTTTTTCCCTAAACTAATACCTACTATATGTAATAATTTAAATATATACGGTATGCCCTATATAGTTGGATCACAAAGAGTATATTTTTTTCTTTTTTTCATCCTCCTGATACAATAATTTACAGAATATTAATTAAAATAAAAAGCCCCCTGTTTAAAACAGAGGGCTCTTTTTTCCCTAAACTAATACCTACTATATGTAATAATTTGATATATATACGGAATGGACACTACAGCTGGATTACAAAAATTACTTTATTTTTGTTTTTTAAATGTAAGTTGCTTTAATTCAGCGGTTATATGGTCGAGAATCAAAGTTAGGGATTAACCAATTCCAATTAAATCCGAACATTTCATATGGAGCTTCTTATTAAAAAAAAATAAAAGCTCTTTTACCTGTTCTGATGACTATCGGAAAGAGAGGTGGATTATCCTGTTTTGAACAGCATAGTAGGGATAGGGTTGAAAATCAATGGAATTTTTATAAGTAGAATGTTACTACTTCTTATCACAAAACAAAAAGCCCCCTGTTTAAAAACAGAGGGCTCTTTTTCCCTAAACTAATACCTACTATATGTAATAATTTAAATATATACGGTAGAAAACCAGTGTTTGGATCTTAAAGGGTTAAAAATTTTAAGTTTTATTTTTAAATTAATCAATTAGAGGATTCATAACCAAAAAACCTTTGCTTTCTAAAGCCAAAGGTAAAAATTTAGTATCCGTAGCATAGATAAATGACAAAAGCTATCTGCTTTATTTCTATCCTCTTGGAATTATATTATTGTTGAATGCGAGAGCCCAGGTATAGTCATTCTTCCGAAAAATAAAAAGCCCTCTGTTTGTTTATAACAGAGGGCTCTTTTTTCCCTAAACTAATACCTACTATATGTAATATACAATATATACGTATAGAACTCAATATTTGGATTACAAGGATATCCTTTTTTGTTCTAAAATAGTTGTTTAGGATGAAATTTTATAAGAATTCACTACTTTAGCCAGTAGTTAGTTGTAGAATTCGGATACTCATCCTGATTCATAAAATCTAATTGCTAGCTCTATTATTTTATGCAGACACCAAAAAATATTGCTATTGTTGGTAGCGGACTTGTGGGTGCTTTACTTTCAATTTACTTAAAACACAGAGGCCATAAAGTTGATGTATATGACCGAAGACCCGATATACGGGATTTTGAATTCTCCGGGAGGTCTATAAATCTGGCCATGTCAGATCGGGGATGGAAGGCCTTACATGCCATCGGAATTGATTCCGAAGTTAAGAAGTTAGGAATACCGATGGATAAAAGAGCTATTCATACTATCGGGAAACCACTCTATTATCAATATTATGGCAATGAAGGTGAAGCCATACACTCTATTTCCAGGAGTGTCTTAAACAGAAAAATGATTGATATTGCAGAAAAGGAAGGGGTAGATTTTTATTTTGAATCAAAAGTGTGGGATGTATCTCTTTCTGAAGCAAAACTGTATATAGGTGAATCGGAAAAGGGTGAATGGACAGAATATAAATATGATATTATTTTTGGGGCAGACGGTGCTTTTTCCAGGGTAAGGCATAAAATGCAAAGGAGTAGTATGTTTAATTATAGCCAGGATTTTCTGGATACAGGATATAAAGAACTAACCATCCCTGCTAATAAAGACGGAACTCATAAATTAGATAAGAATTCGTTGCATATATGGCCTAGAGGAAAATTCATGTTTATTGCACTACCAAATTTAAATGGAAGCTTTACATGTACGCTTTTTATGCCTTTGGAGGGTGAGGGTTCTTTTGCCGAATTAGATACAAAAGAAAAGGTTGAATTATTTTTTAAAACTCACTTCCCGTGTATAGAAAATGAGATATCCAATCTTACAAATGATTTTTTTAAAAATCCAACCAGTTCATTGGTTACCATAAAATGTTTTCCGTGGGTTTATTGGGATAAGATAGCATTAATTGGTGATGCTGCGCATGCAATTGTTCCATTTTACGGACAAGGTATGAATGCCGGTTTTGAAGATATTTCCGTTTTAAATGATCTCATGAATTTATATGAAGATGATTGGGAAACGATTTTTAAAGAATATCAATGTAGACGAAAACCAAATACAGATGCTATAGCCGAATTAAGTTACAGGAATTTTGTTGAGATGAGTACTAAAACGGCTGATGTAAAATTTATCCTCAGAAAAAAAATAGAGAAACACTTTGCCGAAAAATATCCGGATAAATGGATTCCGTTATACAGCAGGGTTACATTCTCTGATAAACCCTATACCGAAGCCTTAGAAATAGGAGATATGCAACGAAATGTTATGGATCAGGTAATGCAAATAGACCAAATAGAGTCTAAATGGGATAGTGAAGAAGTAGAAAACCTTATATTATCCTTAATTCATTAAAGTAGTTAAATTCTAAAATATAAGAAGATGAAATCTAAATTTTTCCTTTTGATTATTTCAATATTCATTTTTATAATAGGCTGTAATGGTAATAATAATTCTGATAAGCAGAGTGATGATGAATTGATTAATAATCCTGTTGAAGAAGCCGATGAAGAAGAGGAAACCCCTGATGATACAGAGGAAGATAATGATAATCAGGAAACATTTACTTCAGTTATAGATCAATATGGACAGTTAAGTATAGATGGCAATAAAATAGTGGATAAAAACAACAATCCTGTTCAGTTAAGAGGTATGTCATTTTTTTGGAGTCAATGGATTGGAAAATATTACAATAGAGAAACGGTAAAATGGTTGAAAGAGGATTGGCAGTGTAACGTGGTAAGAGCAGCTATGGCAGTGGATGCCCCAGATGGATACATAGACAATCCGGATTTGGAAAAACAAAAGGTAATGGCGGTAATAGATGCTGCAATAGAAGAAAATATATATGTTATAGTTGACTGGCATAGTCACCATGCAGAAGATTACCTTGAAGAAGCAAAGTCTTTTTTTTCTGAATTGGCTCAAAAATATGGAAATTATCCTCATATTATATATGAACCTTATAATGAGCCATTAGATGTTTCATGGAATGAAGTTTTGAAACCTTACCACGAAGCTGTGATTAAGTCAATAAGAGAACACGACCCCGATAATTTAATAATATGTGGTACACGATCATGGTCTCAGCGGGTAGATGAAGTTGTAGGGAATAAAATTGATGACCCAAATGTTGCTTATACTTTACATTACTACGCTGCAACTCATAAGCAGCCGTTAAGGGATATTGCAACAACTGCATTAAATGGAGATGTACCTATTTTTGTAACAGAGTATGGAGTGTCTGAGGCATCAGGAGATGGTAGTATTAATGAGGCAGAAACAAATACATGGTGGGATTATCTGGATGAACATAAAATTTCCTGGTGTAACTGGTCTATTGCAGATAAAGAAGAGCTTTCAGCAGCATTAAAACCGGGCGCTGGTGTTCAGGGTGGTTGGGCAGAAACCGAATTAACCCAATCCGGTATTATGGTTAGAAATGAACTAAAAGAAAATAATCCGCTATACTAAATAAAAAAGCTACATAATTAAATGTAGCTTTCTTTCATTATAAAAAAAATATTTTTATTGGTTATATCTCGCTGCAAGTCTATCACGTAATTCATAAATTGATAATATCTCTGAAGGATCATTAATTTGCGCCATAAGCACTATACCAATTTTCTGCCGTGGTATCAGGACCACATGGCAAAAATAAGTATCGCTTTGTGTATTATGAAAACTAATTTTTGATTGGTCAGCAATCGTATTTTGCCATCCATAACCAAACTCTTCCAATTCATAGTGAATTTTGGAATAACTTGCATGATCCAGATAATTAGTGTCACCTAAAAGACCATTTAAATGGAGTTGCACTATTTTAGAATAATCAACTATATCCATCGAAATTCCTTCGGCAGGTATCATAAAATCTGCATTAAGATGAGGATTAGAAGCAAAATGAGAGATCTGTATACTGCTGTCATTCCAGGATCCCCAAAAATTCATAAGCTGAGTTCTGTCAGGAATACCAATAAAACAACTTAATTTAAGATCTTCTTCAATTACTTGACGTAGTAAATCTTCAAATGGTACACCGCCTACTTTTTCAAGCATTAAAGCGGCCATTACATAACCGGCATTTGAAAATGTTCTTCCTGACCCTTTTGCAAGAGCAATTTTTGCAAATTCCATCATCTTGTTACTCGCAGTACCATTAAAATCAGGTATACGTTTAAAGTCTTTTTCTGTATTAAAAGCACTAAGATTAGAACTATTGGTGAGTAAATCTTTTAAAGTAAGAGAATTTGCTTTGCCTATACCTGATAACTCAGGTACTATAGAGCCTAGTGTAGTATCAAAAGTAATTTTGCCATCCAGGACCATTTTAGAAGCAATTAACGATGTAATTGTTTTGGATATAGACCCCAGGTGCATTTTACTTTTTAAAATTTCTGTATCACTTTTTATACCATTGGGAATACCACTTATCGCATAATGAATGTCATCTGTTTTTATAACAGCTGCCGATATCTCTTTAATACTGTATTCTTCCCTGATATTGTCCATGACAGTATTCAGGGCGATTGATGAGCTTTGTGAAATGCCATTATGTGTGGCAAATAACAATAAACCAATGAGGAGTAATTTTTTTTCCATATTCGTAGGTTTAGAAGTGCATTATTAAATTTAGGGTAAATTAAATAAGGCCTAATGGGTTTTAACACAAAAACCGTATTTGGTGTTAAATATACAAATAAATATTACATGCGGATATAAATAATGAATTATTTTTTATAAAAAGAATAAAACTCCGTAAAAAAAATAGGAAAAAACCACAAAAGATCAATTTTTGGAATTAAACAATATTCATTTACCCCATTAGTCATAAAAACCTATGAGTAGTTAAATAGATTACCAATTTTACAAATTATATTGCTTTTTTGTATTCTAATTCTTGGTCCTCTGTTTCGCGTATATGTGTTTGCATATTGTTATCCTTTCGGTAAACAATAGTTTTTTTACCTTCTATCTTATTGGTTTTGTTTGTGCTAAAAATGAGTAGTAAGCCATTAATCAAAACCAAAATAGAAAGAATTGAGAAGAACAACATCATTGCTTTTATGTTTTAAGTTCCTGTCTACAAAATTAACTTTTTATTTAAATAAAATTAACATTAAATATAATTTTTGTCAGAAACAGATAAAAATCATTTATAACATAATTATATTTTATGTTTATTGATATATTTTCAAAAATACATTTAATTCTTTATCATATTCTTAACTAATATTAATATGGAAAGAAAAATTATAAATCCAATGAGTACCCATTTTACATTTTTATAATTTTTATGATGTATTTTCTTATCTCTTTTATACGAGAGAATTAGTATTATAATAAAACATATCATAAAAAATATTCCAAAAAATAATTGTCCTTCTGTAAACATAAATTTATATTTTAGTCAAAATTAATAATATTATAATGAAGAGAAAGTTAGAAGCAGTAAAAGAATTTCATCTGGCCTTTGGTTTAGGTGTTTTAGAAACCCCAAAAGCCTCTTTAGATGAAAATAAATTAAAACTACGTTATGAATTAATGGCTGAAGAAAATGATGAGTATTTAGAAGCAGCCATGAAGGGTGATCTTGTTGAAGTGGCCGATGCATTAGGAGATATGCTCTATATTTTATGTGGTACTATATTAGAACATGGTATGCAACATAAAATTGAAGAAGTTTTTGAAGAAATACAGCGAAGCAATATGAGCAAGTTGGGAATAGATGGCAAGCCTATTTATCGGGAAGACGGTAAGGTGCTGAAAGGGCCTGATTATTTTAAACCGGATATTGAATCCATAATATTTAAATAAAATAAAATGCCCTAAACAGGGCATTTTATATTTTAAGTAATGTTGATTTTTTAATCAACTTTATATCTCCATCCAAAAATATCTTCAGATTTATTATATTGTATGTCTACAATAGCATTTTTAAATAAGGATGAATATGCATTCTGCGGTATAGGTAACTCCCAGTTTTTGCCTTTATATCCAAATCCAACAATAGGATTTATAACGGCCGCAGTTCCGCTTCCGAAAATCTCCTTTAAAGTTCCTTTTTCAGCAGCTTCAATAATTTCAGTTACTTTAACTGGTCTCACTTCAACATCGATTCCTTTATTTTTAGCAATGTCAATAACGCTTTTACGGGTTACACCATCCAGGATCCTGTCACTCACCGGGGCAGTTAAAAGCTTATCGTTAATTCTGAAAAAGACGTTCATAGTACCCGCTTCTTCAAGGTATTCATGAGAAATGGCATCTGTCCATATAATTTGCTGGTAACCTTCTTCTTTGGCAAGGTTGGTAGGATAAAATTGTGCAGCATAATTACCCGCAGCCTTAGCCGCTCCAACGCCACCACTGGCAGCCCTGCTGTAATGATCTGCAATTTTCACCCTAACTTCTCCGCCGTAATACGATTGGGCAGGCGAACAGATAATAATAAACTTATATTCTTCAGAAGGGGATGCCATTACCCCTGTTTGAGAGGCAATCACAAAAGGCCGGATGTATAAGGAATTACCCATTCCTTTTTTTATCCAGTCTTTATCCAGTTTTAATAACGTCTTTAATCCTTCAAAGAAATATTCCTCAGGAAACTCAGGCATAGCTAATCTTTGAGAAGATTTGTTAATTCTTCTAAAATTTTCATCAGGCCTGAATAGCCAAATATCATCTTTATCATCTTTATAAGCTTTCATCCCTTCAAATACAGCTTGCCCATAGTGAAAGACACGGGCAGAAGGATCAATGACCAGGGGTTGGTAAGGGAGAATTTTAGGGGTTTTCCACTCGCCATTTTTATAATCACAAACAAACATGTGATCAGTAAAAATACTCCCAAAAGTAAGCTTACTAAAATCAACCTGGTTAATTCTAGATGTCTTGGCCTTTTCAACTTCTAATTGTAGTGCTGTACTATTACTCATAAGACATTTATTTAATGCGAAGTTAGGAAATTAATCTTAAGTTAAATACCCCTTTTTTATAAAAAGAATGAAAATTTAGACGTGGTTACAACATTCAGATAATATCGGTAATTTTACCGATAAATGTATTTACATGAAAAGGAAGGTCATAAAAACCTCAGACGGTTCATCTACTATTTTTTTGGAAGATTGGAATGAATCATATCATTCCAGGCATGGGGCAATTAATGAAGCCTATCATGTTTTTATAAACAATGGATTAAAGAAATTTAAGAAGGATCAAATAAACATTTTGGAAATAGGTTTTGGCACTGGTCTCAATGCATTTATCACACTTCTAGAAGCAGAAAAACTTGACCTGAAAGTCCATTACGAAGGAGTTGAGGCCTATCCGATCGCGGAAACAGAACTAAAGCAACTTAATTACATTCAGGAATTTAAAACAGAAGAGAAGGGCCATTATTTCAAATTAATGCATTTTACAAAGTGGGATGAAGTACATAAAATTTCTGAATTTTTTGATTTAAAGAAAAGAAAACAGTTTTTTTCTGAAATTAGTGATATAAACGTTTTTAACCTTATTTATTTTGATGCTTTTGGAGCCCGCGTGCAACCGGAGCTCTGGACACAGGATGTATTCTTTAAAATGTACATGGCTTTAAAACCCGGTGGAATTCTTGTTACATATGCTGCCAAAGGAAGTGTAAGAAGAGCTATGCAAAGTGTGGGGTTTATTGTCGAAAGACTTCCCGGCCCACCCGGAAAGCGGGAAATGCTCAGGGCTCTGAAAGAGGTATGAGCATTCGGTGTTAACCAAATGCAGGCTCTGAAAGAGGCATGAGCATTCGGTGTCAACCAAATGCAGGCTCTGAAATTAGTTACTTAGTTATTTGGTTGCTGAGTTATTAAGTTAGTGGCAATAAGCATCTATTATTAATTAACTTGGTTTTGCTAATTGTTAAAGTTAATGGGTTACAAAATAATTGATTTAACAATGTGAAACTACCTTGGTCATCGGACAACCATTCTCGGGATCAATCATCAATCATAAATCTTCAATTATAAAATTTAAATAAGGTGTGTTAAAGCCAAACTAAAAGTTATGTGATAGGTTTTAAATAGGCTAACTTTAAAGAAAAAGAGCTCATGCATATTTTAATTACCGGGGCTACAGGTCTCATTGGAAAAGAAATTGTTAAACACTGTCATGAAAAAAAAATTTCAGTTAATTATTTAACCACATCTAAAAATAAACTTACACAAGAAGATAAGTACAAGGGCTTTTACTGGAATCCATCATCAGGAGAAATAGATTTAAAATGTTTGGACGGTGTTCATGCAATAATTAATTTGGCAGGAGCATCATTGTCTAAAAGATGGACAACAGCTTATAAGAAAGAAATTATTAAGAGTAGGGTAGAATCGATACAACTTCTTAAAAAAGCGCTTGATAAGGTTGATCACCAAGTTGAATCATTTGTAACAGCTTCAGCCATTGGGGTTTATCCCAATTCTTATGATAATTACTATGAAGAAGATGAATCGAAGGTAGATAATTCTTTCTTAGGAAATGTAGTTAAACAATGGGAAGATGAAGCAGATACACTTTTGGGAAATAAATTCTCTTTAGCAAAGATCAGGATCGGATTGGTTTTATCTGAAAAAGGGGGGGCACTGCCTCAAATTGCAAGGCCAGTTAAGTTGTATGTAGGCACAGCATTTGGAGATGGAAAACAATGGCAAAGCTGGATTCATGTTAATGACCTTGCTCGTTTATTTTTGTTTGCTGTTGAGAACAGACTGAATGGGGTTTATAATGGGGTAGCCCCCAATCCGATAACTAATGAAAGGCTTGTAAAGGAGATTGCAGAT
The DNA here is from genome assembly GCA_937901915.1 of uncultured Flavobacteriaceae bacterium. Classification (GTDB taxonomy): domain Bacteria; phylum Bacteroidota; class Bacteroidia; order Flavobacteriales; family Flavobacteriaceae; genus Abyssalbus. The sequence goes on from CALGUD010000051.1 coordinate 24,993, forward strand.
GTATTAAAAAAACCTTTAATATTACCAAACATACCCGAATCTATAATGAAGCTTTTATTAGGTGAAATGGCTTATGTGTTATATGCCAGCCAACGGGTGAGTTCTAAGAAAATTGAAGAGTCTGGATTTAACTTTGATTATCCCAACATTATATTGGCATTAAAAGACATATATGAATAAAAAAATCCCGACTAATCGGGATTTTTTTTATAAAGTACTGTTACTTATACTTTAGATGCTTTAAGGGTAATAGTTAGTTCTATATCGTCATCTACAAACTTATCTCCTAAATCATCAAATACAGTTTTGGAACCGTAATTAACACCCCAGTCTGTTCTGTTGATTGTAAAAGGCTCACTGGTTACAGTGAGGATTTCCCCTTCCGTAGATACGGTTACTGGAAAAGATATATTCTTTTTCTCCCTTTTCATGGTGAGATTCCCGGAAAGGATGGTTTTTCCATCAGTTTCAGAAACACCTGTAATTTCAAAAGCGGCATTAGGATATTCGGTTACATTAAAAAAATGATCCTTCTTATCTTCAACAGTTCCCTTTAAATGCGCTTCCAGATCTTCTTTTCCATCACCGGGTTCTAAATCAGTTACAGTTATTGAATTCATATCAATGAGAAAAGAACCACTTTCTATTTGTCCGTTTTTCATAGAAATCGTACCTGATTCAATTGCAACGGTGCCGGTATGAGTACCGGTAGGCTTTGAGCCTTTCCAGTCTATTCTGCTGGCATCAGTTAAAGCTTTATATTTCTCTGATACAGCGCTTGTGGTGTCAACTATTTCCTTGGCTTCAGTAGCCTCAGTTTCATTTTTCTTTTCACCTTTACACGAAACGGTAAAAGCCGTTAAGGTTAGAATTATTGAAATTTTATAAAAAATCTTCATGTTTAATTGTTTAATTAATTTATTTAACAAAATTAACTAATTTATCAACTTATTTCATAAAATTATGGTAAAAAAAATTTAATGACATTTTGACATTTTAATTTAATTGGCAGTACTTTTGCCCTCTCAAAAATGATGTTTTAAAATTGACAATATGAGCAAAAAGAAAAAAGAAGATAAAGATGTTCTAACAGAAGAAAGTGTTCAGGATTCTGTTAAGGATGTACAGGAAGATGTAGAAGAAGTTGAGGAAGTTGTAGCAGAAGAACAATTAAAGGAAGAACTTGCCAAAGAGAAAGATAAGTTCTTACGTTTATTTGCCGAATTTGAAAATTATAAAAAAAGAACTGCCAAAGAGCGTATAGATTTATTTAAAACGGCCAATCAGGATGCTATTGTTTCCATGTTACCTGTTTTAGATGATTTTGATCGGGCACTTGCCCAGATTTCAAAATCTGAAGATAAAGAACTGCTTAAAGGTGTGCAGTTAATAAGTGATAAATTTAGAAGTACACTAAAGGCCAAAGGTTTGGATATAGTAGAAGTTACTGAAGGGGATGATTTTGATTCTGAAATTCATGAAGCAATAACACAAATACCTGCACCTTCCGATGATTTAAAAGGGAAAGTTATTGATGTTGTTGAGAAGGGTTATAAGTTGGGAGATAAAATCATACGCCACCCTAAAGTGGTTGTCGGGCAGTAACCTATTAAAAGAAATATATGAAACAGGATTATTACGAAATACTAGGTTTATCTAAAAATGCATCAAGCGCTGAAATAAAAAAAGCATATAGAAAAAAAGCCATAGAATACCACCCAGATAAAAATCCGGGTGATAAAGAAGCTGAAGAAAAATTTAAAAAAGCAGCCGAAGCTTATGAGGTACTGAGTAATCCTGATAAAAGAGCCCGTTATGACCAATATGGTCATGCAGCATTTGACGGAGCTGGTGGATTTGGAGGAGGCGGAATGAATATGGAAGATATTTTCAGTCAGTTTGGAGATATTTTTGGAAGTGCTTTTGGCGGTAGCTTTGGTGGTGGCTTTGGAGGCTTTGGTGGTGGAAGGGCGAGAATTAAGGGTAGCAATCTTCGTATTCGCGTAAAACTTACTTTAGAGGAAATAGCCAATGGTGTTGAGAAAAAAGTAAAAGTCAGGAGAAAAATACAAGCTTTGGGGGTAACTTATAAAACCTGTCCTACATGTAACGGAGCAGGGCAAGTAACGAGGATCACCAATACTATTCTTGGGCGAATGCAAACCGCATCTACCTGTAATTCATGTGGAGGAGCGGGACAGATTATGGACAAAAGACCTGCTGATGCTGATGCTCAGGGATTAAAAGTAGAAGAGGAGACAGTTTCTATAAAAATACCACCGGGAGTAGCCGATGGTATGCAACTTAAAGTAACGGGTAAAGGTAATGATGCCCCGGGAGACGGTATTCCGGGCGATCTTTTGGTGGCTATTGAAGAAATGGAACATTCAACACTAAAAAGAGAAGGTGATAACTTGCATTATGACCTGTATGTTAGTATCCCGGAAGCCATATTGGGAACTTCCAAAGAGATTGATACAGTAACCGGGAAGGTGAGGATAAAACTAGAAGAAGGAATTCAATCCGGAAAAATACTGAGGTTAAGAGGTAAAGGCATCCCGGATATTAATGGTTATGGCAATGGAGATTTATTGGTTCACGTAAATGTGTGGACACCCAAAACATTGTCAAAAGAACAAAGAGATTTCTTTGAGCGAATGGAAAAAGACGAAAACTTTATGCCAAAGCCTGAAAAAAGTGACAAGTCATTTTTTGAAAAGGTTAAGGATATGTTTTCATAATTTATTCTTTTCTATGTTCAAAAAAAAAGTATCTTTGTTATAACACTGGTTTTATACTGGTGTTATTTTTCTTTTTCATAGCAATTTTTTCCCATCCTTGATTCTTTTATTAAGGGTGGGTTTTTGTTTATAAAAACCTTTGAAGATTCTTAAATAATACTTCTTAAAAATAAACTCAATATCCATAATTCATTTAAACCTATTTCAATATCTTTGAGTAAACTGTTATGATTATGAATAATTTATTGGTTGCAGAAAATGTTACCAAAAAATATGGGAATTATACCGCACTTAACAATATTTCAATTGAAGTACCGAAAGGAAAAATATTTGGACTCTTAGGTCCCAACGGAGCAGGGAAAACCTCACTTATCCGGATCATTAATCAGATCATATATCCGGATAAAGGTCAGATTTTGTTTAAAGGGGAGCCACTGCATCCAAAGCATATATCTGCAATTGGGTATTTGCCTGAGGAAAGAGGCTTATATAAAAGTATGAAAGTAGGGGAGCAGGCTATTTACCTCGCCCAGTTAAAAGGATTAAGTAAAGTAGAGGCAAAAAATCGTCTTAAATATTGGTTTGAGCGTTTGGATATTAATGATTGGTGGAATAAAAAAGTTCAGGAATTATCAAAAGGAATGGCACAAAAAGTCCAGTTCATTGTTACAGTATTACATGAACCGGAACTGCTTATTTTTGATGAACCTTTCAGCGGTTTCGATCCAATAAATGCCGACCTGATAAAAGACGAAATAATTAACTTAAAAAATAACGGGGCCACTGTTATTTTTTCAACCCATAGAATGGAATCCATCGAAGAACTCTGTGATCATATAGCCCTGATAAATAAATCAAAAAAAATCCTGGATGGAAAACTGACAGATATAAAACGTCATTACAAAAATAACGTATTTGAAATAGGACTGGAATCTAATGATAAACATAGGCTCAAAGACGAACTTTCAGAAAAATTTTTAGTTTCTGATACTGATTTCAAAAGTATAGGGGAGGAACTTAAACTAAAAATCCAACTTCAAAATGGACATACCCCAAACGATTTGCTTAATTATCTTAGTAGTAAAGCCCAGGTTGTACATTTTGTTGAAGTTATACCTAGTGTAAATGATATTTTTATTAAAGCGGTAAAAAACGATTAGCATGAGAAATTTCTTTTTGATACTTAAAAGAGAATACTTGGTTAAGATCAAAAACAAATCATTTATATTAATGACCTTTTTGATTCCGCTAATTTTTTTAGCTTTATTCAGCCTGGTTGCATACTTATCTAAGTTAAATAACAGCGAAGTAAAAACAATTGCTGTTTTAGACGAATCATCTCAATTTTTTAATGAATTTGAAAATGATATTTATACTAATTATCAAATTTTAGAGAATGTTACGCTGGCAGATGCAAAAAAAATGATTCAGGATGGAAACTCTTATGGTTTACTTTATATTCCCGATGTAGCTCCAGATAATTTTGCAGATAAAATTCAGTTTTTTTCAAAAGAATCCCCATCCATGTCTGTTGTTAACGGATTTACAAAGAAAATTGAGAAAAGAATTTTCGATGCCAATCTAAAAAAGCTAGGGGTAGATGCCTCAATGATAGAAGCTTCCAAAGTTTATGTTAATATTTCTTTTGAAGACTTTTCAGGGGAAAAATCTTCGGAACGTGGAAACTTGTTGAAACTTATTTTTGGAGGTGCCGCAGGATATTTGCTGATGATGTTTATTATCATTTACGGCAATATGATCATGCGGAGTGTCATAGAAGAAAAAACAAGCAGGATTGTAGAAATCATCATATCCTCAGTAAAACCTATTCAGTTAATGCTGGGTAAAATCGTTGGAACCTCCTTAGCAGGTATTACACAATTTTTAATATGGACTTTTGTGGGCATGATATTGATGCTTGTGGCCTCAATGATTTTTGGAGTTGACTTAGCAGTTATGAAGTCCCCCCAAAATGAAATGTTGATGCAGGCTGCTGCTAATGATAAAGCAGATCAGGCAATAACTTCTTTAATGATAGAGTTATTTAAATTACCTTTAACCGAACTTATAATTTCGTTTATTATTTATTTTTTGGGAGGTTATTTGCTTTACAGTTCTATGTATGCTACTATTGGGGCCGCTGTAGATAATGAGACCGATACTCAGCAATTTTTATTTCCGGTTATGGTACCTTTAATGTTGGCAGTCTATGTAGGTATTTTTACTGTAATTGAAGACCCGCATGGTACGGTATCTACCGTATTTTCATTTATTCCCTTTACCTCTCCCATAGTAATGCTTATGCGTATTCCTTTTGGTGTTCCGGGATGGCAAATTGCGGTTTCTGTTTTATTATTATATCTTACCTTTATAGGAGCCTTATGGTTTGCATCAAAAATTTATAAAGTAGGGATTCTTATGTATGGAAAAAAACCTACATATAGAGAACTATACAGATGGTTTAAATATTGATATGGAAGAAATAGAAATGGTTAAAACAAGTGTGTGGGAGAGCATAAAGAATTTCCTGGGCATGGTTATTTATTCTAATAAGGATGAATCTATTGTTATAACGGTCGGCTTGGTAATTCTCATTATAGTAGTCCTCATAATCACCTCAATTGTTTTGGGATTATTACAAAGATTCTTATCAAGAAAACTTCCGATACAGAATAAAAGAAAGTTTACACCCATATTTTCTTTCACAAAATGGATTATATACCTCATTGTAATACTTGTAACCTTTAACTCCATAGGGATAAATGTTACAGCCATCTTCGCAGCTTCTGCTGTTTTACTTGTAGGTGTCGGATTGGCCTTACAAACATTCTTTCAGGATTTGCTTGCCGGAGCATTTATTTTAATGGACCAAACGGTTCATGTTGGTGATATTATTGAGATTGAAGATAAAGTGAGCAGGATTACAGCAATAAATTTAAGAACCACGAGAGCTGTGACCAGGGATAATAAAGTATTGATTATGCCTAACCATAAATATCTGACGTCCAGTTTATATAATTGGACCCAGAATGACAACCGGATCAGGGAAAGCGTTACTGTAGGGGTAGCTTATGGTAGTGATGTACAGTTAGTAAAAAATTACTTTTGGAAGCCGCTAAATCTCACCCAAAAGTTATAGAGCCTGGTGAACCAATAGTAATTTTCTCTGACTTTGGAGATAGTGCCTTGATATTTAAAATTATTTTCACAATAGATGATGGTTTTGAAAGATTTCTTATTCAAAGTGATATCAGGTTTGAAATAGATAGGTTATTTCGAAAAAATAATATTACAATCCCTTTCCCTCAACGAGACGTACATATGTATACGAGTATAGATAAAAAAGAGTAAAAATGCTTATATGGAAAGGATAAAATCAATAATTTTTATACTATTTATATTATTTACGTCTACTATTTACACACAAACCAGTGACTTGTTTCGCGTAGAATACACATACTTTCCCCAGTCAGATTCTGATAACACCTTCAGGCGGTTCAGAGCTTTTCTTAATGCGCCAATTAAAATCGGCGAGGATAGTTATCTGGTACCGGGATTTGAGTACCGTAATATAAATATGAAATTAAGGGACGAATTTACCTTTGTGACTAATGATAAAGAACGTTTTCAGTCATTAAATCCCTCTTTGGGTTATACATGGAAAATGAAAAATGACTGGCGGTATGCTGTTAAAGCAGGAATTATTATAACTTCTAACTTTAATGACAAATTAACCCGTGATGATTATGTTTTTGAGGGTGAAGCATTTTTAATAAAAGATAAAACCGACCTGGAATTAACCGAACAGACTAAACCCTGGAGATTAATACTGGGTATAAACTATTCCACAATTTCGGGCCGCCCGTATCCCTTGCCTATTATTAATTATTTCAGGAGGTTTCATCCCGACTGGACCTTTACCTTGGGTGCGCCAAAATCTAATTTGAAGTATCATTTTAATGAAAAGCACATTTTGCAGGGTTTTATTACCCTCGATGGTTTTTATGCAAATATTCAGGATGATATTAACTTACCGGATGGAGGTATTGGTTCTACCATTTCAATGACTACTTTACTCTCAGGTTTAGGCTATGAATATTATTTTACTGATCATCTTTTATTATATTTATACGCTGGGCACACAATTATAAATGATATCAGGCTGCGTGACGATGATGGTGATGATGTGCTTACTATTAATGATACAAACAGCTTTTACGGAAGAACAGGAATCAGATTTAAATTTTAAAGAATGCCTAAAATACTTATTATAGAAGACGAAGCTGCAATTCGACGTGTGCTAGTTAAAATTCTTTCAGAAGAAAATGAAAAATATATAGTTGAAGAAGCCGAAGATGGGTTATCAGGTATAGAAAAGATTAAACAGGCCGATTATGATTTGGTTCTTTGTGATATAAAAATGCCAAAAATGGATGGTGTCGAAGTACTTGAGGCTGCAAAAAGTATAAAACCTGAAGTTCCGTTCGTTATGATCTCCGGACATGGGGATTTAGATACTGCAGTAAATACAATGCGGTTGGGAGCCTTTGATTATATATCCAAGCCACCTGATTTAAACAGGCTCTTAAATACCGTTAGAAATGCACTGGATAGAAAAGAACTGGTAGTTGAAAATAAACTGCTTAAGAAAAAAGTCAGCAAGAATTACGAAATGGTGGGCAATAGTAAAGCTATTTCGCAGATTAAAGAAATGATTGAAAAAGTGGCCCCTACCGATGCACGTGTAATGATCACAGGCCCTAATGGAACAGGTAAAGAACTGGTAGCACATTGGCTACATGAAAAAAGTGACAGATCAAAAGCGCCCATGGTAGAGGTAAACTGCGCGGCAATTCCTTCAGAGCTGATAGAAAGTGAGCTTTTTGGGCATGTAAAAGGGGCATTTACATCGGCAGTTAAAGACAGGGCAGGTAAATTTGAAACCGCGAATGGTGGAACCATATTCCTAGATGAAATTGGCGATATGAGTCTTTCTGCACAGGCCAAGGTATTACGCGCACTCCAGGAAAATAAAATATCGAGGGTAGGGAGTGATAAAGACATAAGTGTTGATGTAAGGGTAATAACGGCAACAAATAAAGATCTCAAAAAAGAAATTGAAAACGGCAAGTTTAGAGAAGACCTGTATCATCGGTTGGCTGTAATACTAATAAAAGTACCGGCTCTTAACGACAGGAGAGAAGATATACCCATACTTATTGACTATTTTTCAAATAAAATAGCCGAGGAGCAAGGCAATACGCCAAAGAAGTTTACCAGTAAAGCTGTGAAGTTACTCCAGGAATATGACTGGACAGGCAATATACGTGAATTACGGAATGTGGTTGAAAGGCTTATTATTTTGGGAGAGAAAGAGGTGTCTGAAGATGATGTAAAACTATTTGCCAGTAAATAAATTGGGAGGCTAAAGCCCCCCATTTCTTATATTTTATTTTATATTATTTACATTTTTGATATTGGCTTAAAGCACTGTTAAGAACTTCAATGGTTTTATTCATATAAAACAATTTTGTTTGCTCAAGACTTTCATTTTGTAGCGCATCATTGTTTCGGAGATATGAGTTATTATTTGATAAATTAACATTTGCACAATTATATGTATCAAACAAATTACTGAGAGCTCTTTCCAAATTCTGTATAGCAGCTTCACTGTCTGCTTTTAATTTTATCTGGTTTTGAAGTTCAATTTCCCTGTTTTGAACCATTTGTTGTTTTAATTGTTCTTGCTTGCGTATTTGCTCTTCCAGTTTTTTCTGTTCTTCCAAAAGTTGTTGTCGCTTTTGTTCCAGGGTTAATTGTTGTTTTTGTATAGATTCTGTTTCTGCACTGATCAAAGCATCATTTTCCACAGCCGTGGAAATATCACTCGTATCGGTGGTGGTTGTTTCAGATGGGGTGTAACTGGAAGAAAAACCTGATTCATTACATATAGAAATAGCATCAATTAACGTGCGTGCATTTTCCAAAGCTTTTTTACAAAAGTACCTTCCGGTTTCCCATTTATCAGGGTTAATTGCACTTTGACTATTCTGCACACCTTCATAAACAGCATCAGAAGCAGTCTGGCAATTACAACCTTGTAAGGACTCCTGAGTCTCAGAAAAAGCTTCATAGGCTCTTTCCGCAAAATACATTTGATGATCAAAATTATCCGCTTTTAAAGCCTTTTGAATATGCAAAAGGGCATAAGATGCTTTAGAGTACGCTTTTTCACATGAAGTGTTCTGAGCTTGCAGAACTACCGGAATAAATAAGGTAAGAAAAAAAATAACCTTTTTCATAAGCATAAGTATATTTAAGGTTCGTAATTTTAGGCATAGCAATAATACAACATTTAGTCCATAAAACAAAAGATCAACACTATACCAATATTTTAATCTTGGGTTCTAACTTCATATATTTATCAAATATTTTTTTAAAATGAAAAAAATAAAGACTTCACATTATAAGGTAACCAAAGAAATCAAATTATCAGATTATTCTTCATACGAAGATTTAAACATTACAGAAGATGAACTTGAAGAGGAATTAGAAGATGTTCGTGAAAAACTCGGTAAATTCCAGGATACAATGTATGCTCATGGTAAGTATGGAGTGTTAATTTGTTTACAGGGAATGGACACAGCGGGAAAAGACAGTCTTATTAGAGAGGTGTTTAAAGATTTTAATTCCCGAGGGGTAGTGGTACATAGTTTTAAAGTGCCAACGGAGCTCGAAAAAAAACACGATTATTTATGGAGGCATGCCATTGCTCTGCCTGAAAGAGGAAAATTCAGTGTTTTTAACAGAACCCATTATGAAAATGTTTTAGTTACCCGGGTGCATCCTGAATATATATTAGGTGAGAATATCCCTGGAATAAATTCTGTTGAAGATGTTAATGAAGAATTTTGGGAAAGCCGCTTTGAACAAATTAATAATTTTGAGAAGCATGTAGCTCAAAACGGGACTATTATATTTAAGTTTTTTTTGAACCTCTCCAAAGAAGAACAGCGAAACAGGCTCTTGCGAAGGATTGACCTTAAGGAGAAAAACTGGAAATTTTCACCAGGCGACCTAAAGGAAAGAAAATTATGGGATACATATTTAGGTTGCTATGAAGAAGCCATAAACAAAACTTCAACACCATATGCACCCTGGTATATAATACCGGCTGATAATAAAGATGCTGCCCGGGTAATTGTGGCAGACATTTTGTATGATGTTTTAAAAGATTATAAAGACATAGATGAACCGGAGCTTAGTGATGAAATAAAAGCTGATTTAGACGAGTACAAAAAACAATTGGAGGCTGAAACTTAAATACGTAAGTTCCTACTTGATTAAAAAACTATTGCTTAAAAAGAAAAAGAATGAAAAAAATAATAATAATACTGATATTTTTAATAAGTGGCTTTGCTTATTCCCAGACCAAGGAAGATGAACTTCAGCTCGAAAAAATATATAAAACAGCATTAGTTAACGGGCAAAGTTATAATTGGTTAGATTATTTAAGCAATCAAATAGGAGGGAGGCTTTCCGGTTCATACAATGCTGAAAGAGCTGTTGAATATACAAAGTCTCAATTAGAATCCCTTGACTTGGATAGAGTTTGGTTGCAACCTGTAATGGTGCCTAAATGGGTAAGGGGAATTAAAGAATATGCCTATGTAGAAACGAAACCCGGACAAACGCATCTGGTTAATATCTGTGCACTTGGTGGTTCAGTAGCAACACCCGATGGCGGACTCAAAGCAAATGTTGTTGAGGTAAAAGGAATTGAGGAGCTGGACAAACTTGGTAAAGAGAAAATTGAAGGTAAAATTGTTTTTTATAACCGTCCTATGCAGGTAGATTTAATTAATACATTTGATGCTTATAGTAACTGTGTAGACCAACGTTACTCTGGTGCCGTAGAAGCCGCAAAATATGGTGCTGTAGGTGTTATTGTGCGTTCACTGACTTTAAAGTTAGATAACCTTCCTCATACCGGATCCATGAGTTATGAAGATGCTCCTGTAAATAAAAGAATTCCGGCAGCAGCTATCAGTACAAATGATGCCGAATTATTGAGCGGAATGCTGGCTTTGGATAAAAATGTAAAATTCTATTTTAGTCAGAAATGTAAAGTTTATCCTGATGTACTATCTCATAATGTAATAGGAGAAATAAAAGGCAGTGAGTATCCTGATGAAATTATTACTGTAGGCGGACATTTAGATTCATGGGATTTGGGAGATGGCTCACATGATGATGGTGCCGGCTGTGTACAAAGTATGGAGGTTTTAAGGCTTCTAAAAGAAACAGGTTATAAACCTAAACGTACTCTTCGGGTGGTTTTGTTTATGAATGAAGAAAACGGGTTACGTGGAGGAAATAAATATGCTGAAGAAGCAAAGGCTAAAGGAGAAAATCATGTGTTTGCTTTAGAAAGTGATAATGGCGGATTTACCCCACGGGGTTTTGCATTTGATTGTGATGATGAAAATTTTGAAAGAATATTGAAATGGAAGCCTCTCTTTGAACCCTATTTAATACACTCATTCACCAAAGGATATCCAGGTGCCGATATAAGGCCCCTTAAAGATACCGGCCTGGTTCTGGCAGGGCTTAAGCCGGATTCTCAGCGTTATTTTGACCACCATCATGCAGCCAGTGATACTTTTGAGCATGTAAATAAACGAGAACTTGAACTAGGTGCTGCTACCATGGCTTCACTGGTTTATTTAATTGATAAGTATGGAACTATTTTGCCTAAGAAGATGAAAGGATAATATTATTGTTACATACGTTAGTGTCAAACTTAGCAGTACTTTATTTTATACTTATGACAGCATATTTGCTATGACTTTGGTTCTTGGGAATTGCTCTAATATAATTTTAATGAATACAGTGATTGGAATTGCCATTATTAATCCCGGCACACCCCAAAGATAGCCCCAAAGCATAAGCATAACCAAAACAGTTATCACATTGAGAGAAAAGGATTTACCCATAAATATCGGTTCTAAAATACTTCCAAACAATACTTCTACACCTGTAATAACAAGAATAAAGAAGAACAAATGACTTGTAGGGTCTAATTCAACAAAAGCAAACAATGCTAATAAAATGACAGTAATAAATGACCCTACCATCTGTACAAAATTTATGGCAAAAGCAAAAAGACCCCAGAAAATAGGGAAGCTGACATCAAAAAAAACGCATGCTAAACTAATACCTACACCTGTGAATAAACTTACCAGGAATTTAACTTTGATGAAAGTAATTAAGTCTTTTTCAATTTTCATGAAGGTTTTAACCGATGTATGCTTTTGTTTTAATATGGTAGTGTTTAATAATTTCTGAACATTGATAGATTCTGCAAGCCATAATACCACGAAAAATAAGGTCATTAACATCATGGTTAATGTGTTGCCAATAAAATCTACAGTTGTGCCAAAGTTTGCTATAAGGTAATCTTTATTAATTAAAGAAGAAAAATTTTCCCCTTCATCTGCCTCTTCTACTCCAAAAAATGATTCCACAGAGTGTATTAGCGTAACCAATTTTGTTTCTGCTTTCTCAAAAAATGCAGTATCTGTTGACATTATTTCTTTACTCGAAAGTAGGACTAACTGTCCGCCTATTTTTAATACTCCGACAACAATAAACTATTATAAAAAAAATGCTGATGTATTTGGGTACGTTTTTTCTATTTAACCATCTCATTAATGGCAGAAATAATAAAGCCAAAAACATTGAAAAAATAAGAGGTACAAAAATAAAAGACAATATTTTTAATAAACAAAAAACCAATGGGATAACAATGATCAATAATAATGTATTGGTTGTTTTAATATCATTCATAGTAGAAATAAATCTTGTTTAAACAGGTATCAAATGTAAATTAAAAATGATTATGAGCAGAGTGAATAATGAAAAATTTAACGTTAAAAAATCCCGTTTAAAACGGGATTTTTATATCAATACTTATAACTTTGTAGTTTCTTTTTAAAATATTTTCCATGTCGGGAAGGGGTATAATTCCAGTCTTCAAATAATCTTGGAGCCCATTGAGGGTCAAAAACCCAAACTACATAGGATATTTCTTTTTCATCACTATAATTAGTTATAGCATCTCCATACGATTCGTCGCTGATTACTGGAATATGTGCGCCTGGATCTTCGGGTCCAGAGAAACCTATCTCTGTCAATATTAACGGATATTTTTCCTTTACATACCCCCAGTCATTTTCCCATTGTTTTTCCCAGGGCTTTTCCCTTTTTTGGGGATAAGGATGGCTCACATATGCAATTCCTTCAACTTCTAAAGGATTTTCCCTGACAGGAGTTAAATCATATGCCCAGTTAAATCCCGCGACTAAAGGGATTCCTTTTCCACCATTAGCACGGATTATAGTTATCATTTCTTTGTTCAGTTCTTTCCATTGGCTCCAGGTTATTGTTCCTAACTCTTCGTGATAGGTTGTGGGTTCATTGAAGAGTTCGTAAAATGCTACGGTAGTGTTATCTCCATACTTTTTACCTATGGTTCTCCAGAAATCAAAAGTTTGTTTTTGCGTAGTATCATACATGTCACTTTGATACATTTCTGTACGTAAATTACCTATACTGTGCCAGTCAATAATAACATACATGCCTAATTCGCCCGCCCATTGTATACCATCATCCAAAAGTTTTAAATAATTTTCTTTTCCTCTTTTTACCCATGCTGTTGGATGCACGGGAAAGCGTACAATATTAGCGCCCCATTTTTTCATTTCCTCAAAGTAAGCTTTGTTCCAATGGCCTTCATTTTCAAGTTTGTCCGGATCGCTTGTATTGAGACCCCTAAAAACAATCGTTTTACCGTCTTCGGTTACAAAATCATTCCCTTTTACACTTACTCTGCTTAACTTTTCCTGGGCATAGGAAATACTGAAGGCAATTAAGAGGATGTAAGTTAATAGGTACTTAACATTAATTTTTTTCATGTTTATAATTATTTACTAGTTATGTGGTATAAAAGTATCTAATATGGATGTTTTAAAAAGCAGTTATTTTGTTAAATATCTATTTTGTGATTTTTACTTCATCGCGGTTAAGGGTTTTTTCGTAACCATATATATTTTTAACCCTTTCTTCTGAATTATGTGTCGTAAGCCAGGTACTCCACACCATAAACCATGACCATTTTGGCTGAACATCAAGAATATTAGTTTTAGGAAGTTGGCCAACTTCTCCTAATGCAATTAATCTTCCTTCGGCAAGTTCTAAAAGTTCGTTGTAATCTTTTTGTTCATAATCAAAATTGTAGACATCTGTAGCGAGAATATCTACATATTGATGTCCGGGATAAAAATCTTCATACGGAAAAGCTTCATCTTTGGGAATATCTCTCGGTGCATTTGCATTCCACACCCAAATAAGATTATTTAATTTGTGATAATTCACATATCGGTCATACATCATTTTCCAGAGTTTTTGATATCCGTCTTCACCTTTTTTATCTCCCCACCAAAACCATACACCATTCATTTCATGATATGGCCTCCAAAGCACCGGCACATTAGCCTCCTGAAGTTTTTTTAGATGTGTTGCAACTTTGTCAACCTGGGCCAACCATGTAGTGTGAATTTTTGTCCCCGGTGTTGTGAGTTGTTTCCATTGATCATCAGTAAGTTCACCCTGCACACTTTCTTTCCACGTAAAAGGGGGTTCATCAATAGGTCTTCCTGCATGCCACATAAGAGTTATTATAGAGCCTTCCTTGTGTTTTTGAACGGCATCTGCTACTACTTTTTCACCAGGATCCTCTGTTCCTCCCCATATAAAATCTGTTCCCCATACGGCTGGATATTCTCCTGTCATTTCGTTTACCAGATTGTAAAGTTTATCTGGTTCATGATTATAACAATGCTGCCCTGAGAGTATATGCTCCCCATTTATAGAATACAGATAAGCTAATAATTTTTTTGCTTCTTTAGTTGCATTTTTGTTAACGGGCTTAAATTGCTGAGCAAAGCCGGTATGTAAACTCATGTAAATGATAAGTAGAAGTATTTTTTTCATTTTATTATATTAATTAAACATGAAGACCACTTATAATATATGCATGATAATTTACGTTTTTTAATAGTTTTAATAAAATAATTAAGAAAGGGATTCTGTCTTATTTTTAAAAATATTTCTCTACCTCAAAAATCAATAAAGGTTTATAGCTTTAAAGCTAATTAATTTTATTTAAAGAAATGTTTATGGGAAATATTTAATGTATTCAGCAGGAATACTATTAATTTTCCTGATTTTTATGTCTTTATAAAAAACTTCTGCAGCTTCACTTTGTATTTGAATTTTGCCTTTAGTTAATGGGATTTTGTTCCCGTTTTCATCCTTATATCTGGAGTTTGTAAGTGCCATCACCACATGTCCGTTTACTATATGTAAGCTATTACCATTATATGTGATAAGCTCTAATATGTCCCAATCATTTTCTTTATTAAAATCACCTTTACGATAACAAAAATTATTACTACCTTCAAAATGAACGGGTTCAGCTTCAGGATCAAAAACATAACCTTCGCCTTCTTCGATAGGTGTTGACCTGATAGTGATCTCTGAATTTGCGATAGACCAATAATCTCCCATACCTTCTTTATTGGTTTCATCAATTACTACCTGCATTTCCTGGGAAAGCATCCAGGCTCGCCAGTAGTCTACACCATACTCTCCTATGCTGTGATATAGAATGCCACTATCCATAGGTTTGTCTAGACGGGGTTCCCATTTTAGTGTCCCCCATTTAACACGTAGAGATAAATGATAATTTTCGAATTCCTCTTTTGTGGCCACACATCCGTAGTATTCTCCTGAAATACGTAAAACAGGTTCATCATTTTCGATAATAGCAGAGAAGTTATTGTTCAGATTTTTATTTTTGCCAATGGGTTCCAGGTATTTTCCGGTTTCATCCCTTTTTAACCCTTCAACTTGTTGAGAATTTTGTGGGTAACCTAAATACATTTCCCATTTGCTAAGGTTGCTGTCTAACAAATATTCCCATTCTGTACTTACAGTATCAACTAATGTAATTTCTTTGTTAGTGGTTTCCTTGGTTTTGGTAGTACAACTCACAGTTACAAGCAAAGTCATAACTAATATTCCGGACAATAATTTCATACACTTAAGGATTGGTTGGTTTAAAATCGGTTAAAGATATACCAAAATACTTTTTATGAATGCCACAGCTTCTTTTTTGTGTTTTATTTAAGAAATGGGGACAATTAATTTTCTTCAAAAATCATACTTTGATAAGCACCTAAGTCTGGAGTACTTGTCCTGTCTACTCCCAGTATATCTAATGGAACCTCCATAGCCGTTTCCTGATTACCCTGATTAATGGCTGTGGATTCTTCTCCGATTTTAAAATCTTGTTTCTGAGAATCTTTAAAATCAGGGTTTTCATTTAAAAAAATGTTTTCAAACAGAGAAGAATTTGTAAAATCATATAGAGGATCACCTTCAAACTGTGTGTTAAAATCATCAAATCTTATAAGGCAGTTTTTGAAATTGTAATTAAAAGAAGTGTTATCTGTTTTATCAAAAAGCAATTCATAGTTATTATTCCCGTATATAATACAATTAGAAAAATTTGCTTGTTGGAGATCGCCCGTAAAAATGGTACCATCTCCCAAATCTAAATAATTATCAATTAATACAGCAGGTAAATTCCTGTAACTACTGGTCCAATAATTGGCAAAAGTGCAATGTTTAAAGCTATAAATGCCTCCAATGTTACAGTAAAGAGATGATAGTCCTGCGTTGCCTATTACGAGATTTTCGGCATTGATATGAGCTGTTTTTGCCCAAATCCCAAAGTTTGAAGAATTATAAATACTAGTATTTTTAATGGTGAGGGTCGGATTTGAAGATCCATCATTATTATCCATTAAAATACCTACGGTAGCATTTTTTATGGTGAGGTAGTTTAATTCATTAGCAGTACTGCCATCTGTTAACCATACAGTCCCCCATTGTCCGGGTATATTACTGAAGCTGGTTTCTAGCCTGTCACCTTCAAAAATAACTTCATTTTCAAGCAATACCGGATCAGTACTTAGTTCGCCATTAACCTTAAGGGAGGCTCCATCTGCGATAATAATTCCAGAACCCGCATGAAAATGCACACGAGCACCAGCATTTACTGTAAGTGTTTTTCCATTTTCTACAGCAGCATAACCATAAATCACATATGGCTTTTCATTGGTAAAAATAAGTTCATCATCTTCAAGGTAAAATCCCTCAATACGGGTTTCGTTTCCATTGGTATCAACATCCAGCAATAATGATTCTTTAATACCATTTTCCTTGTCAGGAAATAAAAAAACTGCATCCTGGATAAGTGTTACCAGTTCTACTTTTTGTTCATTAGAACCGGAATCAAAAGCTATGGCATCAGTATATAAAAACTGTGTTTCTGTAGAGGTGATAGGTTCAATATCTACAGTGGTTTCTATAAATATATAAATGCTGTCTTTTGCCATGATTTCTACATCATTAAACTCTTTTCCGGCTTTTCCATCAACATTTAACCTATAGTTAGATTGCTGCCTTTGTTCTAAGCGGACAGAAGGGATTACTATATCGTCATTACTTCTGTTATAAACTTTCAGGTTGTATGTACCTGATCCAATATTGGAAAAAATTGTATCAAGGAAAACTGTATCGCGGGAAAAGGTAAGCTTTCCTGAACTTGGAGAAAATTCAAAATCTTTTCTACAGGAACTCCACAATAGTACCATAACCAGAATAAAAAGGCACAAAAGACTTCTTTTCATTGTTTTTTATGAGTTTATGTAAAAATAGGATTTTTTGATGAGTGTTTAAATTTTAACAAAAAACCTACTTTATTTCAGTGAAACAAATCGGTAATTTCCTTCGAAATCCGGGTTGGCCTACCAGTTTTTGCATTTAATAAACACCACTTACTTTCTGCCTCTGCAATAAGTTTACCTGTTTTAGAATGGTGTATTTCTACCTTACGAACAGAAGTAACACCTTCTGATTTTGTTATAAAAGTTTGAATTTTAATAGGGTCATTCAAAAGAGCAGCACTTTTGTAATCTATGTGATGAGACAAAACCACCCAGGCATAATTTTTTATAATGTCTTCAGGGGCTAAAGTAAGCCAATGTTCTTTAGAAATATCCTGAACCCATTGTAAATATCTCACATTATTCACATGGTTCATATCGTCGAGATCATCTTTAGAAACCACTATTATTTTTTCGTGCGTTTTCATGCTATAATGTAAAAGGATATTAACAAATGGATTATTTTTCTACTATTTCAATTTCAAAAAGCTTATCCCAGTTTTTACCCGTCACAAAAAAGGTCTTTGTGGTTGGATTAAAAGCAATTCCGTTTAAAACCAAATCCAGGTTATTGCCTTTAGTAACTTGATCTTTCAATCCTCTAAAATCAATAACTCCAATTATAGCACCCGTATTGGCATCTATAATCATAATGCTGTCCTTTTGCCATACATTTGCATATATTTTACCGTCTAAATATTCAAGTTCGTTAGCCTTATTAAAAACAGATGTATTTGTTACAGTTTGGATGTAACCTTCTTCAGAAAGTGTTTTTGGGTTTAAAAACCATATTTTTTCAGTTCCGTCACTTTTAAACAATTTTTTTCCATTATTAGCGAGTCCCCAGCCTTCTTTACTATTTCCATATTTAAAAGTTTCAAGCTGTTTAAATGTATTGAGGTCATATATAAAACCTGTTCCTTCCTGCCATGTTAACTGATATATTTTATCATCCATAATTGTGATACCTTCACCAAAGTATGCTGCATTAAGATTTACTTGTTGTAGTACTTTACCCGTTTTGTAATCTACTTTTCTAAGTGAAGATTCGCCTTTTTTTCCTGTACTTTCATAAAGGGTGTCGTTATGAAATTCTAATCCCTGGGTAAAAGCTTTTTGGTCGTGAGGATATTCGTTGAGTACTTTATATGTGTATACTACCGGAGCCTTATCAGAAAGTATAGTTATTGATGTGCTGTTTTTTTCAATTTTTCCATCATGGTAAATAGTAGCGGTAAACTCTTGTTTGCCAAGTTTTGCATTTTCAAGAGATACAATATTGTTGTTTACATTTATGAACTCTCTTGAAAGTTCATATTTTATGGAATCAATTTCAATATTTTTTTTATTGATGATTTTAATATTGAAGGTATCATTTACCTGAAACTCTTTTTTTGAATTTAAAATCTCAAGGGAAAATTTTTTCTTTGTAGATGAATGAGCCCCGTTACAGGCAGCTAATACGATTGATAAAAAGCTGATTATTAAAATTTTATAAATATCCATTTTAATTTAAAGATGTATAATAAGAGTTGTATCACAAAAATAAGAATGTATAATGAGTTTTAATAATTATAAAAGTATTAATCAAAATTTTTATGATGTATTTTGTTACTAATACATTAAAAAACAAATTCCTTCGGAATATTAAAATACATGGAGATTATCGGATAAAATCATTGTGAAAATATAAAATTATTGTAAATTTGCACCCGGCAAGTCCTACACGACCAGCTCCTGCAGAATCCCCCAGGGCGGGAACGCAGCAAGGGTATGTGGTCGTAGCGGTGCGATGTAGGTAGCTTGCCTTTTTAATGAGACTATAAATAAGGGTTGCCGTCAGGCAGCCCTTATTTATTTAGTCGAATTAATCCCGCTTCGGGAATCATGTAATTAAAAGAACAAATAGTATTATGGATCATTCCTAAATGTTGTGTTTTAAGCAAAAATTCTGGATAACCTAAAGAGAA
>CALGUD010000052.1 GCA_937901915.1 uncultured Flavobacteriaceae bacterium
AGTGTGGAACATATTATGAGAAATGTAAATTACGGATCATTAATTAGATATATGCATTCTAATGGTGCTTTTTTTTTTTTTTTAACTGTTTTTTTCTTCGGACTTATGTTTATGGGTGGTTCGGCAGGCTCTACTTCGGGAGGGGTAAAGGTAGTGCGGCATATGCTTATGATTAAGAACGGATTGTTGGAGTTTAAAAGGACATTACATCCAAATGCTGTTATCCCGGTACGTCATAACGGAAAAACTGTACCGGAAAATATTGTTTATAACATATTAGGTTTTTTTATTCTTTATATGTTATTGTTTATAATTGGAGCCTTGGTTTTGGGTGCTATGGGGCTCGATTTTACGACTGCTATAGGTGGGGCTGCTTCTTCATTGGGAAATGTAGGCCCCGCATTTGGGCAATTACATCCGTTAGCAACATTTAACAGTCTTCCGGATTTAGGCAAATGGTGGTGTTGCTTTTTAATGCTCGTAGGAAGGTTGGAATTATTTACTGTCCTTATTTTATTGACACCTATCTTCTGGAAGAGAACTTAAATAAAACCGTGTATTTAACCAAATAGGCTAAAAATATCAGGTTGCAGTTTATTGCCACTAACCTGTCTGTCGCCTTTAGATTTGTATTATAAATGTTGATTAAGTTACTAGATTATTGAGTCTATGTTAATTTTTGTTTTAAATTTTTATTCATGCTGAACCGTCTGCTGCAGGTTCAATATTATGACTTTCAGATTATTTTATGACTGAAATCGATTAAGGGTTTTAGGTGCCAAGGTAACAAAATGAACTTTACAATTATATCAAGGAGTATAAATTAGTGATATTTGTGACGCAGAATTTCAATAAAAAAAACCACACTTTGTAGCGTGGTTTTGTATTTAGTCTATACTTTGAATTGTTTATCTTATGATAACGCTTCCTTTATTCTTTTAACCGCTTCTTTAATTTCGTCATTAGAGGCGGCATAAGAGATCCTTATACAGTCAGCATCACCAAAAGCTTCACCGGTAACAGTCGCCACATTAGCTTCTTCTAGTAAGAAGATAGAAAAATCTGAAGCGTTTTCAATTTTCTTTCCTTTTATGGTTTTTCCAAAAAACGATGAAATATCAGGGAAAACATAAAAAGCACCTTCAGGTACATTTAGTTTAAAACCATCAATTTCACCAAGAAGTTCCAGGATAAGGTCTCTCCTTTTGTGGAATTCGTCAATCATATATTGAATCTTGCTAACAGGTGCTTTTAGGGCTGCTATAGTTGCTCTTTGAGCAATGCTATTAGCGCCACTGGTTATTTGACCCTGCATTTTATTACAGGCTTTTGCGATCCACTCAGGAGCTCCAATGTAACCAATACGCCACCCCGTCATTGCAAAGGCTTTAGAAACTCCGTTAACAGTAACCGTTCTGTCGTACATCCCGTCAATTCCGGCTATACTTGTATGACCTTCAGAGGTAAAATTAATATGTTCATAAATTTCGTCAGAGACAACAATAATCTGAGGGTGCTTTTTTAAAACACCGGCTATTGCTTCTAACTCCTGTTTGTTATAAACTGAACCACTGGGATTACATGGTGAACTATACCAAAGCATTTTGGTTTTTGGGGTAATAGCATCTTCCAATTGGGAAGCAGTCATTTTGAAGTCATTATCAATAGATGTTGGAACCTCTACCGGTACACCTTCGGCGATTTTTACAATGTCGGAATAGCTTACCCAATAAGGAGCGGGAAGTATAACTTCGTCTCCAGGGTTGATTAAGGCTAATGCAACATTGGCCAGCGATTGTTTAGCTCCTGTTGAAACTACAATTTGATTAGGCTTGTATGTTAAATTATTGTCCCTTTTAAATTTTTGAATTACGGCTTCTTTTAAGTCGGCATAACCGTCAACAGGTGAATAACTGTTGTAATTTTGGTCGATAGCTTCTTTGGCAGCATCTTTTATAAAATCAGGAGTGTTGAAATCGGGTTCCCCTAAACTTAATCCTATAATGTCTTTCCCTTCAGCTTTTAATTCTCTTGCTTTTGCAGCCATAGCCAGCGTAGCTGATGTGGCCATGTTCAGAATTCTTTCAGATAATTGATTCATTGAAAATACTATTAATTATGCGTACACTGGTTTTTTACCTAATTCCCTCAGGTGTTTAAAGTGCGAAATTATAGCTTTTCTTGTTGTTTTGTATTCGTAATACGGTAAATTAAATTCATTTGCAGTTTCTCTAACAATTTTAGCAATTTTTGTGTAATGTATGTGGCTGATGTTAGGAAATAAATGATGTTCTACCTGGTGGTTTAGTCCACCTGTAAACCAATTTACTATTTTATTTTTGGTAGAAAAATTAGTAGTTGTATACAATTGATGCACCGCAAAAGTGTTTTTCATCGTACCGTCCTCTTCAGGGATATGGGTGTCTATATCCTCCATAACGTGCGCTAACTGAAAAACTATACTGAGGATAAGTCCGGCAGTATAATGCATTGCAAAAAAGCCTATAAGGATTTTCCACCATGCCATATCTAAAATAAGCATTGGTAGAACAATCCACATACCTATATAAATTAATTTTGTAATTATCAGAACGCTCCACTCTTTAGCAGGATTGGGAAATTTACCATAAGAAAGTTTCCTCTTCAGATAACTCCTCATTTGTTTAAAATCTGTGGTAATGGCCCAGTTAATAGTCAATAACCCGTAAAGGAATACAGAATAATAATGCTGAAACCTGTGAAATCTTCTCCACTCCGCATGCTTTGTAAAACGTATGATTCTACCTGAATCCAAATCCTCATCATGTCCGTGAATATTTGTGTATGTATGGTGAAGCACATTGTGTTGTACCTTCCAGTTATATACATTACCGGCCATGATATAAATGCTGCTTCCCAGGATTTTGTTTATCCACGATTTCGAAGAAAAGGATCCATGGTTACTATCGTGCATTACATTCATTCCAACTCCGGCCATGCCTATGCCAATAACAATGGTAAGTAATAATTGTAACCATTGGTTCATATCTATGGTAAGGATTAAAAAATAGGGAACAAGAAAAATGGAGAACATAATGACCGTTTTCAGGTATAGTTTCCAGTTTCCGGTTTTCTTCACCTGGTTTTCCTTAAAGTAACCGTTTACCCGTTGATTCAATGTCTTAAAAAATTGTGCCGGGTCTTTTCTGGAAAAACGTATAGGGGTGGCTATTTCATTCATAATTTCTACTATTTGGGGGGCTAAAATATTTATTTATTAATTAATATACAAAAATAACTATAATAATGGTCCAAAGTATCTATTTAGAAATAAATTTAAGTTAATTATTACTTATTTTTGTTAAAATTTTAGGTTGAGATGTCAATTAAAGAACTAAAAAAATATTTTCCGGAAATTACTAATAATCAATTAGATAGATATATAAATCTTGAGAATATATATAAAGAGTGGAATGCAAAGATTAATGTTATTTCAAGAAAGGATATTGATGAGCTTTATGAAAGGCATGTTTTGCATTCTTTGGGGATTGCAAAAGTTCAACCTTTTAAACCTGGCTCCAAGGTATTGGACATTGGTACAGGTGGGGGATTCCCGGGTATACCGCTTGCAATTATGTTTCCGGAAACACAATTTCATTTAATAGATGCTATTGGAAAAAAAATAAAAGTAGTTCATGCGGTTGCAGAAGCATTGGAGTTAAAAAACGTAAAAGCCGAGCATATACGTGCAGAAAAGGTAAAGGATGTGTTTGATTTTATTGTAAGCAGGGCAGTGACCAATATGCCCCATTTTGTAAAGTTGGTAAAAGGAAAAATTGCAAAAAATCAGTTGCATGATCTTAAAAACGGAATTCTTAGCTTAAAAGGAGGTGATCTTAGCGAGGAATTAAGTGTTTACAGCACATGTGAAATATATAATCTCTCTGACTTTTTTAATGAAGAATTTTTTGAAACTAAAAAAGTTGTGTATTTACCATTAAAATATAAAGGAAAATAAAATTAATTAAGTGCAAAAGGTGCACAAAGTTTAAATGTAGGGATGTATACCCTGAAGCGCCTTGTGGAAGTAAAGTTAATCATGTTATAATGTCCTCGCATAGCTCCTATGGGGGAAGTTAAAAGGCATCCTGAACTGTAAGTGTGTGTTTCGCCGGGTTTAATAACAGGTTTCTTTCCTATAACGCCTTCACCATCAATAACTTCGATATTGTTAAGAGCATCAAATACCTGCCAGTGCCTGGAGCTTAATTGTACGGAATCCTTACTTTGATTTTCGATTGTGATACGGTAACCAAAGGCAAAATGCATCTTGTAGTTTTTGAAGAAGGTACCTTCAAAACTAGTCTCGACAGAAATCTTTATGCCTTTAGTAATTTGGGTAATCATAACTATATGGTAAATATCAAGCCTAAATTGTAATTTCCAAAAGTTTTTAAATATAGGAAATATATTCAAAAATATAAATTTTCTTTCATTTTATTGCATTTTTCAGCATGAAATTTAATAAAAGACCATTTAATGCTTAATGTTTAGCCTGTTATAACGCTTTTAATACATAAATACAATAGTTAAACTGTACATAAGCATAACAAAAGAAGCGAGGATAAAAAAGATTGTATTGAGAAAAATAAACTTTATAAAAGTTTTGACCCTCCCTTGTTCGTAAAAGTTTCTCATTCCCTTATAGAGATAAAAAAGAAAGACAAGAAAAAAAAGACCTGATAGTTCAATTTTGAAAATGAGTTCAATGATTAAAGATACTATGAGCAGTAAAAGAAACATAGATTGATTGTGAAACCCGAATATTAAATGATCCATATAAGAATACTTTTTTTTATTATAAATAAGCCATATAAATAAGGCAAAGAAGGGGAGGAAAAGAAAGATTATTATCGGTATTTTGGAAATGAGATAATTAAGGAAGGACCCGGGTTGCCTGGAAACTTTAACAATGCTTCGGGCTGCGCTAAAGGTTGTTCTGCTTTCAAATAAAGGTTCAATTTTTAATGTGTTTAATGCTTCCTGATATGTATAGAATTTGTTTTGTTCAATGCCGGCCCTAAAAAAATCAATCTTAGCAAAAAATCTCCCAACGCTGCCTTTTTTGTTTATAGAGTCATAATAAAATTCAGGACGGAGCATCCTTATAGAATCAAGCCTTTTATTATTGTGACGGATGCTGTCTATATTTGTAATGCTGGTATTTTTGTTGCCTTCTTCGGCTAAACTGTTAAATTCATTAAATTTAATTGAATTCGTTCCATTAGTGTCTCCAATCCTGTCAAGTTCAGATAAATCACTGGAAAAACTTATCATTATAAAATATACAATGGCCAGACTTAATAAAAAACGAAATGGGTTTGTGTAGGTTAAGCGTTTGCCTTGGGTATACTCTTTAGAAATTTTTCCGGGCTTAAAAATAAGTATTGAAAGCGTTTTTCTAAACCTCGAATCATACGAAATCACATTTGCAAAAAATTCGCTGATAAGATCTTTAAAAGTTATTTTTTTTGTGCTGTTAAGTTGGGAGCAATTGGGGCAGTACCTGTCACTTCTATCTAAAGGATGGTTGCAATTAAGACATTTTTCACCTCTGTAGTTTAAAGAAAAACGCCTGGAACCGGCTTTTGTCCTTTTTTTCATGCTTAATTTGAGATGTTAGTAGAGCTGGCTGTCCCCATTCCGATTACGCTATCATAAAGTTCCCCGAAATTGCGGTAATAAACCAATACAAGATAATCATTTTCGGTTTCATATTTATTACCACTTATATAATTATAGTCAATATTGCCTTTGTCGTCTGCTTTCACATATTTATAATTGTAAAAACCTTGTTTGAGCAATAATTTACCTTCCAGTAATTTACTTTGAGGATTAAACTGGAGTTTATTTTCATCTGTAAGTTCGTAATTATTGAATTTGCCATATATATAAATAGCATCCAATCCTATCCTTTCATCATAAGGTAGGCTAAAATGTACAAAAGAATAATCGGCTTCCGTATAAGGATCGCTTTCCACACCATCTAAAGTCCGGATCATAAAATCACCATTTATATCGGGATTGTATGTATAAAGTCTATCTCTTCTGTTTAGATCAGTATATAAAAATTGATGATATACTTCCTTGAGCTCTACGGTAGCAATGGCACTGTTGGATATGCGTATTTCTTTGGTGTCAAAGAATAAATATTCATTGCCGCCATTAAACATTGTTTCTATATCATATTTATAGGTTAGCTGATTTTTGGAATAAAACTGAGGTTTTATATTTGTTATGACTGTATTCCAATTGTAATTCTGTAAAATGGCAATTTTTACTTCTTCCTGGGGATTTATTAATTCAATGTCATTAGAATTAATAATAAACTGGACTACTTGTTTCTGGTCAATAACACTGAGGTCCCTGGCTCTTTTAATGGTGGCTCCAACAGCTACAAGGTTTTTATATACGACAAATCTTCTTGAAAAAACCAACTCATCACGGCTGTCAAATATTTTAAGTATATAATTTCCGGACAATTTTAGCCTTGTTTGTTTATTAGGTATTTGTAATGTGTAGTTGGAATATGGTTGAATTGTAGCAACTGAATTTTTATAATTTATTATTCTTAGATTATCTAAACCGTCAAGATATTGTGATTTTAGGATATCTGAAGGTGTCCAGTCATAATTGCAATGTTCAATTTTATAATAATAATCTTCCTCATCTGCATAGAGATCATCAAAATTCAGAAAAATAGGATCGCCCAACCGCACTAAAGGGAACTGCATACTTTCATCGGGCCCTTTAAATACTATTGATTTTATATTGGTGGGTGGATCAACTTCAACCTGGACCTGAGAATAAATATTGATATTTATTAACAAAAACAAGCTTAAGTATTTGATATTTAATGTCATTGTAAATTCCATTCTTTAGGCAAATATAAACAAAATGCCGGTCTGTAAATATAAGTATTTATTCTTTTATTTAGAATCAGTATAAATAATAATTCTAATATAGTTTTCAATATACAAATAGCCTATAAATTCATAAATTTGCAGCGAATTTTTAACCATAAGGTCTAGAATATGTCAAATGACATTCGAATTAAAAAGGGCTTGAACATACATTTGGTAGGAGAGGCAGAACAAACTACATCAAAAGCCGTTCCAAGTAATGTTTATGCAATAAGACTTGCAGATTTTCACGGGATTACACCTAAGCTGTTATTAAAAGAAGGAGACGTAGTAAAGGCGGGAGAGCCCGTTTTCTTTGATAAAGCAAGGGAGGAGATTAAGTTTGTATCTCCAGTTGGTGGTAAAATCATAGAGATAGAACGTGGCGCAAGAAGAAGAATTTTAAAAATCAGGATTCAGGCAGATAAAGAACAGGAATTTCAGGAGAATGAAGTTATTAACCCTGATTCAATGAAACCTGAAGATATAAAAGCCTACTTGCTAAAAACAGGTTGCTGGCCATTTATAAAACAACGCCCTTATGATATTATAGCTGGTATTGATGAAACGCCTAAAGCTATCTTCATTTCAGCTTTTGCTACTGCTCCATTGGCATCAAATTATGATTATGTTTTAAAAGGAAAGGAAAAACAGCTTCAGGCTGCTGTTACAGCTCTTTCTAAATTAACAGAGGGTTCAATGCATGTTTCTGTCGGAAAAGGGACTGCTTCTCCAATGGCGGGATTGAAAGGAGTAACATTGCATCAGGTATCTGGCCCGCATCCAGCAGGAAATGTAGGTACTTTGATTTCAAAAATAGATCCCATTAATAAAGGTGAAGTTGTTTGGACTATTACTCCTCAGGATTTGATAATCATCGGTGAAATGTTGCTTACAGGGAAGTTCAATGCCGAAAGGCATATTGCAGTAGCAGGAGGTAGTGTAAAAACACCCAAATACTATACAACTAAAATTGGAGCGGAGGTATCTACTTTTGTTTATGATGCCGGGCTTAATGATAATAATATCAGAATCATAAATGGAAA
This sequence comes from uncultured Flavobacteriaceae bacterium, assembly GCA_937901915.1. Taxonomy (GTDB): domain Bacteria; phylum Bacteroidota; class Bacteroidia; order Flavobacteriales; family Flavobacteriaceae; genus Abyssalbus. The sequence continues at coordinate 7,988 of CALGUD010000052.1, forward strand.
TGTTTTAACAGGGAATCAGGTTGAACCGGATGGATATTTAGGTTACTATAACAATACAGTCACCGTAATTCCAGAAGGAAATGATTATGAGTTCTTTGGTTGGAACAAACCGGTTTTCAATAAAGTGTCAGTTTCAAGAGCATTAACGTTTTCATGGTTATTTCCTAAAAAGAAATATAACCTGAATACGAATACAAATGGAGAACACAGGGCATTTGTTGTTACAGGAGTGTATGAAGATGTTTTTCCTCTTGATATTTATCCTTTACAATTGTTAAAAGCATGTATGGTAAAAGATCTTGATGAAATGGAACAGTTGGGTATGTATGAAGTAGCTCCGGAAGATTTTGCTCTTACAGAATTTGTATGTGTTTCAAAACAACCACACCAGAAAATAATCAGAGAAGGTTTGGACCTAATGTTAAAAGAAATAGGATAGGAAAATGGGCTTAAAAAGTAAATTACATAGTTTAAAAGAAAAGTACAAAGGGACCAAAATGGCACCTGCGTTCAATGCCATACATACATTTTTGTATCTGCCAAACGATACTACTCACGGGGGCACTCATGTAAAAGCTGCCGACGACCTAAAACGAACCATGAATATCGTTATTCTGGCATTAGTACCATGTTTAATATTCGGTATGTTTAATGCCGGTTTTCAACATTATAATGCCTTAGGCACACCTGTAGAATTTTTATCCTGGGACGCTTTCTGGATTGGGATAAAAAAGGTTCTTCCGTTGGTTATCGTGTCCTATGGAGTTGGATTATTAGTTGAATTTATCTTTGCTGTAATAAAAGGGCACGAAGTAGAAGAGGGGTACCTGGTTACCGGGATGCTCGTTCCGCTTATTGTCCCTATAGATATTCCGCTCTGGATGCTTGCCGTAGCTGTCGTATTTGGAGTTGTAATAGGAAAAGAAGTATTTGGAGGTACAGGTATGAATATCCTGAACCCCGCTTTAACCATACGCGCATTTTTATTTTTTGCCTATCCTACGTGGATGAGTGGAGATAAAGTTTGGGTGCACGGCGCCGTCGAAAGGGCCAATGATATATCCGGAGGCGCTCAGGTTGATGCTATATCAGGCGAAACTATATTGGGAAACCTGGCTCAAAATCAACCTGTTAATTATTCAATAGCTGAAATGTTCTACGGATTTATTCCCGGGTCGGTTGGGGAAACATCTACTTTACTGATACTTTTGGGCGGATTATTTCTCATTTTCACAAAAGTTGGAAGTTGGAGAATTATGCTGTCATGTATAATTGGTGCACTTGTAATGGGGCTGATATTTAATGGAGTGGTTCATGCAGGATGGATTACTGAAACCAGTAAATTTTATGCGTTAATGAGTATGGATTTCTGGATGCACTTGATTGTAGGTGGGTTGGCGTTCGGTATAGTTTATATGGCTACTGATCCCGTTACAGCCTCACAAACAAATAAAGGAAAATGGATTTATGGCTTTTTTATTGGATTCATATCCATAATGATAAGGGTATTTAATCCGGCATATCCGGAAGGGGTGATGTTGGCTATATTATTAATGAATGTCTTTGCGCCGACAATAGATCATTATGTGGTAAAGGCCAATGTTAAGAAGAGATTAAAACGTATAAAAGTTAAAACTGCATAAAAATGGCAATTAATACAGAAAAAAATTCATATACGATACTGTTTGCAATTGGTATGGTATTAGTGGTAGGGTCATTACTTGCATTTGTTGCAATGACTCTAAAGCCTACCATCACAGAAAATGAACGCCTTGAAAAACAGCAAAATATACTCTATGCTATGGGAATAAATAATAATGAGGGTCCCGGTAGTGTAGATTTTATACCTACAACAGAAGTAACAGATGTATTTAATAAATATATCACCCGGCAACTTGTTATTCAGGGTGATGATGTACAAGAAGATCCGGAAGCCTATTTAATAGATATAAAAAAAGAAGGTGATAAAGCAAAGAACCCATCCTATACAAGAAAATTACCTTTGTTTGTTGGTGAAAAAGATGGGAAAACTATTTACGTAGTTCCTATGAGAGGCAAAGGTCTCTGGGATGCGATCTGGGGATATATAGCCTTAGATAAAAATATGGTGGTACAAGGAGTCTTTTTTGACCATAAAGGTGAAACCCCGGGACTTGGAGCCAACATTAAAGAACGCTTTTTTATGGATGATTTTGAAGGAGAGGAGCTCTTGAATGATGGAAACTTTGAAGGAATAAAAGTGGCAAAAGGTAATTCGGACCCGCTTAATAAAATAAAAGATGATAATGAAGTAGATGCAATTGCAGGTTCAACTATTACTGGAGATGGGGTAACAGCCATGATTAAAAAAGACCTTAGAATGTATTTGCCTTACTTTAAACGTTTAAAGTAAATTAAAGTTAGGAGTGCCTTAATTTATGACGAATAAGGAGTTTGCCGGACAATTAGAAAAAAGGACATTAAATTTTGCAATTAATGTAATTAATTTATCTGGTAAATTGCCTAAAAACCCTGAGGCATTAGTTGTTAAAAATCAATTGACAAAATCTGGAACTAGCATAGGGGCAAATTATAGAGAAGCAAATAGAAGTAGGAGTAAAAAAGATTTTAAAAATAAAATAAAGATTAGTGAAAGTGAAACAAGTGAAACAGTATATTGGCTAGAGCTTATTGAAGCATTAAATTGGTCTGAAAAAGATAAAATTTTTCAAACTAAAAATGAAGCCAAGGCATTGTTAGCTATTTTCACTTCCATTTCAAGTAAATTGTAGTTTAGTAAAATTAACGCCGAAAGTTTAAGAACTTTAAATACTTTAAGCACTTTAAATATTTTAAGTACTTTTCAATTAGGCACTGAGAGAAAATTATGGGACTATTATCAAAAAAAGATGCAAAATTAATATCTGACCCATTAGCAGATAATAACCCGATTACCATCCAGGTATTGGGTATTTGTTCTGCATTGGCAATTACAGCACAATTAAAAGCTTCAATAGTTATGACGCTGGCCGTGTTGTTTGTATTGGGAGCAGGTAATGTAGTAATCTCTCTGATGAGAAATATCATACCTTCAAAAATCAGGATTATTGTTCAATTAGTTGTGGTAGCTGCCCTGGTAATTGTTGTAGACCAGGTGCTTAAAGCTTATGCATACGAACTGAGTAAAGAATTATCCGTGTTTGTAGGTTTAATTATTACCAACTGTATTATTATGGGGCGTTTTGAAGCATTTGCTTTGGCTAATGGCCCATGGAGATCCTTTTTAGACGGAATTGGTAATGCTTTAGGTTATGGCGTTATACTCATTATTGTTGGCTTCTTCAGGGAACTTTTGGGTTCAGGTACTTTATTAGGCTTTCCGGTTTTGGGAGACCCCATTGCAAAAACCGGTTTATATGCATTTGGATATGAAAACAACGGATTTATGTTATTGTCACCTATGGCTTTAATTACCATTGGGATTATAATCTGGATACAGCGTTCAAGAAATAAAGCGTTAATTGAAGAAAACTAAGTAAGTGTTCGGTTTCATGTTATTTTGAACCTGAAAATTTGGCGTAAAAATAATACTGATTACTGATTACTGATAACTGAATACTGATAACTAATATTATGGAACATATAGAATTATTTTTCAAATCAATTTTTATTGATAATATGATATTTGCAACATTCCTTGGAATGTGCTCGTATCTTGCAGTATCTAAAAAAGTAACAACAGCTGTAGGGTTAGGGGCAGCTGTTATTTTTGTCTTGGCAATTACTATACCATTAAATTGGTTGCTGGATCAATACATACTTCAGGAAGGGGCGTTGGCATGGATCAGCCCGGAATTTGCCACCTATGATCTGAGTTTTTTGTCATTTATTATGTTTATTGCAACTATTGCAACCATGGTACAACTGGTAGAAATTGTTGTAGAAAAGTTTTCACCTGGTTTATATAACTCACTAGGAATCTTTTTACCACTTATTGCAGTTAACTGCGCAATTTTAGGAGGTTCTTTATTTATGCAATCAAGGGAAATTGCTTCACTGGGACTGGCATTTAATTACGGGCTGAGTTCAGGGATTGGTTGGTTTATAGCTATTTTAACTATTGCGGCTATCCGTGAAAAAATACGCTACTCAAACGTTCCTCCTGCTTTAAGAGGATTAGGAATTACCTTCATTATTACCGGGTTAATGGCGATTGGTTTTATGAGTTTTGGAGGGATGTTAACCGGTGATGACGGAGAGCCGAAGCAACAACAGGAAACTGTAAAAATTGAAAAAAGGGAAAAAACGATAGAAGAAGTAGTTTCTCAAAATACAAATAAAGAAGAAATAAGTGAATAACATGATATTAGCAGCAGGTACAACAGGAACAATTTTAGCAACTGTAACAGCTTTTTTGCTCATCACTTTGGCGTTGGTTGGTCTTTTATTGTTTGTAAAACAAAAATTATCGCCTTCAGGCCCCGTTACAATTACTATTAACGGAGAAAAAAAACTGGAAGTTGGCTCCGGAGGAACTTTACTTTCAACATTAGGAAATCAAAAAATATTTTTACCATCTGCCTGTGGAGGTGGTGGTACATGCATACAATGCGAATGTCATGTGCTTTCTGGAGGAGGTGAAGCACTTCCTACCGAAACACCCCATTTTACCCGAAAGGAGTTAAAAGAAGGAGCCCGATTGGCATGCCAGGTAAAAGTAAAACAGGATATGGATATCACAATTCCTGAAGAAGTTTTTGGTATTAAAAAATGGGAAGCCACTGTAGTTCGAAATTATAATGTAGCATCATTTATTAAGGAATTTGTTGTAGAAATTCCTGAAGATATGGGCTACAAAGCAGGTGGATACATTCAAATTGAAATACCTGAATGTGAAATAAAATATTCAGATATAGATATTACCGCACACCCGGATGAACACGAAACCCCCGATAAATTTAAATTGGAATGGGATAAGTTTAACCTGTGGTCCCTGGTAATGAAAAACAATGAAGTAGTAGAGAGGGCTTATTCTATGGCATCTTATCCTGCTGAAGGAAGAGAAATTATGCTTAATGTCCGTATTGCCACCCCTCCATGGGACAGGGCAAAAAATAACTGGATGAGTGTAAATCCAGGTATTGCATCATCATATATTTTTGCTCAAAAGCCAGGAGATAAAGTGGTTATTTCAGGGCCTTACGGAGAATTCTTTATCAATGAATCTGACGCCGAAATGCTATATGTTGGTGGTGGTGCTGGTATGGCACCCATGCGTTCTCATCTCTATCATTTATTCAAAACTTTACAAACGAAAAGAAAAGTTACCTATTGGTATGGTGGGCGATCAAAACGCGAATTATTTTACCTGAAGCATTTTACCCAGTTAGAAGAGAGTTTTCCGAATTTTAAATTTTATGTTGTGCTCTCAGAACCTCTGCCGGAAGATAACTGGAAAGAGAAAAAAGATATTCATGATGAACAGGGAGATGGTTTCCTTGGATTTGTACATCAGGCAGTAATAGATCAGTATTTATCTAAACATGATGCCCCTGAAGATATAGAACTCTATTTTTGCGGACCTCCTCTAATGAATAAAGCTGTTCAAAAAATGGGAGAAGACTTTGGGATTCCTGATGAAAATATTAGGTTTGATGATTTTGGAGGTTAATTTTCTTGATTCAGAAAGATAATTGTGTATATATTTATATAACTAATTTTTTAAAAAATAAATGAAAGCTGATACTTTGTTATCAGCTTTTTTGTTTAATTTGTGTAAAGATGGATGTTTTAACAGAACAGGAACTGCATTATCTTGCAATGAATATAGTAGGAAGGGATCTTCAGGAAAATGGTTTTGAATTTCTAAGTGTAAATAGCAAACCTAAGAAGAATCCACAGTTTGTTTGTTTGAAAGAAAAAAAGGTCCATTTTATTATTGTTAGAGCTATAAAATATCCCCAAAATCCCCGGGAGTATGATGCTCTTTTAGTAGAAAAAGTAAAAAAGCATGCCCTTAAATTTAATGCAACTACTTATTATGCCGGTGTGGCATTGGCGAATGCCAGTGACATTGAAAAACCAATAATTAAAAACCAAAAATATATTGTTGATTATGATGGAATCATGGAAGTCTAGAATCAAATTTATTTTTCCAACCTTACTCTCTTTTCTCCTCTTATATTCCTGTATAAATAAAGAACCCGTTCAAACTTTAAAAACAGAACAGGGATTTGCGCTGGGAACAACCTATTTAATTAAATATGAAGTTAAGAATGATTCAATTGACTTATTAGAAAATATTGATAAAATTTTTAGTGAGGTAAATCAATCCATGTCTACATATTTACCAACATCAGACATTTCAAAAATTAATAAAGGTGACTCTACCATAGTCGTTGATGAGAATTTTAAGGAAGTTTTTTTAAAAGCCAGGGAAGTTTGGGAAAACAGCAACCAAAAGTTTGATCCGACCGTAGGTGCATTAGTTAATGCCTGGGGCTTTGGCCCTGAAATTACAATAAAAAAAATGGATAAGAAACAAGTAGATAGTATTCTTCAATTTACAGGTTTTAGTAAAGTCAATTTAACAGATAAGGGAAATATTATTAAAACACACCCTTCTGTTTATTTAGATTTTAATGCACTTGCGAAAGGCTATACAATTGATTTAATAGGGAGGATGTTTGATAAAGAAGGGGTGAAAAATTATTTAATTGAATTGGGAGGTGAGATTTTAACAAAAGGGGCTAATACCAAAACAGTAAAAAATTGGGTTGTGGCCATAGACCATCCTTTACAGAATGAAGGGGAACGTATTATGATTCAGAAAGTAAAGCTCGAAAATAAAGCGATGGCAACCAGTGGTAATTACAGGAAATTTAGAGTTGACCAGAAAACAGGAGAGCATTATGTGCACACTATAAATCCTCAAACCGGGTATCCTCAAAAAAGTAATGTCTTAAGTGTTTCCGTTATCGCCGATTCTTGTATGGAAGCTGACGCATATGCAACTGCCTTTATGGTTATGTCGTTAGAAGAAGCTAAAGAATTTCTTGTAAAAACCAATTTTCTGGATGCTTATATAATTAGTACAGATAAAGATGGCAACCTCGAAGAATTTAAAACCAAGGGTTTTCAAAAATTGCTCCTGGATTAAATCTATTTAGAACAAAGAGGAATAATTTCAGTATGATTTAACACATATTTTTCAATACTTTTTTCATCAAGTTGTTCCTGATACTGTATTTCTTTAACTTTAAATCCTGCAGATCGCAGTTTGTCAAAATAATCCCTGCCATAAATCCGTACATGGTCATATTGGCCAAATATTCTGGCTCGTTTTTTCGGATCTGTAATCGAATCATCCTCAAAAGTTACTTCTCTTTTCAAATCCTGTGGAATTTGAAAAATTCCCCATCCTCCAGGTTTCATAACTCTGTATAACTCCGCCATAGCTTTTTTGTCGTCTCTCACATGTTCTAATACATGATTACATAAAATAACGTCAAACTCATTGTCCTTAAAAGGAAGGTTGCAAATATCTGCTTTTATATCAGCTAAAGGCGATTCAATATCTGTAGTAGTATAGTCAATATTGTTAAGTTTCCTGAAACGCTTTAAAAAAGCTTGTTCCGGTGCAAAATGAAGTAATTTAATGCAGGATGTAAAGAAGTTGGTTTCATTTTTTAAATAAAGCCACAATAGCCTGTGTCTTTCTAAAGATAATGTGCTTGGGGACAAAACATTATCTCTTTGAACACCATACCCATAAGGCAAAAATGCTTTAAAACTTTTACCATCTATCGGATCTGTATATTTTTTACCTCGCAGGAGTAATACAAGGATTGGTTTAATAAGATAACTTATCCGGATTAAAAAAGGCCTTGGAATGTTATTTAAAATGAACTTAAAAAATCTTTTCATATAATATTAAAGTGCAAATTTACACAATGTGGATTTGTAAACAACTCAAAATATAAGAGTACTGCCACTTTTAAGTTCGTAAGGCGTTTTGTCTTGTTCAAAAATTTTAGCTTCAAGTTTTCCTTTTAAAATGGCTTCATCCCCGATTACCTGTATCCAGCTACCCTCTCTCAAACCTACTACCGGGATTGAATTAAATTTATGAAATTCCTTTATACGGGTTTCGCGGGTTTCGCCCATATGTTTACTGGCTGTATCAGAGTCTTTATAATGTGGATTGATGTTAAAAGGTACCAAACCAAGTGTTTTAAAACTTTGCGGATAAATTACAGGCATATCATTTGTAGTTTGCATGGTTTCGCCGGTTATATTAGCTCCTGCGCTTGTGCCCAGGTAAGGAGTGCCTTTAAGGACAACTTCCTTTAATACTTTCATTAAATTATAGTTATAAAGCTGATGAACAAGTAAAAAAGTGTTTCCTCCCCCCACAAAAACTCCCTGTGCATTTGTTAGAGCTTCAACCGGATCATTAAAAGAATGAATGCCTTTTATCTCTTTACTTAATTTTTCAAATCCTTGTTTTGCAAGATCGGTATATTTATCATGGGTAATACCCCCCGGTCTTGCATATGGTATAAAAAGAATTTCTTTGACACCGAAGAAAAACACATCCAATTCATCTAAAAGATATTCCAGGTAAGACATTCCATATACTGTTGAAGTACTTGCTATTATTAATTTTTTCATGAATTAAAATTTTGTAAATTTAATAAAAAGAATTCCTTGAGGATGATATATACCTATGTCCCGATAGCTATCGGTACTGCTTCGGAGGATTATTTGTTTCAAGAAATTTATTTATTGTTGGTATTTAACAAAAGTTTACCACCATTTTACCATTTTTTTATACAAACTTGTAATTTCTTTATAACATGAACAAACTCATCAGTTTTGTAATTATTGTCCTTATTTCAACTTTCGGTTTTGCACAGGAGCGAAAAATTTTAAGAGGTAAAGTAATGTATAAAAATATTGCTGTGCCTAATGAAAATGTTATTAATGCTACAACTGAAGTGGTTACAAGTACAGATAACAATGGTGAATTTGAAATTATGGTCGGAAAAGGTGATATTCTGGCTTTTTCTGCTGTTAATTATAAATTTAAAACGGTGAATATTACTGATGAAATTTTAAATAATAACAGGTTAGTTGTAGAAGTCAATGAAAAGGTAACTGAACTGGATGAAGTTGTTGTTACACCTGAAGATAGGGAGAGATTTATTGATCTTAGAGAAGAAGAATTCAAAAAGGTGGATTATGAAGCTGACGAATCAACAGAGGTTATAAATACTGCATTGCCTGAAAGTGTAAGGGGTATGGAGCATGGAATAAATTTTGTGAATATATTTAAGGCAATAGTAAAATCGCAAAAAGAAGAAGAAACCCCTATTAAAAAAAGAATTAAGGTAAGCCAGGTATTACGACAGGTATATGAAGATGAATTTTTTGTTGTGGACCTGAAAATCCCCCAGGATAAAATAGATGATTTCCTTTTTTATGTAGATAATAAAATACCTTATGAAAGCTTAATTCAGGAGAATGATTTTGCTTTAATAGATTCTTTGGTAAATCATAGTAAAAGTTATTTAAAAATAAGTGCTTCTGAAAACTAATCTACTATTATATATATGTTTACTTTTCAGTCTCTCTCTTTTTTGCCAGGAACAGCAAAAAGAGTTAAAAGGAAAAGTAATTAGTGATAGCTTAGATGTAGAAGGCGTGCACGTAATTAATAAAACACTAAAAGAATCTACCATAACCAATAAAGAAGGACATTTCAAAATACAGGCAAGGATTAATGACACATTGTTTTTTTCTGCTGTACAATTTGAACTTAAAAGTGTTATAGTTGCCCCCGAAATTTATATACAAGAAGCCGTTTTAATAAAGCTGGATATAAAAGTAAATAAATTGGATGAAGTAGTTGTACGGCCTTATAATTTATCCGGCAATTTGACCGATGACATAAAAATGGCTAATACTGATGATGTTATAAATGGTGTAAAGTTGGGTTTGCCAAATGCAACATTTAAAATGCCCACTCAATCTCAGAGAAGGTTATATGAGGCTACTTCAGGAGGGGGGATACCTTTAAATCCCATCATAAATGCAATTACGGGTTACACTAAAAAACTTAAAAACAGGGTTAAACTAGAGGAAAAGGAGGATCGGTTGGATGAAACAATGGGTTCTATCGAAAAAGAATTATATATTAATCATCTTAAAATTCCTGAAGAATATATAGAGCGTTTTAGTTATTATTGTGCTACTGACGGTAAATTCGAAGAATTACAAACACAAAATGATCCGTTGCTTTTACTGGCTTTCTTTGAAACCAAAAGCAAAGAATTCCGTATATTAAATGATATTGATTAATGGCAGACCTAAGAATTTAGACAATTGCAGGGATTTTCTGTTGAATCGTTAACCTACTGTTGTTAATTGGTTTTTAGCCACGGATTCACTAATGTTATCTATGGAATTGGTGCTTGGAATTTGGAATTTTGGAATTTTGTTTAGGCGATTTCAGGAGTAAGCCGTTTTTTAATATACATTTTCAAAAAAAGCATTCAAAAATAAATTTTATGGGTGCTTTTTTGTTTTCAGTCTATAGCTTCGGTGTTATTAATTGTAAAATTGGGAGTTTTGTTACCAATTGGACATAGGTATCCCTTACTTTTTTGAAGTCTCAATTTACTATCCGGTTTTAGGGAGCCGGTTTTCTTTTTCCTGGTACATTCTTCTTCCAATCTCTAAGGCGTTAGCGGTATGGATTCCAAAGAAAATCCAAAGGGTTTCTGTAGCTTTGGTTCGCGCCTTGATTTTTTTAAGATGATAGTGTTCTTTTTCTTTTCCAAAGCTGCCCTCTAAACGAGTTGCCCGTTCTTTGGTAATCATAGTTGCTAACTGTTTTCGCTGTTTCTCGTGCTTGCCCGCTCTTCCTTTTCTTTTAAAATCAGTTTTTATATCATTTCTGGAAGCAAACCTTCTGTTTTTGTTAGTGGCATAGATAGCATCTGCTCCAGCCAATTTTGTTTTAGTCTTGCTAAGGCGTTGTGCTTTGAAGATTGTGTCTTGGAAACGATTGCCTTCATGAAAGGCATTGAAGCTTAAATGTTCAATGAAGTTGATGCCATCAATCTGAAATTTATTGACCTTAGCTCCAAACTCTACAGGTTTTATTTCTTTGCCCCGAACAATGGGACGAAGATAGCCCTTGCCAATACTTACGATACGTCCTTTTGGTTTTATACCTGTGTGGAATAATTGATCTTGTTGATGGTAAATTTTCTTGACCGTTGCCCTTCGCTGGTAATATTTTTTTGGCATTTGGAGTTGGTGCTTTTTTTCTAGTTTATCCAATTCTCCATTTATTTTATCAAGGAGCAAGAGAAGACTCCGGGTAAGCCCTATACGCTTTACCTTGGTCTTACGGCGCATTTTACTGTATGATATCTGCCGTCTTTTCCATTTCAAATATTTAGTCCGTGGGGTTTTTATACCTAAGGCTTTACAAGTAACTTTTAGCTGGCCATAACTCCATCTCACAGATTCCCATAAGAGTTTCTCGTTGGTAGGGTATCTTACTTCGCTCTCATAACAGGTGGCGTCCATTACAATACTATGCTTGTCTTTGATCTGAGGTGACCAGTAGTCGAACAATACCTGTTGAATCTTATCGATATCTAATCTTTTGGATAATTCACAGCGAATTTCACTCACAATTTTATAGTTCGTAAGGCGAGCACTTCCCAAATCAATCCCACAAAAGAACTGATAATCTATATTGCCATTGAGTTGTT
>CALGUD010000053.1 GCA_937901915.1 uncultured Flavobacteriaceae bacterium
CAGCGACACGCGTGCGCTCGAACAGACAGTTTTAATACCTTTTTAGACAGCCTCCTGAAAGGGGGCTTATGTTAACAAAAAGAATTATACCGTGTCTGGATATAAAAGACGGACGTACCGTAAAAGGTGTGAATTTCGTAGACCTGCGTGATGCGGGCGATCCGGTTGAACTGGCAGCCATTTATGCAGAGAAAGGTGCCGATGAACTGGTTTTTTTAGATATCTCGGCTACTGAAGAAAAAAGAAAAACGTTGGCCGAATTGGTTTTGCATGTGGCTGAAAAGGTGAATATTCCATTTACAGTCGGTGGTGGTATCTCATCAGTAGAAGATGTGGATGTATTGCTTAAATGTGGAGCTGACAAAGTCTCAATCAATTCATCTGCTGTGAAAAATCCGCAGCTTATTAACGACTTAGTTGCGAAATTTGGTAGTCAGTGTATAGTAGTTGCCATTGATGCGAAACAGATTGACGGAGAATGGAAAGTGCATTTAGTAGGCGGCAAAGTACCGACTGAGATCAATCTTTTTGATTGGGCAAAAGAGGTAGAAGAAAGAGGTGCTGGCGAGATCCTTTTTACATCGATGGACCACGACGGTACTAAAGACGGATTTGCCAATGAAGCCTTGGCAAAATTGTCTGTGGAATTAAATATTCCTATTATTGCATCCGGGGGTGCGGGGAATATGCAACATTTTACAGATACTTTTATTAAAGGAAAGGCCGACGCTGCATTGGCAGCCAGTGTTTTTCACTTTAAGGAAATTGAAATAAAGGATTTAAAAGAAGAATTAAGACGGAATAATATTCCGGTACGATTATAAAGTACAATATACGAAGTGCGAAGTTAGAAGGTTAACAAATCGTACTTCGTATTTCAAACTTCAAACTTCTAACTTATAAAAAATGACTATAAACTTTCAAAGTAAAGTGAACTATTTTGGAAACTAAATTGTAAATGTATTAATGAAACTATTATAAAAAAGTACGAAATATGAAGTACGAAGTTAAAGTTTACAAATCTTACTTCGTATTTCTAACTTCTAACTTCTAACTTATAAAAAATGACAATAGATTTTTCAAAAGAAAACGGACTTATTCCGGCAATTATTCAGGATGCCAGCACAAAAAATGTATTGATGTTAGGGTATATGAATGAGAAAGCATACCAAAAGACCGTTGAAAGCAAAAAAGTGACTTTTTTTAGCAGAAGCAAACAACGTTTGTGGACAAAAGGGGAGGAGAGTGGTAATTTTTTAAACCTTATAGATATTAAAGTCGATTGTGACAACGATACACTTTTAATAAAAGCAAACCCTGTAGGTCCTACTTGTCACAAAGGATCAGATACTTGCTGGGATGAAAAGAATGAATCTTCCTATGGGTTTCTTTCCAAATTGGAAAATGTGATTGCAGACAGGAAAGAAAATGCATCTTCCGATAAAAGTTATGTTTCTTCATTATTTAAGGAAGGAATTAATAAAATAGCCCAAAAAGTGGGAGAAGAGGCCATAGAGACTGTCATTGAAGCAAAAGATGATAATGATGACCTTTTTTTAAATGAATCGGCAGACCTGTTGTTTCACTACCTTATCCTGTTACAAGCTAAAGGTTTTAAACTGGATGATATTGTGGATGTGTTGAAAAAAAGAGAAAAATAAAAAATATATCTAATATTCCAAGCGGTCGGACTTCTGAAGCCATTGTTTCATTATTTCATAACCTTCATCTCTCAGAAGATTTTCCGTTGTAATTTTCCGGTTTTGAAAATTGACATTAATTTCATTATAAATAAAGTCATCATCAAAACCTATAGAAGCAGCATCTTCCCTGGTGCATGCAAATACTAATCGTGATGGACGCGCCCAATAAATGGCTCCCAGGCACATGGGGCAAGGTTCACAGGAAGAATAGATGGTACAGTCCTCCAATTGAAAAGAATTAAGGTGTTGGCAAGCATCTCTGATAGCTACAATTTCAGCATGAGCTGTAGGGTCTGAAGTAGAAGTAACCCTATTAAAACCCCTACCTATCACTACATCATTTTTTACAATAATTGCTCCAAAAGGTCCCCCTTCGTTACTGAGAATACCCTGTTTAGATAATTCCATAGCCTGTCTTAAATACTCATGATCCTTTGTCTTCATATGTAAATAAAAGTTTCACAACTTAATTTCCCGGTCGCAGATCCAGAACAGCAGGGATATCTTCAAGTGTAACCACAGCACCTTCATTTGCAGCCGATTCATATATTTTCTCTATAATATAATTATCACGTAACCCCATTTCTCCAGGAACTAAACTCGGTGTGTTTTGTAAAATATTTTGAGCAAAAGCATCCATTTGTTCCGCTTGCTGATTAACAGGCGTAACGGTCATAGGACCATCGGGAGTACTCCCTTGTAATCCGTTATAGATAAATGCGGGTGATAGTTTTAACTCTCCTTTTTCAGTATTCGCAGTTAAATGATCATAAAAAGGCTCTTCATAGCTGGTTTTACAATACGCTTTACCTGAAGGAAAGGTCATTTCCCATTCTATAGTACCTTCAATATCTTTAAAAAACTCATCGTCTTTGGTTATATTTTTAGCCCATAATGAAGTGGGTAATTCCCCGAAGGTATAAATACAGCCTTGTAAACAGTAAATCCCCAAGTCCATTAAAGGACCACCACCGGCTAATTCCTTTTGAGTTCGCCATCTTTTGGGATCATCTAAAATAAAAGAAAAGCTGGACTCCATATTCATTTCACCATATACCCGGTTTTGTCCTAAAACCATCATTTGTTCATTAAACGGATCGAAATGTAGCCGGTATCCTATAGATAATTTTTTTCCAGCTTCCTTACAAGCAGCAATCATTTTTTCGCAATCTTCTACAGATGTAGCCATAGGTTTTTCACAGATTACATGTTTTCCGGCTTTTGCAGCACGAATGGTATATTCAGCATGCATACTATTTGGCAAAACAACATATACAATATCAATATCATCATTATCTGCTATAGAATCAAAATTCTCGTAATTGTAAACATTCTCTTCTTTCAGGTTATACTTTTTAATCCATTCCGCCTCTTTTTCTTTGGTCCCGGTTACAATTCCGGCCAGGTAACAATATTCTGTTTCCAGTAGAGCAGGTGCCAGTTGCCCTCCTGCATAACTTCCAAGCCCAACAAGGGCAACACCTAACTTTTTGTTTTGTAACGGTTTATTGAATCCATAAAGTAATGGTAATTGAGATGCAACAAGCGTACCACTGGAAATTTGTAATAATTGCTTAATAAATGGGCGTCTTTTCATTTCAGTTGGTTTATGGGTTATGTTTTCAGCGTAATTTTCTTCTAAAAATAATGATTTTATTTTTAACCAAAGAGAAAATTAATTTTTCCGGGGACAGTTAGTTCAGAGAAGGAATGGTATGGAATGGATAATAAAAAGAACTAAAATTATTGCTTTACTGTTTACTTATCTTTCTCTACTATAGTTCTGAAAGTAAGATTTATTCGGGGAGTTTTAATTAATTTTGTTGGTGGTAACCGATGAAGCCAATTTTTTTGTGTGTCATCTTTCATTACAAGCAAACTCCCATTTTCTAATACCAAAGAGACCTTTTCTTTGGTTTCTTTGTGCTTAAAAGCAAATTTTCGTTCTGCTCCGAAACTCATTGAAGCTATCGCCCCGTTTTTCTTCAAATCTTTTTCAGCATCACTATGCCATGCCATTCCTTCGCTACCATCATGGTACAAATTTAACAAACATGAATTGAATGTTTCTCCTGTTCTGGATTGCACTAATCCTTTTAATTTCAATAACTCTTTGGTCCACGGAAGAGCCAGTTTTGTGGTATTAGAATAGGTATATTCAAATGGTTTTTCGCCATACCAGGCTACTTTTCGCTTCGTAACTATACGTTTTCCAAAAATGATGGCAATATCATTTTTCCACTGAATTTTGTTGAGTAAATCGTTGAAATAGTCATTCGCTTGCTGTGAGGTCATTAATTTTCCGTAGTAGTTTACGGTTCCGTCTCTGGGTAACAAGTTTATATTTTTTCCTGATTCATCACTGAATAAATCCATCTTTAATACTTTTCTAAATTGAAGAAGTTGTGAATCTAATATAAATAATGTTTTTAAATTTATATGGATAGAAAAACTAAAAAGCCTCACAATTGTGAGGCTTAATATAAGTATATTTAAAACAGTTTATAGTGATGAAAACAGTTTGTCCATTTTTTCTTTTTCTTCTTCGGCCAGGGCTACATCAACTAAAATCCGCCCGCTATGTTCATCAGTAATGATTTTTTTACGGGTAGCTATTTCCATTTGCACTTGTGGTGGAATTGTGAAGAAGGACCCACCTGAGGCTCCTCTTTCTATAGCTACAACGGCTAAACCGTTCTTTACGTTTTCACGTATTCTTTTATATGCATTTAATAGCCTTTCTTCAATCAATCCTTCAAATTCGGCACTTTTATTAAGAAGTGCTTTTTCTTCTTTTTCAGTTTCGGCTAAGATCGCATCTAATTCACTTTTTTTATGCTTTAAGTGGTTATCCCGCTCTGCCAGTTTTTCTTTGGTTTGCGCAATAGCCTCTTTTTTCTGTTCAATCTGAACTTTATGTTCCTTTATATGTTTTTCTGCCAGTTGTATTTCAAGCTCCTGAAATTCAACTTCTTTAGACAGTGAATTGAACTCCCTGTTATTTCTAACATTTTTTTGTTGCTCACTATACTTCTTAATAAGAACTTTAGCCCCTTCAATAAGATTTTTCTTGTCAGAAATAGAAGTGTTTATGTTTACCAGTTCTTCATTCAGTTTTTCCAGACGGGTTTTTAAACCTTCAACTTCATCTTCAAGGTCCTGAACTTCTAAAGGTAGCTCACCTCTTACATTTCTGATTTCATCAATTCTGGAGTCTACTAATTGTAAATTGTAAAGCGTTCGTAACTTATCTTCTACGGTTGCTTCTTTCTTTTGTGCCATATTTTATAAATACTTGACAGGGTTTGTATTTGAAACGGATAAAACGACCTTACCTACCGGAAAGGCAGGGGCAAAATTAGGGAATTTTTTTGTAAGATACCTAACTAAAAGTGATTTTGTAAATTGTTCACTCTCATAATGCCCGATATCTGCTATAACTAACTTATTTTCAGACTTGTAAAATTCGTGATATTTAATATCTGAGGTAATAAAAATATCTGCCCCAGACTTTATAGCATGTTCTATAGCAAAGGCACCGCTGCCTCCAAGCACTGCTACTTTTTTAATTTTTTTGCCAAGTAGTTCTGAATGCCTGATACAGCTTACATTCATTTTATCTTTTACAAAATTTAAAAAGTCTTTTTCAGGAACAGGTGTTGAAAGCTCACCAATCATTCCTATACCTATTTGCTGATTCTTATTTTCTAGGGTAGTAATCTCATAAGCTACTTCTTCATAAGGATGACTCTTAAAGAGGGATTCTAACATAATGTTTTCCCTATGCTTTGGATAAGTAACTCCGATACTGATTTCCGGTTCAAAGCTGGTTTTTCCAATTTCACCCACCACGGGGTTTGAATTTTCATTGCCTTTAAAAGTGCCGGTACCTTTTGTATTAAAACTGCAATTCGAATAGTTGCCTATTGTGCCTGCTCCTGCACTAAATAACGCTTCACGAACCTTTTCTGCACTATTTTCAGGTACAAATGTGACCAGTTTTTTAATGGTTCCTTTTTGTGGAATAAGGATTTTGGTATTTTTAAGGTTTAAAATCTCACATATTTCACTATTCACACCTTTAAAACAGTTATCCAATGCAGTATGTACGGCAAAAATGGATATATTATTTTGTATAGCTTTTAAAACAACCCTTTCTACATAATTACTTCCGGTAATTTTTTTTAGACCACTAAAAATGATTGGATGAAAACTTACTATGAGGTTACAGTTTTTTTCTATGGCCTCATCAATCACATTTTCAAGAGTGTCAAGAGTAACCAAAACACCGGATACTTCATTGTTACTATTACCAACCAAAAGTCCTGTATTATCAAAATCTTCTGCATAAGCCAAAGGGGAAAGTTCTTCTATAGCATTTATTATATCTTGTACTATCATCGGCATTATTTTTTTTCAAAGATAAAATATTATATTTTCGTCGTTATGCACAGACTAAGAAAATTACTTTTTCCATTTTCAATAATTTACAGTTTGGTTTTGAGTATCCGAAATGTTTTTTATGATACCAATATATTCAGCTCAAAATCTTATAAACTACCATTAATCTGTGTAGGGAACTTAAGCGTTGGCGGTACCGGTAAAACACCCATGACCGAATATTTAATTACCCTTTTAAAAGATAATTTTAAAGTGGCCGTTTTAAGTAGGGGGTACAAACGTAAAACTAAAGGTTTTATACTTGCTGACCAGAACATAAATGTACATGAAATAGGGGATGAGCCATTTCAATATTTTGAGAAGTTCAAAAATATCCATGTTGCTGTTGATGAAAATCGGGAAAATGGAATAGACTTGTTGCGGAAAATTATAAAACCGGATGTAATTATCCTGGATGATGCATTTCAACACCGAAAGGTAAAAGCCAGGCTGAATATTTTATTAACCGTCTACAATGATTTATATACAGATGATTTTATTCTACCGGCAGGAAATTTACGTGATAATAGAAATCAGGCCCGGAGGGCACAAATTATAGTTGTTACCAAGTGCCCTGACTCATTATCTGAGATAGAAAGAGACGAGGCAATAAAAAAGTTGAAACCTAAACCCTATCAATCCGTATTTTTTACTTCAATCCGGTATGAAAAAAATTTAAGATCTACAGACCATGTAATAGATATTGATGATTTGAAAGTTAAGCCATTCACACTTATAACAGGAATTGCCAATCCTAAGCCTTTAGTAAAATATCTAAATCTACAGGGCTTGGATTTTAAACATTTAAAATTTAAAGACCATCATGACTTCTCTACTTCTGAAATTAAAGGTTTTGAAGATGAAGATATTATTATTACTACCGAAAAAGATTTCGTCCGCCTAAAAGGCCGGCTTCAAAACGTATATTATTTAGGTATAAAAAATGATTTCTTGTTTAATGAAGAAAGTAAGTTTGAAGATCTTATCTTTAAGAATGTAAGCAAAATAAATTAACTAAAGTTAATCATTACCTGATCTTAGGTTGCAACATTATTTTTTACCATATTTCTGAATAAACTTTCGTAAAACTCTTCAGGTTTAAATGGTTTGGTAATAACGTCATTGCAACCTGCGGTGAAAAAATCTTCTTTACTTTCATCTAATGAAATTGCTGTTAATGCAATAATAGGTATTTCAGTATTGAATTTTCTTATTTCCTGAGTAGTTTTAAGTCCGCTTATTCCGGGCATATGTATATCCATCAAAATAATGTCATATTTTGTTTCTACAACCATATCAAGGGCTTCATAACCATTTGATGCAATATCACATGTCATTTCTTTTTTGGCCAGGATCTTTTTAGTTATAACCTGATTTATTTTGTTGTCTTCAACTATAAGTACATGACGTCCTTTAAAATATTCGTAATCAGTTACGCTTGGAGGAGCTTTTGTAGCAATTTCTTCTTCTGCAGTTTTGCCTATACCAAAATTAATATCAAACAAAAACGTTGTTCCTCTTCCAAGTTCACTTTCAAGTTCAATTTTACTTTTAAAGAGGCTTAACAGGCTTTTTACAATAGCCAATCCCAAACCTGTTCCGCCGTACTTCCTGTTAATCTGCTCCGAACCTTGTGCAAAACTGTCAAAAATAGTAGCCTGCATTTTTTTGGATATTCCTATACCATCATCCTTTACTTCAAAATGTATCTTCAGGGATTTTGAATATTTTTTTATAACCCTGGCCACCACTATTACATTTCCGTTTTCAGTAAATTTAAGAGCATTACCCACTAAATTTGTAAATATCTGAGAAAGCTTTATTGGATCTCCTATAAGTTCAGGAGGAATTTCATCACTGATGTCTAAAGTGAGCTTATTATTACTTTCTTTAGCTGTTTGTTGGTACGTGTTTACAACTTCTTCCAATACCTTACGCAAATCAAATGGAATATTTTCTGCCTGGAGCTTGTTAGCCTCAACTTTATTAATTTGAAGGATGTCGTTAATGAAATTAAGCAGCTACTCTCCAGAAAACTTTAATGATTTTAAATGTTCTTTCTGACTATTGTTAGGGTTTTCTTCCAGTAATAAATGTGTTAAACCGGTTACTGCATATAAAGGTGTGCGCAATTCGTGACTAACGGTTGATAAAAATTGGGCTTTAGCCTGCATAGCTCTTTCCGCATCTTCTTTGGCAATTTGTAATTCCAGGTTCTTTTTTAAAAGCAGGTCATTTGTTTTGTATTTTATCTGGTTATTTCTGTAAAGAGAAATAGTGAGCAGTGAAATAATAATAAGTAGAGCAGAGCTTAATACCGATGTTAATTTAGATATGTTAACTGTTTGTTGTTGTGCTATTGCATCCTTATTCATTTGATCCAGTATCCTTGCAAAAAAATCTGATTCTGTTTTAGCGGCTATCTCTTGATTTGCTTCAACAACACCGGGTGGAAATGTTTTATTTTGAACAGCAGTAAGCGTTTTATAATGATGAAGTGCATTTTCAAAATTCCCGATTTCTTCATAAATACTGGCTAATATTTTGTTTGCTTCAATTTTAACAAGCGGAAAATTATGTTCATTGGCAATATTTAAAGCGCTGGAAGCCTCTATTTCGCCGTTTACCAGCTTATTGGTTTTATGATTTATCCTGGCCAGTTGCAATAAAATATGACTACGCCTATATTCTTTTTCAAACTCATGTTCGGTAGCTAGTAACTGCTCAAAAATTTGTTTCGCTTTATAATAATTCCCGGTTTTAAAATTTACAACACCTTCAATATATTTTATATATAAAGCAATGCTTTTATCTTCTAATACATAGTTATTTTTTATATTACTTAAAATAGAAAATGCTTCTTCCGGATTATTATCCATGAGTGTAAGTGATTCAAAGGCATTTGTTAATGCTTTACCATCTGGGTAATTGTAATGGCTTAGGATCGAATACGACATGGTCATGTATACCGTGGACTTGCTGTATTTAGAGTATTCAATATGAAGTTGAATATAGAGGTTGTAAAAATCGACTAAGGCTTTGTGATTCTCTGTAGATTCAGCCAACTTAACTGCACTGTTGAGCGTAGTCATTGCTTTCTCAAAATCGCCTTTATTCTTTAATTCGTATACTTTTTTCTTTAAATTATAAATACTATCATTAAGAGTAATAATTTCCTGTGCAGGACTAGCCGCAGAAAATACTAAAAAAGTAAAAAATATGAAGATTCGCCTGTACATAAATCTTTATTCGTATGGGTAAATATAATCATTTCTTATAAATGAATTCAATCAGGTTTATTAATCTGTTGCTATATCCGTATTCATTGTCATACCAACCGATAACTTTTACCATTTTTTCGATAACTGAAGTCATTAAACTATCAAATGTACATGAATAAGGGTTATTGATAATATCAACGGAAACTATAGGATCTTTAGTATATGCCAATATTCCTTTTAATTCATTTTCAGAAGCATATTTAAATGCTTCATTTATTTCATCTATGGATGTTTTATTTTTAACATTAAGAGTAATATCTGTCAATGACCCGTCAGGCACGGGAACACGTATACCACAACCGCCAATTACATTGCTTAGCTCAGGAAAAATCCTTGTCAAGGCTTTAGCAGCGCCTGTTGTAGTGGGTACGATGGATTGTCCTGCAGCACGACTCCTTCTCAAATCCCTGTGGGGCTGGTCGTGCAGACTTTGATCGGTTGTATAGGAGTGGATAGTAGTAATGTATGCCTGTTCAATACCACACAAATCATTAATAACCTTTAGCATTGGCGCGGCATTGTTGGTAGTACATGATGCGTTGGAAATAATATCTTCCGTTCCGTCTAAAATATGCTCATTAACTCCTAAAACAACCATTTTAATAGTATCATCTTCGGGGGGTACGCATAAAATTACTTTTTTTGCTCCATTTTTAATATGATACTCAATTTGTTCTCTTTTCCTGAATTTTCCTGTTGACTCTATCACGACGTCCACATTAAAATTTTTCCAGGACAGGTCTTCTGGAGTACTTTTATTTAGTAAAGCAATATGTTTTCCATTCACTACAATTCCCGAATCATTGTAATCTGTTTCATAAGGAAGAACACCATGTATACTGTCATATTTAAGTAAATAACTCAAAGTTAAAGCATTGGCCAGATCGTTTATAGCTACCACTTCAATAGTAGGGTGATCTATAAGTAATCTGAATAGGGTTCTTCCTATCCGGCCAAAACCATTAATGGCTATTCTTACTTTTTCCATAATAATGTTCCGGACTTTAAGTGCCGATTATTCAATATGCTTATGTGCTTTATATGAGGAGCGTACCAAAGCACCACTTTCAACATGTCTGAAACCCATATTGAGGCCTATCATACGATATTTATCAAACTGTTCCGGGGTAATGAACTCTTTTACAGGCAAATGTTTTTTTGAAGGCTGGAGGTATTGCCCTATAGTTACAACATCTACATGTACATTTTTTAAATCTTCCATGGTTTGGATGACTTCTTCCTCCTTTTCACCTAATCCAAGCATGATTCCGGATTTAGTTCTGTTCACTCCCTGGTCTTTTAAATATTTTAAGACTCCCAGACTACGATCATATTTTGCCTGAATGCGCACTTCCCGGGTAAGGCGTTTTACAGTTTCCATATTGTGCGAAACTACTTCGGGAGATACTTCAACTATGCGGTCAATATTTCTTTCTACCCCCTGAAAATCAGGTATAAGGGTTTCAAGTGTGGTTTCCGGGTTCATTCTGCGGATCGCTTTCACAGTTTCTGCCCAGATAATTGAACCCATATCTTTTAAATCATCCCTGTCTACAGATGTTACAACAGCATGTTTAATTTGCATAATCTTAATGGAACGGGCTACTTTTTCGGGCTCTTCCCAATCAACGCTTTCCGGCCGACCGGTTTTTACGCCACAAAATCCGCAAGAACGGGTGCAGACATTACCTAAAATCATAAAAGTAGCAGTTCCTTCACCCCAACACTCACCCATATTAGGGCAGCTTCCGGAAGTGCAGATGGTGTGTAGTTTGTATTTATCTACAAGTCCACGTAATTCAGTATATTTTTTACCGGTAGGGAGTTTTACCCGTAACCATTTTGGTTTTCCTTTGGGAGGAAGTACATTATTTGCGGTTTCTACACTCATTTAAATTCAATTTGACCTATTCTATTTTGAAAGCTCTGATGTCTTATAGAGAAGACCTGTTATATCGTACAAAGGTAATGATTTAAGAGAGAAAATATTAGTAATTGATCAAAGGTTTTATTCTGTATAATCCAAACTTTTGTTATGGGTCTCTTCAATGGTAAGGGTAGAGTAGATGCCAATTGCAAAAACTGCCAGACCCACAACGGAAGCAGCAAAAATAACCCCATTATCAATTTTTAAGTAATCAAAGCATATAAGCATAAGGGGCAGGGTTCCCCTTACCATATTTGGAATAGTAGTTGCGGCTGTGCTTCGTATGTTGGTGCCAAATTGCTCTGCGCCAACAGTTACAAACATCGCCCAGTAACCTGTGCCTAATCCAAGCCAGGTACAATAAAAATAATACATATTTTCCGTACCAGTGCCCCCATATAGCATCAATACAACACCCACTATGGTAAATAACATCATATAAAAAATTGCTTTTTTGCGAGATTCAAAGTAGTTCGAAATAAAACCACTGGCTAAATCACCTGCTGAAATACCAATATAAGCCCACATAATGGCTTTTCCCGGATTAATGGATTCAATGCCCATTGCAGGGGCAAATTGATTGCCCATCACAGCTAAAACACCAATACAGAACCATGTAGGCAGTCCAATAGCAATGCACTTGAGATATTTTATGAATCTTTTGCCATTTGTAAATAATGAAAAGAAATTTCCCCTGGAAACATTTTTATCTTTTTTGAGGTTCTTGTAGATCCCGGATTCCGAAACCCCTATTCGTAGGAATAAAAGTAACATACCGAGTCCACCACCTATAAAATAAGCAGTGGTCCAATCGCCTGTCAGTTCAACAGTAAGTTGTGCAACCACTGCGCCAAGTAAGCCAAAGCCTGCCACAATAGATGTGCCGATGGCTCTTAATTGTCGGGGTAATGATTCTGAAACCAAGGTGATTCCGGCTCCCAATTCCCCAGCCAGGCCTATGCCCGCAATAAATCTTAAAATCGCGTACACCATGGTTTTATCTTCAAATGGAAAATGAGGTAAAAATCCACATGCGATATTGGCTAGTGAATAAACGAGTATGGAACCGAATAATACCGAAAGCCGTCCCTTTACATCACCAAAAACCCCCCAAATTATTCCTCCCAGAAGTAAGCCTATCATTTGATAATTTAAAATAAGGGTTCCGGAAGTATCAACATCCAGTCCCAGGTCATTTAGGCTGGGAACCCGGACAATACCAAAAAGAAGCAAATCATAAATATCTACAAAATAGCCTAAAGCAGCCACTACAACCGGTAGTGAAAATAAATGTTTTAATTTTTGAGAAAGTGTAAACTGATCCATTTGTTTATGAAAAATTACAATTCATCCTCTGAGAGTACTACTAAATAATCATTTTCAGTAATTTCCAGCATTTTATTTTTTGCCAGGTTAAGCTCCACACCAAAATTAACTTCCGGATTTTTACTTAGGTGTCCTTTGCGTACTCCTAAACAAATCTCATTACGCTTATTTGCAAGCTTCATGATATCGGCAAAACAAATTTTTTGCGGGAAAGAGGTAAAATAAAGCTCTGCTGGTTTTACATAAATTTCACTTCCGTCTTCAGAAAATAAATCGTCGTAAAGTGTTTTGATTAAAGGTTCCTCACTGAGTTGTGCTAAAATCATTGTGATGAGTTTATTGCTTATAATAAAATCATCAACATCCGTTTGGGTAATGATGTCCTGGTTTTCAGAATTGAGAACCTGTGTTATAATGTTTGTTTTAACACCTCCGTTTTCTTTGCTGATGGCTCTTAATAAAAGCAATATTATTAAAGTATCTGAATCAATTTTATCGGCACTCTGTTCATTGTGGTCTTGAGATAGTATAATAACGTTATCATAATCAAACGGATTTACAGCTTTTAAATTTTCGAGACTAAGAGGGTTAGAATTAGTGAGGTTTATTTCAAAATCAGGATATAAGAATCTTAGATTTTCAACTGTTAGGGTTATTTCTTCGGAAGGATCATTAAACATAATATCAAAAACTGACTCTTTAAGTAAATAATCGACGGATTCCCGGATAAAGATCCCGGCTACATTATGCCATCCCAGGATCAATACTCTTTTTTTCTTTTGCTTCAGGCGTTTATCAGCAAGTTCAATATTTTTGGGAGTTATAATCGCGTTCTTTTCAAAACTGATAGTTGAATCGTCCTCCGCAAGAATTAGTACCTGGTCGCCATTTTCCAAAATGGTTCCTTTTTCTGGGCGTAAAATAAGGCCGTTAACTTCACTGTAAATGCCCAAGGGAACTCCGTCTTTCAGGTGATAGGGAAGGTCGTAAAAATCAATATTGTTCCAGTTATCTGATCTGAAGTAGATTTCACATCCTTCAAAAGATAAAATTTCATTATAGACCATTTCCAAGCCACTCGAAAGTGAGGTTTGGACTAATAATTTACCCATTATATCCCAACTGTCAATAGCTACAATGTTATCATCATTAAAATAACTTATCAAATCGCGTTTTTCCTGGTTAAATATTTCGGCTATGATGGGTAATTTATTTTCACCTTGCTGGCAGGAAATAATAGCCATTATAGACTTTACCGATTGAATGTCTGAAGCCATTTTATCCTGGGCAGAGGAGCTTTCAGAACATGTAGTAAGTAGTATTACAGATTTGGCTTTTGTAACACTTACCCTGTTTAATTCATTCACATTAGCATAATCTCCAGTAGAAGTGATAATTTTAGTGGAATGTGTATGAGGAAGCCTTTTTGCTATCAGGTCGTCCATAATCTCTTTATCTTCATTAGATAATATAACAATGCAGGCTGATCTTTCACTTTCATTGGCAATAACGAGCTCCCTGATGATATCAACCACTTTTTCATTCCATCCTAATATAAGCGTATGCTCTTCTTCAATTACTTTTCCACGCCCTTTCCTAAAGTCATAAAGCATTTGTTCAAGAGTAGTAGTAATAAAGGCAATAAGCATAGAAAGTAATATTACGCCTACGATTCCTGATAATACCGTGGTTATTTTTAACCATGTGGGAGAGGTATTATCCTGATTCATATTACCGGGGTCTGTCATTTGAAGAAAAGTGATCCAGATATCACTCCAAAAATCATCAAAATAATCAAGTTGAGGGAAAAATTTAATGAGAATAAACCGGATTAGTATAATAATTAAGAAACTAGAAATAAAAACGACCAACAGGCTCATAAAAATTGACGAACCGCCTTTGCTCATAAAGCGTTCGAGCTTATAATTGAGCTTTTCTCGGAATGTAGGGTTCATAGGGAATCGTTTTGTTTGGTAATTAATTCGGCAAGCAATTTTTTTGCCCTGAGAAGCTTTACTTTTATATTATTCAGGGGTTCGTCCAGTTCTTTCGCAATTTCCTGATATGTGAGTTCATGAAAATACCTTAAATTAATAACCTCCTGATAATGGGGTTTTAACTTTTTTATATATAACAGTAATTTAGCCAGGTTTTGTTCGGTAATGATTTTATCTTCCACAGAAGGAGTACTGTCTGCAACAGCATACACAGCATTTTCTTCTTCTCGGGTTGCCCTGTGAAGTAATCTTGTTTTTTGTTTTCTGACTAAGTCAATGTGTATATTTTTAGAAATGGTTATGAGCCAGGTTTTAAACTCATATTTTTCATCGAAAGTATCTATTTTGTCAAAAGCCTTGGAAAAAGTTCTGATAGTGATGTCTTCAGCATCATTTTCATTTTGGGTTCTTTTTAGTTGAAAGCCATATACATCATTCCAGAAAGTATTTAGAAGAAAGCTAAAAGCAATTTGATCACCAGACCTGGCACCTTTAATGCTTTTTTGAATTTTATCTGGCTTAATTTCCAATATTTCCCTGTATAAGATTAAAAACTTAGGGAATAAATATAATAAATTGGCGAATAAATACTAAATTATTTATTTAAGTAGAGTAGGAAAAGGTTTATTTTGTTATATTTTCAGGATTTTTACATTCCTGTTCATCGGGCATTTTGCCACACATGCCGCAAGCTTCGCCTTCTTTGTTTAAAAAAGGGGATTGGCTGGCACAGGTGCCTGCAAATTTGCCATCTTTTTTCGCCCAAATCTTAATAGCAATTCCAGCAAACGCCAGAGCTAATAATACAAAGATTATTAATAAAAGTTTCATTTGAATTTATTTTTACAAAGGTACAAAAACTGTTATGAATCTGACCTTAGTTCTAGAACTTTTAAGGTTTTTTTGATTTATCTAATGTAGATAAAAATACCAGTTAATATTGTAAACATTAGATCTTAAAAATAGCAAAACCCGACCAAAAGCCGGGTTTGCTAAATTATCTTGTATGATATTTTTAATGTACTGCTATATTAGCTACTTCGTTTTCTATGGTGGCATACTCATTCCCGCCCTCAGGTTCTATAGTAATATTATAACTTAAAGCATTTTCTTTAAATGGTAAGGTAACCATTTTTTCTTGCTGTTCTTTCTTTTCCAATACCCCTAAACTTACAAGCTCTCCATCTACATTAGCCCACATTTGGAACACCTGCCCTTCGGGTAACTCAGGCAATGAAACAATATTTAGTACTGATAGTTTATCGTTAGAATTAATATATGCAACGGTCTTTAAGTCTTTAGCGCGCTGGTTGCCTTTTATAACGTATTTCCTGGTTTCTGCTTTATTTAATACTGTTAATTGATTTTTAAAGTCCTCTATTTTAGAATTTGTGTCAACAAGATCATTCTGTAGTGTCATAAACTTATTTACCACTTCATTATTTTGCATGATAAGCATTTCGTTTTGCTTCCATAAGTAAATACTTACAGCAGAAAACAATAGGGTTATAACACAAGCTACTGCTCCGTAATACCATCTGGTATTAGGTACAGAAGATTTTTTATCTTTACTGGCATAATCAATCACATTCTGCTTGACCTCAGCCGGTGCAGGCCTGGAAAAAGTTTTGGCATAAGATTCCAAATTCTCTTCCATTTCAGAAAATTGTTCTCTTACTTCCGGATATTCATCAATGAAGTATTCTACTTTGTATAGCTCTTCTATAGAAATGTCGCCTATTAAATATTTCTCTAGTAGATCACTATTTAAAAATGATTTTAAATTTGTTTCCATAAGGTGGTTAAAAAATAAATTTGTCTATAATACAGCTTGGGGGTTAAAGACTTTCTTCAGTTCCCTTAATCCGATTTTTAATCTAGATTTTATAGTTCCTAAAGGTATGTCTAATTCGTCGCTTGCTTCTTGCTGAGTCATCCCTTTAAAAAATAAAGCCTCAATAACAATCTGGTATTTTTCGTCGAGGGATGATAGATGTTGTTTAACATCCATATGTTCAGGCTTTATAGCATCAACACCTATATTATATACGTTAGAAACCTCAATTTGGATTTCTTTGTTAGATTTTGTTTTTACACTTCTGATTTTATCTATGGCTGTATTTCTGGTAATTCGGAATATCCAGGTAAAAAGTTTTGACTTTTCCTTGTCGTAAGTGTCAATTTTATTCCATATTTTAATAAGGCTTTCCTGAAGTACATCCTTGGCTAAATCATCATCCTGGGTTGTTTTAAATGCAATACCATACAGAGCATCCCCATAATACTCAAAAAGTAAAGCCATTCCTTTTTCATCCCTTTTGTTAAGGAGGTCAATTATGTGAGTTTCTATAAATTTAGGCATAGTAGATAATTAACAAAGTTTTAAAAGTTTTAAAAAATCTGAATAAACTCAGCGTTCGTAAGTAATTAGAACGCTTATATATCAAAATTATTTAATCATTTACTCAAAAATAAACAAATAACACGAAAAAGCGGTGAAATTTCATATTCTGTCAGTTTATTTAACAAGAAATTTACATATTACTTTACATGTAACTAGTAATATTCCAGTTAAATCTTAAATACTTAAGTGATTTTGTTGTTAGTTAAAGACCCCTTTATTCTAATCTGAAGGGGTTTTTATTTTTGATAACTATATAATGTTTACTTCAGGGATAATCTCAACATCAAATTTTTCTTTAACAGTAGTCTGAATTTTTTTAGCGAGTTCAATAATTTCCTTTCCCGTTGCATTCCCGTAATTTACTAAAACCAGGGCCTGTTGAGTGTGCACACCGGCATCACCGTAACGTTTTCCTTTAAAACCACATTGTTCTATAAGCCACCCTGCAGGTATTTTTATCTCATCAGCATTTACTTCATAATAGGGAAGATTCGGAAAATTGGCTTGTAATTTATTTAGAGCTGCCTTGTTAATCACCGGGTTTTTAAAAAAGCTGCCACTGTTGCCAATTTCTACCGGATCCGGAAGTTTACTTTTTCGAATTGAAATTACAGCATTAGAAACATCTTTTATTGTTGGGTTGGTGATTTTTAATGAGTTTAGTTTATTTTCTATAGCCCCATAAGACGTATTTAATGAGTGCTTATTGGTTGTAAGTTTAAATGTAACGCTAGTAATGATATACTTTCCGTTTTTTCTTTTAAAAATTGAATCACGATAGCCAAATTCACATTCATTTAATGAAAAACTGACTATTTTATGAGTTAAAACATCAACGACTTCACAGGATACAAAAACATCCTTCAGTTCTACACCATATGCACCAATATTCTGAATTGGGGCAGTGCCTACATTCCCTGGTATGAGGGACAGATTCTCGATTCCACCAAAATCATTGTTTAATGACCATAATACAAATTCGTGCCAGTTTTCACCAGCATTTACTTTTACAGTAACTGAATTATTATTTTTTGATACAATCTCAATGCCCTTTATATTTATATGTATCACCAATGCATTCACATTGTCAGTTAATAACATATTGCTGCCACCTCCCAAAATAAACTTCTTCGGATATTCTTTGAGCTTTAATACCTCTAAGAGCTCATTTACAGTTTGTACCGATATAAAGTGTCTGGCTTTGGCGTCAATGCCAAAGGTGTTGTAATTTTTTAGCGATATGTTATTCCTTATCTTGAGCATTATAGGCTTTTAGCGCAGCATCTAGTATTCTAACTGATTTTTTTAGGTCTTCTTTATTCAACACATATGCAATTCTTACCTGGTTAAGACCAACGCCAGGAGTCGAATAAAACCCTGCCCCGGGAGCTATCATAACAGTCTCTCCATCCAGTTGAAATTTTTCGAGCAGCCATTGTGCAAAGTCATCGGCATTATCAATTGGCAGTTCGGCAATACAATAAAAAGCGCCATTAGGTCTGCCCACTTTAACCCCCTCAATTTTTTCCAGTCCTGAAATAAGTGTATTTCTCCTATCGAGATATTCCTTAGCAACATCATCAAAATACCTTTGGGGAGTGTCCATAGCGGCTTCACTGGCTATTTGCGCAAAGATAGGGGGTGAAAGCCTTGCCTGGGCAAATTTTAATGCCGTAGACATTACTTTTTTGTTTTTAGAAATCATAAAACCAATCCTTGCACCACACATGCTATAACGCTTAGATACCGAATCTATAACGATTGTATGCTCTTCTCCGCCTTTTACCTGCAATACAGAATAATGTTCACTGTTACCATAAACAAACTCTCTGTACACCTCATCGGAGATAATATAAATATCGTATTTTTTTGCTAACTGAACTAATTCCTCAATTTCGTTTTTACTGTATAAATATCCAGTGGGATTTCCGGGATTAGTAATTAATACGGCCCTGGTTTTTGATGTGATTAATTTCTCAATATCAGCAACCGGAGGCAGCGCAAAATTATCATCAATATTTGAATTTATCGGAACTATATTTACACCAACATTGGTAGAAAAAGCGGTGTAATTTGCATAAAAAGGTTCTGAAATGATTATTTCATCTCCTTCATCTGCAATAGTAGCAATAGTAAAAACAAGGGCTTCAGATCCACCCGTTGTTACAATAATATCATTTTTATCTATATTAATATCAATTGATTTGTAATAAAGGGCTATTTTTTCCCTGAATGAATCAAATCCTTCACTTTTACCGTATTCGAGTATACTGATATTATGATTTTTTACTGCATCAAGAGCAACTTGAGGAGTTTTAATGTCAGGCTGGCCTATGTTTAAATGATATACTTTTATACCTCTTTCTTTAGCATTTTCAGCATAGGGCATTAACTTTCTTATTGGTGATTGAGGCATTTTATGGCCCCTTTCGGAAATAAATGGCATAATTTACTATTTGGCAGTGCAAATTTGCAAAATAATTTTATATAATCACCAGATAATGCAAGTTGTCACAAATTATTTATGTAAGTAAATGAAAATCTTTCATTTTGAATATAACTTCAGTTTTATTACTTCCTTTATAAACAGCAGTTCTGGGCTTTTTTTGGATCATTCCTAAATGTTGTGTTTTAAGCAAAAATTCTGGATAACCTAAAGAGA
>CALGUD010000054.1 GCA_937901915.1 uncultured Flavobacteriaceae bacterium
AGTGTCATTGCGAGGAGTGAATGTAATGAACGACGTGGCAATCTGCTGGTGCAGAAAATAGAAAATAGAGAATAGAGAATAGAAAAAAGACAATTATAAATGAAGAATTCAGAATGATTGTACGTCCCTGATATAGGTTGACCACTTTCAGTTAAAATAAAGAGACAAGATGCAAGACGCAAGACACAAGACAAATTTAGGAATGCGGAATGATGAATGGGTTGGGTGTCGGAGGTGAAGTACGAAGTACGATTTACGAAGTACGATTTTTTTGATTTTGCTAAACTCCAACCACAGACTCCAACTCATATATAAATTAATAACTACTCACAAAAACACGATTAAACAATCAGAATAGCTCAAACACATATCCCAATAACCAATAGAGGATTAAAAACACCACGATTGTTCCGATACAACCACATTTACCTCCTCCGATTTTTTTTGCTCCGATCCCAGCCAGTATGGCTCTGAAAAGATTCTTCATAAATATATATTATTAATATTCAACATGTTATTTAGTCATCATTAAACTTTTTCTTGACCATACTTTATGGTCTTTTATCATCTCAATGAAAGATTTTATATCTTCTTTAAGATTTTTACTTTCACTAATAAACACCCCTGTCTTATCAGTTTTCTCTTCTTTCACAGTTTTATAAAAAGGTGCCTTTTCCAAAAGATGTTCGGCACTTTTTGATATAAGTATAGGTTTTAAATGTTTATAGGCGAGATTTACAAATTCCATTAAATCGGCGGTTTCTTTCAATTCACTAATACTCTGGTTTCCATCAGGAATATAAAATGCATCAAATAATACAGGAGAGCTGGTTAAAAAACTGTGATCTATTTTAAACTCTTTATGATCTGATGTGTGAATAAAGCCCTGTCGGGGAGCTATAATCTTAACATACGCCCCTTCAGCTTCAAGGGCTTTCTTCATTTGCATAAATGAACTGTCATCTACTCCATCACTGCACAAGAATGCAATTTTACGGGTTTTTATGGTTTTTGGATTATCATAAAACATACTTAGCGCTTCGGAAGTTTCTATGCTCGGATTTGATTTCCCCGGTTCATATTTTTCCTGGTCAGCATCAGCCGGCACACCTTTATTAAGTGGTCTTTCAGGTTTAGGAACCTTAGCTATCCCAAGCCCTTTTGCTACTTCTTCTGCAAGCCTGTCATTAACCTGTGAAAGCAGGCCCACCATTCGCTCCCTGATTTCTACCCTGTCTACTTTCCCAAGTTCAAATTTTAATGCATCAATAATGTGCTGTTTTTCAATATCAGTCTGGCTATTAAAGAATAAGGTGGCCTGGCTAAAGTGATCTTTAAAGCTCGCACTGCGTTCCCTTATTTTAGTTCCTTCTACTTTTTCAGTATGACTATGAAACCCTCCTTCACTTATTTTAGCCTGAAAAGGGCAACCGCCGCCTATTGAATTTGGATGATAATGTGTTTTTCCTTTATTAATTTCCTGCCGCATATGTCCATCACGCTGATTATTATGAATTGGCGCTATAGACCTGTTAATTGGGATTTCATGAAAATTAGGACTCCCCAACCTGGATAGCTGGGTATCTGTATAAGAAAAAAGCCTTCCCTGAAGAAGCGGGTCGTTAGTAAAATCAATTCCGGGAACTATGTGTCCGGGATGAAAAGCTACCTGTTCAGTTTCAGCAAAGAAATTATCGGGTATTCTATTCAAAGTCATTTTACCAATTCTTTTTACAGGAACCAATTCTTCAGGAACCAGTTTTGTTGCATCCAAAAGGTCAAATTCAAACTTATGTTCATCTTCCTCTGGTATTAATTGCACTCCCAGCTCCCACTCCGGGAAATCGCCATTTTCAATTGCATCATACATATCCTTTCTATGAAAATCAGGATCTGCCCCGGAGATTTTCATTGCTTCGTCCCATAAAACTCCATATGTGCCTTGCAGCGGTTTCCAGTGCAACTTAACAAAATGTGCTTTTCCTTCATCATTAATGAACCTAAATGTATGAACTCCAAAGCCTTCAATCATTCTTAAACTGCGTGGAATAGCACGATCGGACATCACCCACATGATGGTGTGCATAGACTCCGGCATAAGGGAAATGAAATCCCAAAAATTATCGTGAGCTGCACTTGCCTGAGGAATATCCTTATCGGGTTCTGGTTTAATAGCATGCACAAGGTCCGGGAAATTAATAGCATCTTGTATAAAAAAAACCGGCATATTATTACCAACTAAATCGTAAATCCCTTCTTCTGTATAAAATTTTGTTGAAAATCCTCTTACATCTCTAGCAAGATCAGTAGAACCTTTATTTCCTACAACGGTTGAAATTCTACAAAATACGGGTGTTTTTTTACCAGCTTCCTGCAAAAATCCAGCTTTAGTATACTTTTTCATGGATTCGTAAGCTTCAAAAAAACCATGTACTCCCACTCCCCTTGCATGAACAATACGCTCAGGAATACGTTCGTGATCAAAATGGGTGATTTTTTCACGCATTATGAAATCTTCCAATAAAGTTGGCCCTCTTTCGCCAGCCTTTAATGAATTCTGGTCGTCATTTATTTTAACTCCTTGATTGGTTGTCATAAACTGACCTGTGCTATCTTCAGTATTCTTAGATAAGTCCTCTATTTTTTTTGAGTCTTTGTGTTTTTTATCTTTCATAGTTATTTTTTTAATCGATTTATATCGCTAGTACTATAGAGTTAATGTTAAGGAGTAGGCCCGGTGACACTATTAAGTTATGTTTATTAACTGAATTCTCAGTAATCAAAGAGGAAGCTATAAACTTTTTCAATTTTTTAAAACTACACAGATACAAAGGATTTACTTAATTCAATAAATCTATTTTTTAACCCAATACAAGTTCTGATTATTGAGTATGGAAAACATGCTTTAAAGAATGTTAAAAAAATCCTATCAGAAATATATTATTTTTAATTTTGAACTAAACTCAAAAATAAAATAGATGAAAATTGGTGCGTTTTTACGTGGATCCCTACTCCTAACCTACGTTTTTCTTTTTTTATCTTGTTCCGGTGATGATGGTAATGAACCCGATGACCCTGAAGGTGATATTACCGAAGCTCTCGATCCTGTAACGGATATTGATGGTAACTCATACCCGGTACGCAGAATAGGAGACCAGGTGTGGATGGTTTCCAATTTAAAAACTACTACTTATAATGACGGGACTCCCATTACCGAAATTACTGATTGGGAAGAATGGTTCTATACAGAATCGGAAGCATATGCCTGGTACGATAATGACACTGACGAAAGTACGGGCAATTTTGGTGCACTTTATAATTGGCATAGTGTTAATACGGGAAAATTATGTCCCGAAGGATGGCACATCCCCACCATTGAAGAATTTATAACCCTGGTGGAACTGGGAGGGGGTATACCAAATGCCGGTGCACATTTAAAAAGCACAGACCTGTGGGAGGACCCCGCCTCTGAGGCTTATGATACTTTTGGATTTAATGCTTTACCAGCAGGGTTCAGAAATTATGATGGAACGTATGAAGACATATTTTATGAAGGAGCCTTCTGGACTTCCAGTGAATTTTATGAAGGAAATGAATACTCCGAAGGTAGCGCTTACACTATTACGCTAAGAACACATTCCATCCGGGCGGAAGACTATACGCGAAGTAAAAAAATGGGTTATTCCTGCAGGTGTATAAAAGATTAACAGGCGTTATTTATTAATTATTAAGCAGGGAAGGATTTTATAAAAACCTTCCCTGTTGTTTGTAATCAAATTTAACTATTAAATTCTTTTAACACTTAATTTATTTTACTTTATAAATTTAATATTTTCCGGAAGAAAAGTACTTTTACACATATAACAAATTTCATCTACTGGAATAGCTTGAAATCTTTGAAAGGATATGAAGTTTTAATTCTCTGTACCTTTGTATATGTTTCAGATAAGAATTCCGGTTTTTTTCATGATTATTCAAATAAAAAGCATTGCATTTCATCGTATCGCATTCAATAATATTTCTTTGATTAGCTTCATATTTATAGAGAACACCTAATATTAATGTGTTTTCCCTTCTTACTATCAAGAGATTTTCACGTATAGTAGTATTATTTAATATTTTGTGTTCAATTTTCATTAAATATTCTATTTCATTATTCATAAATTCAAGTTCGGCAATCCAGTTTTCAATCTCTGCCTTATCTTTTTTCATCATAATGATACTATCCGCCTCGTGGTCATAAAACAGTTTTGTATTCATAATAAAATATTTGCATCTATGTAACTATTTTGCTGTTCGACTTCTGTAACTGTAAGAAGCTGTTCTCCGCCTGGGAACTCCCACACAAAGCTATCGCCTTCTGCATATCCTATAACTGCTGCCCCCATAGGTGTTAATATTGAAATTTTATTGTTTTTAATATCACTATCAGTGGGCATTACTAATTGAAACCTCTTTTTCCAACCATCCTTAGATGTAATGGTCATAAAGGAATTAAACCTCACCACATCACCCGGCATATCTTTTTCATCGCAGATTTTTGCGGAATTCAATTCATCTACCAGCTTTTTAACTGATTTTTTAAATCCGTGATCTTTATAGTATCCCGAAAGGTTCATCAATCGCTTTAACAGCACATATTCTTTCTTTTCTATTGTTAGACTACCGTATTTCATTTTGAATTTTTGTTTATAATTACACATAGATATCCCATCCTCAAACCGAAGCGACCATCATTTTATAATACTATTTTCTATCCTATGGAAAAATTCCGCGTTGTATATAAGCTTTCTCAAGCCTTTCAATAGCTATAACAAAAGCTGCTGTACGCATATCTACGTCCCTTGTTAAGGACGTTTCTAAAACCCTTGTAAAGGATTCATGTAATTTTTTTTCAAGTTTTTCCATAACCTCTTGCATCTGCCATATTTCACCGTTACGGTTTTGTAACCATTCAAAATAACTACCAATCACGCCCCCGGAGTTGCAAAGTATATCAGGAATAATATCTACACCATTCCCAAGGAGTATTTTTTCTCCCTCAACCGTTGTTGGTCCGTTAGCACCCTCTGCAATTAATGAAGCTCTTATCTCCCGTGCATTTTCTTCTGTAATCTGATTCCCCAGCGCAGCCGGCACACAGATATCACAATTTATTCCGAAGAAATCTTTATTTCTTATAGGGTCTGCATCCGGAAAATCCACAATCGAATTATTATTTGTGGCTGCAAATTCAGATAGTTTGCTTACAGGTATACCATTCTCATTCATTATACTTCCAAAAGCATCCTGTACTGCCACAAGAACCGCTCCCTCTTTTTCTAAAAAATAAGAGGTCCAGTACCCTACATTTCCAAAACCCTGAACTATATATTTTTTACCCTTTAGATCTATTTTTTTATAATCTGCCCAAAATTTAATACAAAGAAACACTCCATAGCCGGTAGCCCTGTCTCTGCCCTCGGAACCACCGGCACCTATGGGTTTTCCGGTAACCACATGCATATTTTTAGAACGTTCTGAAGGTGGTTTGGTGGACATGTAAGTGTCTAAAATCCATGCCATAGTTTGAGCGTTAGTATTAACATCAGGTGCCGGGATATCCAGTTCCGGTCCGATATTATCGCCTAAAGCATAGGTAAACCTCCTGGTAATACGTTCAAGTTCTCCCATTGAGTATTTGGATGGATCAATTTCAATACCTCCTTTTGCACCACCATAAGGCAAACCGGCTAAAGATGTTTTCCATGTCATCCACATTGCCAAAGCCCTGGCAGCATCAATATCTACTGTTGGGTGGTACCTGAGCCCCCCTTTGTAAGGGCCAAGCGCATTGTTGTGCTGAACTCTGTATCCGGTAAATATTTCTATTTCTCCATTATCCATTTTAACCGGAAAATGTATTACAAGTTCATTGTTGGTTATGCTGAGGATTTTTCTAATGTTCGGGTTCAGGCTAATAATATCTGCTGCATTGTTAAATTGTCTCATAACATTATTCAGCATTCCCTGTTTCACCTGTTGTTTTTGGTCTTTTTCTTCTGTTATCATCTTTATTTCTTTTGATACAATTGAATTATTTTTTTAAGATTACTGAGTTGTATTTTTTAAGATTACTTTTACGGCTGGTTTCGAATTCACTACAAGATGTCACAGAATCCTTTTGCATTGTTAATACACATGAGAATAAATGTTTGCAGTTAGAGCATATACTTTTACTATACCTTTCCATAATTGAACACTTGTTTTGTATCCACAATAGACAAGAGGCATGCCATAAAAAATTATTTAGCGTATAAAACAATTAAACTTCTTATAATCAGCAATTTAAAATGAATTAAAATTTAAGTTGTTTTATAGAAATCGGGGAGTAATTACCCGGCTGGGAGTCTTTTACCCGTAGAAATCCTATCAAATTTCTATAATTTATTTGAAACAGGTTAACTGATACCAATTATAAATTGCTCTATTTAATCAGGATATTTACAGGAGTTTTTGTCGAAGTGTTTTTCTATCTATTTTTAATATTTCGGCAGCCTTGGTTTTATTATTGTTTGTAGATGCCAGGACTTTCAGAATATATTTCCTTTCCATTTCCTGTAACGAAACAAGAGGTTCCTCCGGAAAATCGATTTTAAATTTAAGTGCATCGGGTAAATCCTTAACTTCAATTTGTCTGTCGCACATTATAATAGCCCGTTGTATCACGTTTTCCAGTTCCCTTATATTTCCCGGCCAATCATATCTTAACAAAAGCTCTGAGGCTTCCTGGCTAATACCAAGCAGCCTGTCTTTATACTCAACCCCATATTTTTTTATAAATTTTTCTGCCAGTAAAGGAATATCGGTTTTCCTGTCTCTCAGGGGCGGGACGTTTATTTCTACCACAGATAACCTGTAATATAAGTCTTCCCGAAACTTTTTTTGTTTAATAAGCTCTTGAAGATCGGTATTAGTAGCGGCAATGATCCGTACTTCTATTTTCTCTGTTTTTTGTGAGCCTACCCTGGTAATTTCCTTTTCCTGCAGTACACGCAGCAATCCCGTTTGTACGGCCATGGATGCACTTGCTATTTCATCTAAAAAGATAGTTCCTCTATGGGCTGCCTGAAAAAATCCGGTGCGGTTTTCATTAGCACCGGTAAATGCACCTTTTACATAGCCAAAAAGTTCGGACTCTAGTAAATTTTCAGGAATCGCCCCACAGTTAACTGCAATAAAAGGCTCTCTGGAATACTTACCAGAATAATGAATTGATCTTGCTACAAGTTCTTTTCCAGTGCCACTTTCTCCATATACCAATACTGTGGCCCTATTGTTCTTTACTCTGTTTATAATGTCTATGACCTTTTCAAAAGCTTCTGACTTGCCAATTAATTCATCTTGTGCACTTGTATTTAAATGATTTTCGGATGTATGATGCTTTATGTTTCTGGAGTTTAAAGATTTTGTTACGGCATTTTTTAATTCTTCCCTGGTGAAGGGTTTTACAAGATAATCCATAACCCCTGACTTACCAATATGAAGTGCATCGTTCACAGAAGGGTAACCGGTAACGACTAATATGGGCAGAGAGGTATAATGCTCCAAAGCATACTGAATGAGTTGAAAACCATCAACTTCCGGCATTTTAAGGTCTGTAATCAATAAATCTATTTCTGTATCTTTTAATATAGAAACAGCTTCCTTTACAGAGATGGCCTTAAAAGTATGATAATTCATCGATTGTAAATGCCTTTGTATCAATTCCAGAATATGAACATCGTCATCTACTATTAAAATATTTTCTTTGTGCAATCTCATAACTACAATTTAGGGAAATCTACGATAAAAATGGTTCCGCGAGGAGAATTTGGTTTATAAATTATTTTTCCTTTATGGCTGCTTATAATACCGTGTACTACACTTAATCCGAGTCCGGAACCTTCTCCTATTGGTTTTGTGGTAAAAAAAGGTTCAAAAATTTTATCTCCATGCTTTTTATCTATGCCAGGCCCCTCATCTGTAATTATTATTTGTACATTTTTTTCAGTATCATTTATTCGTATATCAATATTTCCCTTATCCGGGGAAAAATAAACAGCATTCATTACCAGGTTAAACAGCACCTGGGTTAGTTGTATGGTATCTGCCCTTAATTCAACCTTGTCTTTGTTGAAAGACTGGGAGCACGTTATTTCTTTTTTTTTGAAGGCAGGGTTTAACAGGTTCAATACATTCTTTACTAAAGGAACTATATCTATCACTTCCATATGTTGCGGCATTTCACATGCAAAAAACATCAACTTTTTCACCACCTCCCTGCTAAATATGGCGTTATCAACAATTTTATCCAGGTCCTTCTCCAGTTTACTCTTATCTATTTTGCCTTTAAGTAATTCTGCAAAACCAAGAATATTAGCAAGTGGGGTATTAAGTTCATGGGCGATCCCGGCTGTTATTTCGCCTAAAATATGGAGCCGGTCTGTTCTTTCCATTTGCCGCTTAATCATTTTCTCATTCTCCCAGATCTGCTTTCTTTCCAACAAGTTTCCTACCTCTAGGCATACATTCTTTAAAAGTTTTTTTTCTTCATCCAATATATCCGCTTTGGTAAATTGTTTTATAGGATAGCCTACTTCTATAAACCCTTCTTTTACATTAAATACCTTAATCGCCGATTTAACAGAAACGAGTTGGTGCGCAGAAGAGTCTGTAGATACCTTATATCCGCAAACATCTAAATTAACAGATGCATGCTTTTCAAATCTCCAGGCCCTTTTTAAACTATAGACAATAGCTTCCAGAGAGGATTGAAGTTGATCATAATCACTGTTAACAATGATAGAAGTAACTTCATACAAGCACGTAAGTTCCTTAATACGTTCTTTGAGTTTTTCATCTGCTGTTACCATAATAAAACAATTTCCAAGCTAAAAATCAAAGGTCTTAAATATCGGGAAGGCTACGAAATTTTTTTAAGAATTATAATTTTTAATTATATTGTTTAAAATCATATTAACTACAATTATTAGTATTTATTACTTATATTTGTAGTATTATGGGGGTAATTTCAGAAAACATCAAGCATTTAAGACAGTTAAGAGGTTTTACACAAGAGGAACTGGCAGAAGTATTACAAGTATCCAGGTCCAGGATTGGATCCTATGAAGAAAACCGCTCCTCTCCTACTATTGAAATGCTCATAAAATATTCAGATTATTTTAAAGTGCCTATAGACAGTCTATTAAAACATGACTTAACCAAGGCCCGGGATACTTCATTTCTTGAAATAGGACACCAAAGGGTGCTTTTTCCCATCATGGTAGATGAAAATAATGAAGACCTGGTAGAAATCGTTCCGGCAAAAGCGTCGGCAGGATATTTATCCGGCTACGATGACCCGGAATATATTGAACATCTTCAGAAAATAAAACTTCCTTTTCTTCCCACCGGTAAACACCGCGCCTTTCCAATTAAAGGGGATTCCATGCTGCCAATGAAAGACGGGGCTTATGTGATCGGTAAATTCGTAGAAGACAGGCGGGACATAAAAAACGGTTCAACATATGTTATTCTCACCACCCATAACGGTATGGTATATAAAAGGGTGTACAATAAAATAGAAGAAAACAATACCTTATTATTGGTTTCAGATAATAAACTCTACCCACCTTTTGAAGTATGTATTGATGATGTACTGGAATTGTGGGAGTTTAGCTGTAGCATTAATACACAGGAATACAATGAGCACGAACTGAAATTAAGCAGTATTCTCACGATGTTCAATGAACTGGGTATTGAATTAGTGGAATTAAAAAAAGCCATTTATAAATAAAAGGTGCAAAAAAGGGATTATTGCATAGTAGATATAGAAACCTCCGGAAAAGGTATACACAGTAACAGGATTACTGAAATATGTGTTATCCGCCTGCATCACGATAAGGTTGTTGATAAATTCACATCTTTAGTAAATCCTGAAACATCTATACCCATGTTTATAACGGGATTAACAGGTATTCATAATGAAATGGTTGCCGGTGCTCCCCTCTTTTCTGAAATTGCGGATAGAATTGAAGGGATTACAAAAAATGCTGTTTTTGTAGCTCATAATGTAAACTTTGATTACAATATCATAAGAAATGAATTTAAAAAACTAGGAATAGATTTTACAAGGAAAAAGATTTGTACCGTCCGCCTCTCCCGGAAGCTAATTCCGGGATTATTTTCCTATAGCCTGGGCCGTCTTTGTAGTTCCCTAAGTATACATCTTGAACACAGGCACAGGGCCGAAGGTGATGCAGATGCAACAACCGTTTTGTTTCAACGTATTTTGGCTTTAGATGCGAATTTAGAAACTATAAACAGTTTTATACATGCCCGAAGCAAGGAAGCTACCCTGCCTCCACATTTATCAAAAGCTGAGTTAGAATCCCTTCCCTCCTCTTGTGGAATATACATATTCAGAAACAGGGAAGACAAAATAATTTACGTAGGCAAGGCTAAAAATATTAAAAACAGGGTATTGAGCCACTTTTATGATAAAAGAAATAGTGAATATGACCTGGGACAGGAAACTTTTACTATTGATTATGAAGAAACAGGGAATGAATTGATTGCGCTATTGCTGGAATCTGAAAAAATTTACATGCATTACCCGAAATTTAACCGGGCACAAAAAAAAGGTGTAACACCTTACCGGATCATCAGTTATGAAAATCGTGAAGGAATTATTCAATTAGCCATTCAAAAAACCAATTCCAAAACGGGTAGCCTGGATATTCATTACCAATTCGATAAAGCAGTTAGTCGGTTAGAAGAAATATGTGTTGCATTTAATCTATGTCCCCGATTTTGTCATTTACAACAAATCCAGGGATGTTGTTCCCATTATAAAATCAGTAACTGTGGGGGTGTTTGCACTGGAAAAATATCTGTAAAGGAATATAACTCCCGGGTTTTAGATGCTATTTCTTCACTTTCAGTGGTTCAAAAAACGTATCTAATCAAAGAAAAAGGCCGTTATACAGATGAAGACGCATTTGTATTTGTTAAGGATGGGGTGTATAAAGGCTTTGGATTCATTCCTAAAAATGAACAACTGCAACGTCTTGAGGACCTGGACCCTTTTTTAAATCTGAAAAAAGAAACGTATCATACCTCTAAAATTTTAAACTCTTACCTGTCCCGTGCGACTGTAAATAATATTCTAATGGAGTTATGAGTTGCCGGATACAGGATGGCAGATGTATGGTGAGGGATTAACTTTAACGTTGATTAAAGACAAAAGAGAATAGAAAATAGAGAATAGACACAGGATGCAAGACATAAGACTGAAGAGGCCGGTCTTTGACTCAATAAGCATTAAATTTTAAGCACCAAATTCTAAACTATAAACACCAAACACCAATCAATTACGAAGTACGAAGTTAGAAGTATGATTGACGGTTATAAAAACCTGTAGTTCCCTGAATAGAGTTGACCGTTTTTAAACATTAATTTCATTGTTAAAAATAGTAATTGATTGTTGATGAAAAGATCTTTTCATCAACAATTTTTTTTCAAATTCCATTGGGCTTAATTTACCGATGCTGTTGTGTGGCCTTTTGGCATTGTATTGATTAACAGCTTTTTTCACCATTCGTTTCAACTGGTCAAAATTTTTAGGTTTCCAATGTTCAATATAATCGTTCTTTATGGTCCTGTTTATCCGTTCTGCATAGGCATTGTCCTGGGCTGTTTTTGCCATACTTATTTTACACCCATTGTCCTTTAACAGATTTACATAATCCTTATAGATATACTGGCTCCCCCTGTCTGAATGGTGTATTTCAGGAGGTTTATTGCTTTTTAAAG
>CALGUD010000055.1 GCA_937901915.1 uncultured Flavobacteriaceae bacterium
AATCTGCGTATATTGTACATACATATTTTATGATAAAACCCCGATTTTTGAGCTAGAGACTCTTTTTCGGGGTTTTGTTTTATCTAAAATACGAATTATTTTCCTGATAATCAAATGTTTATGTTACTTCTGAATACGCCTGTTTAATCGTGTAATCGTTAATCTGTGGTCGCTGATTGTTAATTAATTATTTTTTTTATTTTTTCACCACCACCCAAGTTCATCCGTCATCCGACACCGGTCATCGGACAAAAAACATTCTGAATTTTGCATTCATAATTAGAACTTCTATTTATCCTCAATCAATGCAGTCCAGATACTCAACCGGTCATTTTCATAGCGAGTCCAGGCAGGCCTTATCATGCCGTTTAATGCATGAATATTGTTGTAATCACCAAAAAATTTACTAGGATTTGGTATAAAAGGGCTTTCAGAAATAGTTTTGCCTGTAAAACTTTCCCCGCCATCATAAGAGACAGATAAAACCACATCAGTTTGGGTATCGTCGTATGCACTTCTGTCATAATATATTACATAAATATATCCGGTTTTAGGGTCCACACTCATCCATGTTAAAAATTGATGAGTTTCTGTTTTGTCGTTATTAACTTGAATTGGTTTGCTCCATGTTTCACCTTTATCAGTAGATTTAGAAATAAAAATGTCGGTGTTGTCAGTTCCATTTCGCTGATCGGACCAATTAACATATATAGTGCCTGAAT
The DNA here is from genome assembly GCA_937901915.1 of uncultured Flavobacteriaceae bacterium. GTDB lineage: Bacteria > Bacteroidota > Bacteroidia > Flavobacteriales > Flavobacteriaceae > Abyssalbus. Next base: position 723 of record CALGUD010000055.1, read on the forward strand.
GCTCACTTTTACTATTATCAACACAAGTAACAGGCATACCGTTACATCTGTTTAGTCCAGGAACATCAAATGTCCATCCACCGGGCTGGTCAGATACTACCTTGTCTTTAGCAAGCCAGGTTTTACCTTTATCTGTACTCTTATCAAAATAAATTTTAGAATCATAAGCCCATGCTACATATATATGCCCATTATTATCAACAGCAGGTACAGCCCCTTCTACGGTCTCATCATCATCTTCGGCATTCCCGTCAAACTGGTTTATTGCGATAGCATTGGTCCAGGTTTCACCTTTATCGTTGGATGATGAAAATAAAATCCTGGATTTATGTTCAGGATCCGGGCTATTATACTTGTCAAACTCTGTCCACGTAACATAAATTTCATTGGTAAGATGATTTACGACAGCCCATTCTTTATCTTGTTTTTTAGGATGATTCTTGCCAAAATAACTACCATCATTCCATGTTTTCCCCCCATCTTCTGAACGTTGTACAACCATTCTGTCAAGGATTTTTTCACTTTTCCAGTTAGTTCCTTCTGGGTCTGATAAATGAAAATAATAAAAATCACCATTGTTATCGGCAACAATACAAGGGTCTCCCCAAACACCCAAGGAAGAAGATAACCTGTCGGTTTCCCAGGTCTTGCCAGCATCAGAAGAGTAATGATAAAAATTAATTACTGAGCCAACTACTATATTTTCCGGATCCACAGGGTTTATATAGATACTGGGCTCACAAGGCCCAACACTATGTATATCGGACTCATAAATTTTTACGTTCTCGTGACTTATATTTTGGAATGTTTTTTGCTCTTTTACAAGAGTCTTTTGGTTGCATTGGGTTAAAGAAAGCACAAAAGCAATTATTAAAAACAATTTATGTGTCATATTTATATATTTTTGTAAAAATAAGCCATTAATGTTATTTAAAAAAAGCCTTCTATTACTATTATTATTGCCTTTGTTTTCTTTTGTGGATTCACATAAATTTTACGTGAGTTCTACAGAAGTGGATTATTCAGAAAAGGATAAAACAATTCAGGTTGTATCGAGGTATTTTATTGACGATTTTGAGAATATGTTAAAGGAAAGATATGGCATTGTTCCACAGCTCACTTCTGAGAAGGAAATGGAGAACATCGATTCTTACTTTAATCAATATCTTCTTGATCACTTTTCTATTAAAGTTAACGAAAAAAAAATAAAGCTCACTTTTATTGGTAAAGAGTATGATAATGATGTCGTAAAAGTTTATATGGAATCTGAAAAAATAAATAATAAATCAATCCGGGGCATTGAAATAAAAAACACAGCTTTATTTGAAATGTTTGATACACAGCAGAATATAGTGCATGTTACAATGAATTCTGTCAATAAAAGTTACAACCTTTATGATGGGAATGAAAAAGCGTTGTTAAAATTTTAGAAGAATAGCGTTAGAAAAGCAAAAAAATTTATACTTTAGGAAATTCAATAATTCAAAGACAGATAATGAACAGATTTAAGTACCTTTTAATATCGATATTCATCATATCGGTAACTACAGTATTTGCCCAGGAAGAAGAGAATAAGGAAGGGCATGAAACTCCAAGTAAATTCGAGCAATTATATGATAAATTTTCTACACCTAATATGTTCCGGACAGCTTCTGGTGCGCCAGGGCCTGCTTATTATCAGCAACAGGCAGATTATAAAATGGATATAGAATTAGATGACAAAAATCAAAAGCTATATGGTGAAGGAACTATAACTTACACAAATAATTCACCTGATGACCTTGATTATTTATGGATTCAATTGGATCAAAATATACGGAAAAAGGATTCGCCTTCTTTATTAAGGAACGGAAGTGAAATTAAGCCAGCAGAAACTGTAGAAACTTTTACCGAAAAATATTACAAAGAATCTTTTGATGGTGGATTTAATATAGAATATGTAAGGGATAGTAAAGACAGACCGCTATCATACACTATCAACCAAACCATGATGCGCATAAATATACCGCACAATTTGAGGGCAGGGGAGCGTATTTCATTTAAAATAAAATGGTGGTATAATGTTAATAACCATATAACCGACAGAGCAAGAAGCGGTTATGAGCACTTCCCTGAAGATGGTAATAATGCTTATGTAATTGCCCAATTCTTTCCGCGTATGGCTGTTTATAACGATGTAGAAGGGTGGCAGAATCATCAATTTTGGGGGAATGGAGAATTCGCATTGCCTTTTGGAAATTATGAAGTGAATATTACAGTCCCGGCAGACCATGTATTGGAAGCTACGGGTGTTCTTCAAAACAGAAAGGATGTTTTTACAGAAGAAATGTTAGAACGTTTTGAACAAGCAAAAAAATCTTTTAAGGAGCCTGTTTTTATAGTTACCCAAGAAGAGGCAGAAGCTAAAGAAAATTTATTTTCAGAAGAAAAACATACATGGAAATTTAAAGCTGAAAATGTAAGGGATTTTGCATTTGCTACTTCAAGGAAATTTATATGGGATATGCAGGCTGTTGATGTAAGTGGTAAAACAGTGATGGCTGTTTCAATGTATCCAAAAGAAGGAAATCCTCTGTGGGAAGAATATTCGACAAAAACAGTTGCAGAAACTTTAAAAACGTATTCAAAATACACATTTCAATATCCATACCACAAAGCTGTATCCGTTCATGCCCATAACCAGGGAATGGAATACCCTATGATTTGCTGGAATTGGGGAAGACCTGAAAAAGATGGAACTTATACTGATATGGTTAAATATGGAATGATAAGTGTAATAATCCATGAAATAGGGCACAATTTTTTTCCGATGATTGTTAATTCTGATGAACGGCAATGGGGTTGGATGGATGAAGGCCTTAATACTTTTCTTCAATATATTACCGAACAGGAAATGCAGAAAGGTTACCCTTCGCGAAGAGGTGATCCGAGTAAGATAGTTGATTATATGAAGGGTGACCAGAACTTTATAGCACCTATAATGTCTAATCCGGAAAACGTCCATCAGCTAGGTCCTAATGCATACGGAAAACCGGCCACCGCTCTAAATATACTTAGACAAACGGTAATGGGCCCTAAACTCTTTGATCATGCATTTAGAACCTATGCACAAAGATGGATGTTTAAACACCCAACTCCTGAAGATTTTTTCAGAACTATGGAAGATGCTTCCGGTGTAGATTTAGATTGGTTTTGGAGAGCCTGGTTTTATACCACTGATTATGTAGATATAGGGGTTGAAGAAGTAAAAAAATATCATGTGTCATCCAAGCCAAATGCTGAAGTAAGAAAAGTCATGGAGCAACAAGGGGTCACAGAAGACCAGTTAGTTCCTTTAGTTTATCTGGTTGAAGAAAAAAGTGATGATTATGAAAAAAATGTAAAAGGGAAATCAATCGAGGAAAATTTTAGGATACTAAATGATTATATAAATGATAATTTTACACCGGAACAAAGGGCTGCAATGAAACAACCTAAATATTTTTATGAAATTACATTCGTTAAGCCCGGGGGAATACCCATGCCACTAATTGTAGAATACACCTATAGTAATGGCATAAAAAAAACAATTAAATATCCGGCTGAGATTTGGAGAAAAAATGATGCCGAAATAAAAAAGGTAATCGCATCTGAGTTTGAAATAGTGTCCATAATTGTTGACCCGAAAAAAGAAACGGCGGATGTTGACACTGGAAATAATTCATGGCCGAAAACCAAAGAGCCATCTGAGTTTGATAAGTTTAAACAAAAAGTAAAAAAATAAGTTTTTTTGGCAAAAAACAGATATTTCAATCCTGTTTTTGGTTTGTTTAGTTATTTTTGCTGGAAATTTTGAAAGATGATAGTAATTAAAACACCCGAAGAGATAGAATTGATGAGAGAAAGTGCTCTAATCGTTTCCAAAACGTTAGGGATGCTTGCTAAGGAAATTAATCCGGGAATTACTACAAATCAGTTAAATAAACTAGCGGAACAGTTTATTCGGGACCATAATGCTGAACCAGGATTCCTGGGACTTTATGATTGCCCGTCTACCCTTTTAACCAGTACGAATGAAGCTGTGGTACATGGTTTGCCCACTGATACGCCTTTAAAAGATGGCGATATAGTTTCAATAGATTGCGGTGCTCTAAAAAACGGTTTTTATGGTGACCATGCGTATACATTTGAAATTGGAGAAGTCGATCCGGAAACTAAAAAACTTCTTGCTGTAACTAAGGAATCACTTTACATTGGTATCAGGGAATTTAAATCAGGAAACAGGGTCGGAGATGTTGGATTTGCTATTCAAAAGCATTGTGAAGCCCATGGATACGGTGTAGTGAGGGAGTTAGTAGGCCATGGCCTTGGAAAAAAAATGCACGAAGACCCCGAAATGCCTAATTATGGCAAACGTGGACGCGGGAAAAAATTTATTGAAGGTATGGTGGTAGCCATTGAACCTATGATAAATATGGGTACACATCGTATAAAACAACTAAAAGACGGTTGGACCATCGTAACTGCTGATGGTAAGCCTAGCGCTCATTTTGAACATGATGTGGCATTAGTTAATGGTAAACCTGAAATTTTATCTACTTTTCATTATATATACCAGGCTTTAGGAATTAATAGCGATGAAGAGAAAGAATTTAGACAGGCAGAATTGGTTTTGTAATAATTTTTTCTATATTTACAGCTACAGCTCTAAAAACCAGTAATTTAGCCATATTTGCCTTGCTATTGAACTTATCTTTCCTTCCATTCAGAGCACTTAAACTGCAATTCATCGATTTTTATGATACTTTTAACGATTTTAACTATCTTTGAAGTATATTTTCATGTTTATAAAAACGCGTGAAGAGAAATGCCCCAAATTATGTACCTATGAAAAAACTTCTACTTAGCTCAATCGTTTTACTTTCGTTTATCAATTTTGCTTTTTCACAAGTAAAAATTGGTGATAATCCGTCAGTAATAAACTCTGAATCTGTTCTTGAACTGGAGAGTACAGATAAGGTATTGGTAATTACCCGTGTAACAAATTCGCAAATGAATGCTATCAGGCCTCTGGCAGGTGGTATGGTTTATAATCGTGATCGTCAATGCGTCTTTCAATACAATGGGAGCAACTGGGTTTCTTTATGTGAAGGATCGAGTTCTACAGGAAGGGAAATCAAATCTACGGTAGATAATAATGACGGTACATTTACTATAATTTATAGTGATGACACTTCTTTCACATCTTCAGATTTAACTGGTCCACAAGGCCCAGCCGGAGCAGACGGAGTTGACGGTGCAGATGGTGCTCAAGGCCCTCAAGGTGAAGTAGGTCCTCAAGGAATTCAAGGTGAAAAAGGAGATCAAGGTGATCAAGGAATACAAGGTCCGCAAGGAGAAGTTGGCCCGCAAGGTCCAATCGGTTTAACCGGTCCAGCCGGTGCCGATGGAGTTGACGGAGCAGATGGCGCTCAAGGCCCACAAGGTGAAGTTGGCCCGCAAGGTCCGATAGGCTTAACCGGTCCAGCCGGAGCAGATGGAGCTGATGGTGCAGACGGAGCTCAAGGTCCTCAAGGCGAAGTTGGTCCACAAGGCCCTCAAGGAGAAAAAGGAGATCAGGGAGATGTAGGTCCACAAGGTCCAGCAGGAGCAGATGGAGCTGATGGTGCAGATGGCGCTCAAGGCCCACAAGGTGAAGTTGGCCCGCAAGGTCCGATAGGCT
>CALGUD010000056.1 GCA_937901915.1 uncultured Flavobacteriaceae bacterium
CGCTTAATATCTTTGACCAACACCTTCAAGTCATTTTTGGAATAATGAAATTTTTCTAGGTTGAAGAGGATCTTTTGAATGCGTTGATAATCATTATCGTTTTGCAATTCCCTGTGTATTTTACTGTACGACTCGTTGGTGACAAGCGTACGAATAACAGCACGTTCTTCTTCCGTTCTTACATAATCCGCCTCTGCGGCATGCATCAATAAATACGCTTTGAATTCTTCTCTTGTCCAATCTGTGCTAAATTCTTCCATGCTTGTTATTTGTAATTACTAAGATAGGAGATTTAATTGAAATTTGGATGTTTAAGAAGAAGGAAGTTTAGAAATGAAGTTAAGAGTTTAGAATTAAGAGTTTAGAATTTTTCAACTCTGCATTCTAAACTCTACACTCATAATTGTTGTACGTCCCTGATATAGATGACCATTTACAATTCTGAACTCTGCACTTTGAGTTTGGTGCCTGGGATTTTTCAATTCGTACTAACTACAAAACCATGTAAGTGTTTTAGCCCAACTACATACGATTTAATGTGTCGGAAAATAAAAATAGTCATTTTTTTTACTACAATGTAAAATAAAATTATTATCATTGTGATATCAAAATAATATCAAAATGAAAATTGAAAAAAATATCAAAGCAACAAACGGGTACCTGATGCTGGGTGTCTTATTATTGGTTATTATATTGACTATTTTAGGTTTGGCAATTACCGGAAATCCATCTTTTGCTATACTGGTAACAGTAATATTGTTTATAGTTAAAGGCTTTTTTATTGTGAATCCAAACGGTTCTAAGGTATTGGTACTGTTTGGGGCCTACAAAGGAACAGTTCGTGAAAACGGATTTTTCTGGGCCAATCCGTTTTATACAAAGCAAAAAATTTCATTAAGAGCCCGTAACTTTGACAGTGAACGTGTAAAAGTAAATGATAAAATAGGAAACCCGATTTTGATTAATGTTATTTTGGTATGGAAGGTAAGCAATACATTTAAAGCTGCTTTTGATGTGGATAACTATGAAGAATTTGTGAGAGTGCAAACCGATGCAGCAGTTAGAAAATTAGCCGGTTCATATCCCTATGATAATTTTGATGATCTGGAAGCTGATATTACATTACGTTCAGGTATGGATGAAGTAAATGAAGCTCTTGAAAACGAAATTACAGAGCGTTTAGCGATAGCAGGTATAGAAGTAATGGAAGCGAGAATAGGATACCTGGCCTATGCTCCTGAAATTGCCAGTGCTATGTTAAAAAGACAGCAAGCAACAGCAATTGTAGCAGCCCGTAAAAAAATAGTTGAAGGGGCTGTCGGAATGGTAGAAGATGCCTTGGCGCAATTGGCCAAGGACAATATTATTGACTTTGATGAAGATAAAAAGGCTTCAATGGTTAGTAATTTAATGGTAGTTTTGTGTGGTGATAAAGAAGTTACCCCGGTCATTAATACCGGAACACTTCATTCTTGATGATTTATGAGTAAAAAAAAGTCTTTTGTGCTGAGAATTGATCCGGAAACATTTAAAGCTATTGAAAAATGGGCTGATGATGAATTCCGCAGTGTGAACGGCCAATTGGAATGGATGATACATAAAAGCTTAAAGGATGCCCGAAGGTTAAAATCGAAGGGTAATTCTGCAAAAGCCAATGAAAAAGATTAAGCATGTTACTTCTTTTACTAAAATTCTGTGTATGGTTAGTTGAGTTATTATGCTGTTGAATTGTAACCGTGGCTGTTAATTGTTAAAAGTTAATTGGTTAACTTACATTTTTCATTCTGTATTGGAATTTGGTGCTTGGAATTGTTGTTTGTAATTTTCAATACATCTGTAGTTCCCTGAATAGCGTTGACCGTTTCATAACTCTTCACTCAAAACTATAAACTGGAACTTTTTCCCTATTTTTAACAAAAGTTGTTTATATACCATCAACATTAAAAAATCCGAACTACATTGACGAAAGAAAAAATAATTGACTTTGGAGTTTTAACATTACGTTGGTATTTGATTATCTATATGATTGACTATGGATTTGCTAAATTGACCTTAGGTCAATTTGGAGTTCATGATGCTTCAATTTTAGAGCAACCTATCAAGGACATAGATAGTTTTTATGTTGCTTGGCATTTATTTGGTAGAAGCCCTTTTTTTAGTATCTCTACTGGAATATTTGAAGTTATAGGCGGGATCTTGCTAATTTTCAACAGGACCACAATAATTGGCGCCTTGTTAATTTTAACAATATTAGGTCAGATTTTAATTATTGATATTGCATTTACTACAGGAATTTTTGGATATGCACTCCCAATAAGAATTGGGGGAATGATTTTGTCTGCTTTACTGATTTTATATTATTATAAAGATAGAATACTCATTGTATGGAAAAATTTGACTGATGGAGTTTCTACAAAATTCAAGTATAAGTGGTGGATCTTTCTGATTTTACCAATTCTAGGACTTTTGATGGATTTTGTTTTTGGAGTTCTAACTTATCCTATAAAAATGTTATTCAAATGATTAGAATAACGAAGACTAAATGTTAACCTTACACAGACCTATAAATCATCAATCCTAAATCCTAAATCATCATTCATAAATAACTCACCCTTTTTCCTTATTTTTAACAAAAGTTGCTTTATATGGCTGTTATCTACAAAAAATGAACCTTAAACTTTCAGACATACTAACCGGATTCTTATTCGCCGCATTAATTATTGGAACAGGAATTATGCAAACCGAATTAAAGAATATACCACAAGTTCTTATGCTATTGTTCGGACTATTAACATTAGGGTCATTAGTTGCTAAACAGCCATTTAAGACTTCAATCCTATTTTATATTTTAATGGGGGTAATGCTTTTTATAAGCATTTTCATATTGACTAACCTCATTGTAAACACAATACTACCGGATGATGGTTGGGTTATTGACAACAATGGAGAAAGATACCGGGTTATGTCAATGAATTGGATGTGGGGTGTTCTTGCCGGGCTTGTGATCTCACCTGCGGTAGTTTTTTTGTATCACAGAAAAATACAGAGAAATAAAGTGTTAGAAATTTCACTTACGGCCATTTTCATTATCTCAACATCAATTATTTACATTACACACGAAATACTTTAACAACAAAAAACCCTAAACAGTTGGCAGTAATTATACTAATTTATGGCACTAGACTTTCACAGACTTGATAATCATGAATATTTATTTCAACTTGACGACAAAAAATATAGCAATCTTAACGAAATATTTACTGAATACAAACATTGGACAGGTGTTTATATTGACCCATATGGTGACACAAAACTGATCGTTGAAAATCAAAAAACTCTCATAAGAATTATTGATAATTATATAGAAACAGTTAACCTGAATTCAGACAAACAAAAAACGGTTGATATTTTAGAATTCAGGGCATTAATGACATTCTTATCGGACAGAAATTGTGACATTAAAATTTTAGGCGACTGAAATGGGTTATGAATATAAGATAATAGCAAAATTTACGGAAAAACAGGTTGACGAAATTCGAGATTTACTTGTAAATAGTAAAACGTTTGAGAAGCAATATGAGTTTGAAAATAATACATTTTTAGATTTTAGACGGCCTGAAAACAGTGGTAAAATACCAAACATCAGTATCATTTTCGAGAATGATGGAATTTACATTTGCCAATACGGTTCTTCCTATTTGTGGACAGACCTTGACACATTGAAAACATACATGGAGAACGAAAATATTGAATATAAAATAATTGACTACTCAGACTAACACTGTTGAATCGTGTAACTGTTAATTGTTAACCGTTAATTGTTAATTGGTGTACGTCCCTGATATAGGTTGACCACTTAAAG
>CALGUD010000057.1 GCA_937901915.1 uncultured Flavobacteriaceae bacterium
AGCATTCACAGGCAACTGAATGATTACGAACTTTACCGGCCCGTTGTGAATTGCTTTCAGAATTGTATTTTTATACAGCATTCACAGGTATCAAAGAATTTATCTTGTTGATTCTTTTGTTGTGAATTGCTTTCAGAATTGTATTTTTATACAGCATTCACAGGATACTTCTTGTTGATATACCCAGTATTTCAGTTGTGAATTGCTTTCAGAATTGTATTTTTATACAGCATTCACAGGAATAAGTCAAATACAGACAGACAATGGGGGGTTGTGAATTGCTTTCAGAATTGTATTTTTATACAGCATTCACAGGTTACTTCAAATGGTAACGCAGTATTTACAGTTGTGAATTGCTTTCAGAATTGTATTTTTATACAGCATTCACAGGTTACTAATTTGGTTCAGTTAAGTGAGGACAGTTGTGAATTGCTTTCAGAATTGTATTTTTATACAGCATTCACAGGACGGATTAAACTTATCAGACTACTATTTTTGTTGTGAATTGCTTTCAGAATTGTATTTTTATACAGCATTCACAGGAAATACAGAGATATTATAAACTATAATTCTGTTGTGAATTGCTTTCAGAATTGTATTTTTATACAGCATTCACAGGGATATGTTTACAGATCCTAATGCCAGTGTTGTTGTGAATTGCTTTCAGAATTGTATTTTTATACAGCATTCACAGGATATGTATATTTTACCCTCGTTTATCTCTAGTTGTGAATTGCTTTCAGAATTGTATTTTTATACAGCATTCACAGGCAAAGGCACGAAAGGGGCTAAACTTCTCCTGTTGTGAATTGCTTTCAGAATTGTATTTTTATACAGCATTCACAGGCATACAATTAATTATGAGTTGTGGGATCACGTTGTGAATTGCTTTCAGAATTGTATTTTTATACAGCATTCACAGGAAACCAATAATTATGAACATTACTTATAGAGTTGTGAATTGCTTTCAGAATTGTATTTTTATACAGCATTCACAGGAGATACATTTGTAAACCATGTCAAAGTTAGTTGTGAATTGCTTTCAGAATTGTATTTTTATACAGCATTCACAGGTTATGAAATTAAAATTCGGTGCCATAGTTAGTTGTGAATTGCTTTCAGAATTGTATTTTTATACAGCATTCACAGGTGCCCGTACTTCGGAAGGGTATGCAAATTCGTTGTGAATTGCTTTCAGAATTGTATTTTTATACAGCATTCACAGGACCCCCTCACCAAATGACTTTATAGAATTAGTTGTGAATTGCTTTCAGAATTGTATTTTTATACAGCATTCACAGGCTTTATGACTGTTAAAACAGGTTTGGATAAGTTGTGAATTGCTTTCAGAATTGTATTTTTATACAGCATTCACAGGATACTGGTAGTTTGTGAAAATACATATTGTGTTGTGAATTGCTTTCAGAATTGTATTTTTATACAGCATTCACAGGCTGATCTTGATGATAACAATTCTATTTTAGTTGTGAATTGCTTTCAGAATTGTATTTTTATACAGCATTCACAGGCTGTGAATTCTTTACTATTGATATTGACATGTTGTGAATTGCTTTCAGAATTGTATTTTTATACAGCATTCACAGGAAGGGTTTGTTTAAGCATATAAGAAGCTACGTTGTGAATTGCTTTCAGAATTGTATTTTTATACAGCATTCACAGGCGAATATCCTTGTTTAATAAGGTCCTTGAAGTTGTGAATTGCTTTCAGAATTGTATTTTTATACAGCATTCACAGGAAGGATTGGCAGATGCTTCCATTGATCTTAGTTGTGAATTGCTTTCAGAATTGTATTTTTATACAGCATTCACAGGCTGCAAAATCTGATTCATAAGTCCTTTCTTGTTGTGAATTGCTTTCAGAATTGTATTTTTATACAGCATTCACAGGTGATTGCTTCGAACTGGTATTGGTATAATGTTGTGAATTGCTTTCAGAATTGTATTTTTATACAGCATTCACAGGTATAGGGTTAACGCTGATTATATTGCTTTAGTTGTGAATTGCTTTCAGAATTGTATTTTTATACAGCATTCACAGGAATAGAAATGAACATCAACCCTTAATTTGTGTTGTGAATTGCTTTCAGAATTGTATTTTTATACAGCATTCACAGGGATAAGCCAGGAGCACCACGCAGATATACAGTTGTGAATTGCTTTCAGAATTGTATTTTTATACAGCATTCACAGGCTGATTGTTTTTAATCCCTTCAGCACCTTTGTTGTGAATTGCTTTCAGAATTGTATTTTTATACAGCATTCACAGGAACGGATTAACGACAAGTGATTACACGTATGTTGTGAATTGCTTTCAGAATTGTATTTTTATACAGCATTCACAGGAAAGCAAGAGAATGCCACTATACTTTTGCAGTTGTGAATTGCTTTCAGAATTGTATTTTTATACAGCATTCACAGGCAGATTACCCGAGCGTACATGAACTTATTAGTTGTGAATTGCTTTCAGAATTGTATTTTTATACAGCATTCACAGGAGGGGTGTTAAAAGCCAAAGAGGAAAATAGTTGTGAATTGCTTTCAGAATTGTATTTTTATACAGCATTCACAGGGGAATAGCTCCGTTTAATTCTGTCATTCGCGTTGTGAATTGCTTTCAGAATTGTATTTTTATACAGCATTCACAGGTCAATTAAATTCTATGGGAATTGAAAACTCGTTGTGAATTGCTTTCAGAATTGTATTTTTATACAGCATTCACAGGTTCATGGTACGCTGATAATGTACATCCTTCGTTGTGAATTGCTTTCAGAATTGTATTTTTATACAGCATTCACAGGCCAGGATCAGAAAAAGCAAGAGGGCATTTGTTGTGAATTGCTTTCAGAATTGTATTTTTATACAGCATTCACAGGTTTAACAACAGGGAAAACGAACTAATATTAGTTGTGAATTGCTTTCAGAATTGTATTTTTATACAGCATTCACAGGTCAAAATGGGGTATAATGACAATTGAAATGGTTGTGAATTGCTTTCAGAATTGTATTTTTATACAGCATTCACAGGACCACGATGAACCAGAGCGAATGAAAATAGGTTGTGAATTGCTTTCAGAATTGTATTTTTATACAGCATTCACAGGCTTTTTATCTTTATAAGGAACTATCCACGCGTTGTGAATTGCTTTCAGAATTGTATTTTTATACAGCATTCACAGGAAAACAATGGAAGGAAACTAATATGGAGTAGTTGTGAATTGCTTTCAGAATTGTATTTTTATACAGCATTCACAGGCAGATTGATATTTATGTTAATAGTGAAATGGTTGTGAATTGCTTTCAGAATTGTATTTTTATACAGCATTCACAGGAAGTGGCGGCAATACTCATGCTCTTTTAATGTTGTGAATTGCTTTCAGAATTGTATTTTTATACAGCATTCACAGGGTACCCGCCGTAAAAGGCTGGTATCCTGTTTTTTAATGTTGATGTCAGGATTAAAAAAACAACCCGTTTTTAATTACATTTTATAACTTCTCCAAATTTTTGTAAACGTAAAATTCTATCAAAAAAGCTCTAATTGTTGGTTGGGTTTTTCAGGCTCCACTTCTTTCTGCCCATGAAAAAGTTCTATCATCCCAAATTGTTTATCGGTAATTTGCATAATACATACTTTACCGTGCTCAGGCAGCCTGCGTTTGGTACGTTTCACATGTACATCAGCATTTTCCCTACTGGCGCAAAAACGCATATAAATACTAAACTGGAACATCGCAAAACCATCGTCCAGAAGGTTTTTCCTGAAACGCGTGGCCGCTTTCCGGTCTTTACGGGTTTCGGTAGGAAGGTCAAATAATACAAGTACCCACATGCTTCTGTATTGGTTTAAACGTGAAAAATGATTATCCATCGTAAATAGGATATAATAGTTTTCTGCTCATTCCTGCAAAACATTCGTAAAGGGAATTCGTGGTACGGCTCATAGCCACCATAAGAGGGCTTTGCTTTCCATCTATAGTTACATCCATGGCCGGAATACGTAACAGCAAATTTTTTAACTCCGGGGTCAGTACGTCATATTCCATTTCCATTTCAACAATTTCCTTGACCAGTACATCTACATAAATCCGGTAAGGTTCCATGATATCATCTGCCAGGCAATATGCATTGTATTTATTACGGTGAAAAATACCGACTGTTGGTAACATCCCTGAACTTATCAATGCCCTGGCTGTTACCGCCCGTAAAATAGCATAGCCATAATTAAGCAGGTTATTGGGGGAGACCCCTTTTTGGTTACGGCTAAAGCCATCAATAGCAAATAAATTCTGGAAATAATGGGCCGCTGCTATGGCTTCATGGTTTTCGGCATCACCGCTCTTTACTTCTTTTGCCCAACGATACATTTTTTTAGCATTTACCCCTATTTTATTTAAATGTTGTGCCTGATTAGTGATTTTGGCTTCAATTGTTTGTTGCCAAAGATTTTTTTTTAAAGGTAAACTGGCATTGAGCTGATGGCGGATGCGCTCTGTTTGCTCGGTATGGCCCTCCAAAGGTTGTAATAGGCTTATTGGCAAATGCCTTTCATTACAATTTACCACAGCGGTTTTATTTTGTATAAGCTTGCTTAACAATCCATTCGTAATGGTTATTTGCTGATTTTCCAAAACTATCATTCCTACATCTTCTATAGGAACCGTAACCGATGGCTTTCCTTCATCCGGATAGGTAATTACCAGTTGTTCATTTTTTGTATTTAGGTAGGCAGGGTTAGCAAAAAAAAGGGTCCGTTTAATCATTACCTTCAGGTTTAATATTCTCCGACATGAACTATATCTCCAAGATGATTGAGTCTTACTTTAATTATTCCCACTATTCCTGACAATCCTTCTCTTTTCCATATAATATTTTTTAGCTGAGGAGCATTTTCAACGTTTGTTTCTAAATGATGTCTAAAAAAATAATCTTTAATTGTAAACTTCTGAACTCTAAATAAGTGTTCACTGATTAAAGATGCATTTTTGTCATCAAGTAAATCTACATCATCAGGCTTAAAATCCTCTGAAGGAAAAACAAACATCTCATTTTGTTTCATTGTAAATAAAAACTCCCATCCTTTTTCGTGCTCCTTTTTGATAATGGGTTGTCCTAAATTTTTACGAATTACAGCCTCATAAAATGAAATTACTTCTTCCTGTAGGTTTCCTTCCTCATCTCTATAAATTGCTACATGATGATTGTTTCCTGTACTAACATAATCTGCAAGAATAGTTTTTCCTTCTTCATTTAGAATTTCATTTCCTAAATGATCTTTTGAATTATGTAATGCCTCTGCATTATTTACTCCTGAAATAGCAACTCGTTTTATAGAAATGTTCTTTTCTGTATTCAACATTATTGGATTTTCTTCCAGATTTGAAAAGGCATCTTTTGAACTTCCATTACATTCATCCAAGCGCTTTTGAAGGATTTTTTGCACCCCTACATCAATGACTTTATCAATTTTCAAATCAGGTGTAATTACCTTACGTATTGTATACTGGTTTTCAAACTGAACTGTTTTTACTTTTTCGGGCAAGACATCACCCTTATCATTGAGATGTATAGGTTTTTTTTCCAAACTGTTTTTTCCAGTAAAAGCTTTTTTTGCATCTCCCTCAAATTCCTCTAATCGGCTTTGCAAAGCCTCTCTATACTTCTCTTTCGCTACTGTTAGAATTTTGCTATGGTCAAAACTGCCACCTACCTTTTCTATCTTAACAATATATTTTTTTGATTTTCCATAAATAGTTTCTTTATGCAACTGGCCTCTGGGCGTAAGCTCAATTTTAGTTTTAAAACCACCCTCAACTTTTATTTTATTCTTGTTTTTAGTAACAACTTTGTTTTTGGTCTTATGTGATACAAAAATAGCTTCTAAATGCTTTTTAGCTTCTTCTCGAATATTATCAAAAGGTTTTATAAACCTTCTTCCTCCTTCTTTGTCCCGATAGGTATATTTATTTTTGATTCCATGTATTACTCCATCTTTATTACTTTCAGCATTCAAATTGTTTAAATATTGGATAAGTGCAGGTTTAGTGAAAGCAACAGTAATGGCATCCATTGCGTGATGACGGTGGTCATTACGTTTTGTCCATTCAGAAATGCGAGTCAACTCTTTTCCATGTCTATTTTCTACAGTATATGTGAGTCCTAAAGCCTTATATTTCTCAAAATTCAGTTCTTTAAGTACATCTATAAGCTGCCAATCTTCACGTAGTTTTGAAGTTATGGTGCCTGAAGTAAGAGTTACCTTTCTGGTGATTTCTAATAGTAATTGTGCTGATTTTCGTGCTATATAAGCTGAATTTCCCAAATCTCGATTTAAAAAATCTTCGGGAATTTCTGCTTTAGACATCAGTAACTTTTTTCGGTTCATGTATTTTATATCTCCTGCTGCATAAACTTCTTCAACCCGGTTTTTAAAATTATCCAACCATCCTTTTCGTTCACAATAATCATAAGCAGTTTCATTCCCCTTTTCAAGGTTTACATCACGTAGTTCTAACGTTTTATTTGAAAATGAATCATCAAAAAGCAATGCCTGTGGTATAATGTGTTCTACATCAAATTTATTGGTAAAAAGTTCTTCAGGTTTGATATAAGTTCCTGAATAAAGTGTCTTATAACCTGTAGCTTTTAACTCTTTATAGAGCCTATATTTTATCAAATCTTTCCGGCTAACATAAGGTAAACCAAACTCCTTTTTTAAAAAGGTTCGTATTTCCTCATATTCTTTGGTTACTTTTGCTATTTGCTTGGTCATTTCACTACGTTGTTGTGCAGTCTTTTTCAGTTCTCGTGCTAATTCTATACGTATTTCGTCAGGTCTTCCTAGTTCAGGATCTTTAATAATAGCATTGACCACATTGATCATTTGATTCAAAATTTTTTCTACTACCGGATTTCGAAGGCTATTTTTCTTTAAAATTTCGAGTTCTGGCTTTAAATCCCTCTTCTCATTTTCAGTTTTTGTAATGGACTGAGAATGATTATACCCTGCTTTAGAACAGGCTTCATTATATAATGCGCCTTCTTGCAAATAAGGAAGAATTTTTCGCATAGCACGTACACTAAGACTCCCGTAATCTTCAGAAAAGGTAACACCGGTAAGAAGCCGGGCGTGTACTTCGTTAAAACCAAATTTTTCTTCTAATTTTTTAAGTAATGAAACAGTCCCAGTTGTTGAATTATCATCGTCGTAAGAATAGAGTAAATGCCAAAGTTCATAAAAAGGTTGCTTTGCAAAAGAATTTCCAGGTAATGAGGTATCAAAATCCAGTATTGCAGGATTAATTCCAATAGTTTTAAAGCAATCTTTTAAATCTTCAACTACTTCTTCAATAGATAATTCTTTAAAATCAAGTTCATATCCTTCTGTTTCTAAAATCTTTTTATAAACTTCTAATAAAGACGAATTGGTACGGTTACCTTCCAAATGGTTAAAATTAAGTTTCCACTCTTTAGGTTTATTTTCCGACTTTTTAAAAAGCCAATCTAAAAATTGCTTGTCAGTCATTTTTTCAACCCAGTTTAACTCTTTAAACAAAAGGTTTTTAGTTTCTTCTTCGAGTTCATAAACCTCATGTTCCATATCCTTCTTTGTTACTCTAATGGCATTAATATTTTGCCAAATTTTGAATTCCTGAAAAACAGGGGAAGACTTTGGAGCTACACGAGGTCCTATTAATTTCTTCTTACAATGCCCATCAATATTCACCATTCGCTCTATCCCTTCAAATTCACAAATATTAATAAGTCCTTTTTGTGACTTTAATTTTCGCTGATAAAATATGGTAATATCTCTTAATTCTTTCTTTACTCTATCGTTCAACTCAGGGTAATGTTTTGATTGTTCCTTCCAGATCGCATCAAACTCATCCATATAATCCTGACGATAAAAAACCTGATTTTTAAGGGAGGAGTGAGAATTTTTTTTAAGTTGTTTAAATTGATATTGACCAACAGTTTGATCTTGGAAAAATAATTCCTTACTCCGGTCACTTATCTCCCCTAAATAACCGCTGGATTTGTTAATTTGATTATTAATTTCTGTAAGTATAAAGGCAATTTCAGAAATGTCGAGTTTTTCTGAAAGCGCTTTATCGCGCCATTCATATTGTTGCAATTTCTTGTCAGTACCTTTGTTTTCAGCTCGTACAACGCCCAATATTTTCTCAAAATACTGACCAGTAGCTGTTTTATTTTTTCCGTCAATTGCTTCTTTATGAAGATCTGTAAGTATTTCAGGGTAAAACTGTTTCTGATAGTTCCAGATTTTATCAAATTCTTCCTTGAGATCAGAACGGTAATAATCAGGCAACACTTTTTTTTCTTCCAGAAGTAATTGATAAGAATATTGGCCAGGTGTGAGATTTTTATGATATAGCGTTTTCGCTACAGACATTCCGTCAATAAGTTGTCCTTCTTCTTCATTGTTAGCCTTTCTGCTGCTTTTATATCCTCTTTTTTTATTAATCATCAAAAGGACACGGGCAAACTCTTCTTTAGAAATTTTTTCTAAAGGTGCTTTTGCACGGGCTTTATAAGTAGAAAATGTAGAATCTTTTGTAGTTTCAGCCAAAAAAGTCTTATCAGTAATAAAATCAATACTCTTTAAAATTTTAATCACAACAGCGCGACGCATTTTATAACGGTACAGATTTCTGCGCATACCTCTTTTTAAAGTCCGGTCAGCATTAATAGTTATACTTTGCCCTTTTTCAAAGCTTTGTTGCTCATCAGTAGAGAGAGGAATTACACGAACCCCCGTTTTGATAATTGCTGATTTTTCACTTTCATCTTTTGCTTCGTCCACTACGGCCCAACCAATAGAGGTAGTACCCAAATCCAATCCTAAAATTCGTTTCATAGTAAGTATTGTTTTACACCAATAAAATTATCTAAATAAAAGTCTGTTGTTTACGGAAAACCATAATTATCAATAAAATACTTTTACTATATTTGTTTTACAATTCTGAAGCAATTCACAATAAGGATTATTCCGTTGTGAAAACATTTAAAGCGGTACTTGTTTATTCTAGTATCGCTTTCTTTCTTTCAAACCTTCAAACAAAACATTCAAAACAATAAATTTTATACCTTTTTCTTTAATTTAATCAATAGAAATTTTTAAGTTTCGAACGAAACTCATCGGGTTAGGGTTTATAAATATATAAAAAGACTGTTAAAAAACAGTCTTTTTATCATTTAAATGTAATTATTTATACTTATTTCGCAATATTCACTGCCCTGGTTTCCCGTATAACAGTAACTTTTACCTGTCCGGGATACGTCATATCGGTTTGAATTTTCTGGGAAATTTCAAAGGAAAGCTCAGCCGCTTTATCGTCAGTTACTTTTTCACTTTCAACAATCACCCTTAATTCACGGCCTGCCTGTATAGCATATGCCTTTTTAACACCATTAAAACCAAATGCGATATCTTCGAGGTCTTTTAAACGTTGGATATAAGAATCTAACACTTGCCTTCTTGCACCCGGACGTGCTCCACTAATGGCATCACACACCTGAACAATGGGCGCTAAAAGTGATTTCATTTCAATTTCATCGTGGTGGGCCCCTATAGCATTACAAACCTCCGGTTTCTCACCATATTTCTCTGCCCATTCTTTACCAAGTATCGCATGTGGGGTTTCAACCTCCGTTTCCGGGACTTTACCAATATCGTGCAACAATCCTGCCCTTTTGGCCAGTTTCGCATTAATACCGAGTTCCGCAGCCATCACACTGCATAATTTAGCAACTTCCCTTGAGTGCTGTAGCAAATTTTGTCCGTAAGATGAACGGTATTTCATTCTTCCTACTGCTTTTATAAGTTCAGGATGAAGTCCGTGAATACCCAGGTCTATAACTGTACGCTTACCAACTTCTATAATCTCCTCTTCAATTTGTTTCCGGGTTTTGTTTACCACTTCTTCTATTCGTGCCGGGTGAATACGTCCGTCAGTAACCAATTTATGGAGTGACAAGCGTGCAATTTCCCTTCGTACGGAATCAAAGCATGAAAGTATGATTGCATCAGGAGTATCGTCTACAATGATCTCTACACCGGTAACAGCTTCTAAAGCCCTGATATTTCTTCCTTCACGGCCAATAATTCTTCCCTTTACATCATCCGACTCCAGATTAAACACAGAAACGCAATTTTCAATAGCCTCCTCTGTACCTATCCGCTGAATTGTATTTACTATGACCTTCTTGGCTTCCTGCTTAGCTGTAAGCTTTGCTTCTTCCATGGAGTTTTGTATAAATGCCATGGCATCACTCTTCGCATCTTCTTTAATAGATTCAATTAATTGAGCTTTTGCATCTTCTGCAGATAATCCGGATATAACTTCCAACTGTTCAACCTGGCTTTTATGCATTTTTTCCAATTCGGATTTTTTCTTTTCAAGAAAATCCATGCGATAATCGTAGTCTTTCTTTTTCTCTTCCAGTTCTTCGGAGAGCTTTTTATTTTTTGCAAGCTCGGATGAAATCTGGGATTCTTTGTCCCTTGTTCTTTTTTCTGCTTCAGCTATTTTTTTATCCTTGGATATGATTACTTTTTCATGCTCCGCTTTAAGTTCTAAAAATTTTTCTTTAGCCTGGAAGATTTTATCCTTTTTTATACTTTCTCCTTCTTTTTCTGCGGCTTGTATAATTACCGCGGCTTCCCTTTTAGCATTTGATATGGTTTTGGAAGCGTTCCCTTTTTCTAAAAGTTTAGCCAGTACAAAACCAATTATTATACTGCCTATACCTACAAGAACTAATAACAATGTATTATCCATCTTTATATTTATTTATCAAAAAAAAGCCCGTACTGGATAGAAGCTTTGTACAAACTCCGTTAAACAGGTTTAAGGCTACCAGACTGCTCAAGGATCCGTAGTCCAAAAAGGAACGGCGTGCTTTTACAATCTAAACTCACCTTTTAAAATGAATTCTTGTTGAGTTTGTCAAAAAATTGTCCAATACGGGCAGTAACAATCTATTTTAGTGAACTTAAACTATTTTGTAAAAGTTCGTCTAAAATTTCTAAACGTTCCTTTACTTCAATATGATCACTTTCTTTATCTATACTTTTTTGTTCTACCTGCGATGCGAACTGTAAAGCGCACATTGCAAGAACATCTTGTTTATCTCTTACAGCATAATCCTTTTCAAATTGCTTAATTAAACTATCAATTTTTTTTGTTGCACTTCTTAACCCTTCCTCCTGTTCAGGGTCAATGGTTAAGGGGTAAACCCTATCTGCAATCGATAATTTAATTTTAAGCTTTTCACTCATAAAACCGATAACATTATTCTGAGAGTTGAGTTATACACTGATCAATCTCACGAATTAAAGCATTTATTTTTAACTTGGCTTCTGTTGTATTCTGGTTACTGCCCAGTAATGAATTTGCGAGCTTTAGAGAATGATATTTTCCTTCCCAATCCGAAATTATTTTTTCCAGGCCGGACTTTTCGTCATTCAATGATGTCAATTCTGCTTTTAATTTCAGGTTTAATTGCTTTAATACTTCCATTTCCTGAAGCAATTTATTAACCTTAAACTCCACAGAACCAACAAGTTCTGATACTTCGCTCATAAGTGCAAAATTCAATACCCTTAAACACAAAGTTAACATACCTGCTCTAACTTCCCAATATTTTACATATTTTTTATCAACTTTGATTTTATTTTATGGATTGATCACATTTCTGTAATTTAGCAACTTTGTTGATACTATGAATTATGAGATGTTTATTGTTCCTTTTTCTTACTTTTTCCCAAATTGCTATTGCGCAACTAAACTACCCGACAGATGCCTTCAGGCCACCTGTTGATATTCCTGTTATACTTGCAGGTACTTTTGGAGAACTACGGTCTAATCATTTTCATTCGGGAATCGATATAAAAACGCAACAGCGTGAGGGCTTGCCCATTTATGCTATTGGTGATGGCTATATTTCACGAATAAAAATTCAACATTACGGGTTTGGCAAAGCATTATATATCACTCATACCAATGGATACATATCTGTATATGCCCACCTGCAGAAATTTGCCCCCGAAATTGAAGAGTATGTAAAAAAACAGCAATATAATAAAGAAACTTACGAAATTGAATTGTACCCTAACGCTTCCACTTTTTCTTTAAAAAAAGGTGATGTGATTGCTTATTCAGGTAATACAGGGGGAAGTAGCGGCCCTCATCTTCATTTTGAAATAAGAAACAGTTCAGATGTACCTGTTAATCCGCTGCTTTTCGGGCTGGATGCTGAGGTTAAGGATTCCCAGCCTCCCCTGGTTCAAAGTTTATTTGCATATGCAATAAATGATAATTCACAGGTAAATCAATGCAGTGATATTATCCAGATAAATTATAAACAACAAAACGATGGTACTTTTTTAGCCGACAAAGTATATGCCAGCGGACTTATTGGGTTTGGTGTTAACTCATACGACCGGCAAGATCTTGCGTACAATAAAAACGGCATATATAAAGTTGAAATGTTGGTAAATGGCAAACAGCATTTTAGCTATAACTTCGAAAAGTTTTCTTTT
This sequence comes from uncultured Flavobacteriaceae bacterium, assembly GCA_937901915.1. Lineage (GTDB taxonomy): Bacteria > Bacteroidota > Bacteroidia > Flavobacteriales > Flavobacteriaceae > Abyssalbus. Next base: position 12,584 of record CALGUD010000057.1, read on the forward strand.
GGCGAGTCACGGTACATAAATTCATTAATTGATTATAAATATTATAAACAAAAGAGCGAAAGAATACAACAATGTTTTATCACACCCGGAAATAAATTAAGTGTATATGAAGGGGTTGTTGACAACGGTATAATAAAAATTGAAGAAGGCCTTCATTATAATTTAGAAATAAGGATTAAAGATTTTCATGAAAATGAAACTGTAATTAAAATTCCTGTTGAAGGAAAAACACAGGAAGTCTTGACTAAAAAAGAAGTCCTGATAACAAACGATTATCTTATAGCAGAAAAGGATAACGCTTACAAAGTTGGAAAAGCATCTGTTTTTTTTCCCGCCAATACTTTTTATGATAATTTTTATATTGATCTAAAAGACGAGGGAGAGAGCGTTATTATACATACTGACGAAATGCCGGTGCATAAAAACTACACTTTAACTTTTGATGTAAGTAATTACAGTGCTGAAGAGAAAAAACAATTGTTTATAGCAAATGTAAGTGACAGGGGACGGCTTAGTTACGAATCAACTGTTAAAAGAGGAAATACTTTCAGTACCCGTACAAAATCACTGGGGAAATTTACAATTGCAAAAGATAGTTTACCTCCATCTATAAAGCCTTTAAATTTTTATGACGGACAATGGATTTCAAATTACAGGTACCTGAAAGTAAAAGTTGATGACGACTTAACCGGTTTAGACGAATACAGGGCCACTATAAATGGCAAATGGATTTTAATGGAGTATGAATATAAAGACAAATCCTTAACATTTGATTTTAATGATGTTGAATTTGAAGGGACCAAACACGATTTAGAGGTTATAGTAACCGACAAAGTAGGAAACAGCATAAAATTATTAGCTACTATATACAGAAAAATACTAAATAATTAGTTTTGAATAACTGGAAGCTTCTTTTATTTATAGCCCTCTTTTCATTCTCACATTTTTTAGTAGCCCAGTCTGCAATTGTAAGAGGTGTTATTTTAAATGAAGCCAATGAGCCTATAGAAAATGTTAATATTGTTTCTGAAGCAGAAACCGCTCAATCTAATAAAAATGGTTTTTTTGAAATAAATATTCCAGGCAATAAAAATACCACCATTATCTTTTCACACTTATCCCATAAAAATATTGAGGTGTCACTCAAGCTAAATGATGGTGAAGATTATGAATTTAATCCGGTAATGACTGTAAATATTCAACAAATTGGCGAAGTTGTTATAAATGTAAAAAAACGTAAAGAAGTAGAAGGGATACAAACAATTTCACCAAAGCAAATAAGACTCATGCCAGGAGCAAATGCAGGTGTTGAAAATATATTAAAATCCTTGCCGGGTGTAAATTCAAATAATGAATTAAGCACACAATATGCAGTCAGAGGTGGCAATTATGATGAAAATCTTGTGTATGTAAACGAAATTGAAGTATATCGGCCGTTTCTAATCCGCTCAGGGCAACAAGAAGGATTAAGTTTTATAAATTCAAACCTCATTCAGAATGTTGATTTTTCTGCCGGAGGTTTTCAGGCTAAATATGGAGATAAGCTCTCTTCCATGTTAGATATTACTTATAAAAAACCTATAGCCTTTGGCGTTGGTTTAGACTTAAGCTTAATGGGAGGCAGTGCTACAGTAGAAACTGTTTCAGGTAGCGGAAAATTTTCTTCCATTTCCGGTATACGATTTCGGGACAATAGTCTTTTAGTAAATAGTAAAGAAACTGAAACCAACTTTAAACCGGTTTTTGCAGACTTTCAAACTTATTTAACCTATAAATTTTCAAGCAAATTACAGCTTAATTTTTTAGGTAATATTTCGATTAATAAATATGATTACGAACCTCTTACCCGACAAACTAATTTTGGCACAATAACGGATCCTGTTGCGTTGCTGGTTTTTTATGACGGACAGGAGAAAGATAAATATTCTACAGTCTTCGGTGCATTCAAAGCCAATTACTTTTTAAATGAAAACTTTACAATAAAATTTATAGGCTCAGCATACCATACTATCGAAGAAGAACATTTTGATATTTTAGCACAGTATGCGTTAGGTGAAGTGAACTCTGATATTGGTGATAGTAATTTAGGTGAAGTAGAATATATTGAAGGAGTGGGCTCTCAACTAAATCATGCCCGTAATGATTTGGATGCATTAATATTTAATTTAGAACATAAAGGCAGCTACAATAAGAATGATGATGCTATTGAATGGGGCATAAAATTTACCCATGAAGACATAAGAGACAGGTTAAGGGAATATGAAGTAATAGATTCTGCCGGATTTTCCATAAGGCCCCCTTTGCCCGAATTTCAAAATAACCAACCATACACACCATTTACAGGCCCTCTGGAACCCTTTACCAATATCGAAGCTACTAACCAGGCAAGGATAAACAGGCTTTCCGGGTATATTCAATGGAGCAGGAGAACATTTTGGGGGAGCAATGAAGTATGGCTCAATGCAGGCGTGAGAAGTCATTCATGGAGAGTATCAGGAGAAAGTATAGAAAGTAATACACAGACTGTAATAAGCCCAAGAGGCCAATTTGCCATAAAACCCAAATGGGATAAAGATATTTTATTTCGGTTAGCAGCGGGCATGTATTACCAACCTCCTTTTTACAGGGAGCTAAGAAATTCTACAGGAACTGTCCAACCTGATGTAAAGGCTCAAAAATCTTATCATATAGTGGCTGGTAATGACTACAGCTTTAAAATTTGGAACAGGCCTTTTAAATTGATTACTGAAGCTTATTATAAACATTTAACCGATGTAAACCCTTATACTCTGGAAAATGTACGGATTCGATACAGAGCAACAAATAATGCCGTTGCTTATGCTTACGGACTTGATATGAGATTAAATGGAGAGTTTGTACCGGGAACAGAATCATGGGTTAGTTTCGGATACTTAAAAACCGAAGAGAATATTGAGGACAGAGGATATATTTCCAGGCCTACAGACCAACGATTAAAATTTGCTGTTTTATTTCAGGATTATATTCCTGTAATACCTAATCTTAAAATGCAGCTTAATTTAATCTACAATACCGGGCTGCCAGGCGGATCCCCTAACTATGCTGACCCATATTTGTATCAAAGCCGGTTAAGGGATTATAAAAGAGCAGACATTGGCATAATTTATGTACTTAAAGATGAAAAACATCAACCTGTAGACAGTAATTGGTTAAATAAATTTGAAAATTTGAACGTAGGGATTGAGATTTTCAATATTTTTGGTGTACAAAATGCCATTACCAACACTTGGGTTCGTGATGTTTATTCCAAAAGGCACTTCGGAATCCCTAATTACATGACCGGACGTGTATTGAACATAAAAATAGGGATGCAATTTTAAATGAAAAAATTACTTATTATATTGCTCTTATCTGTTTCATATTCAGGAAAAGCCCAAAAAGCTATTTATGAAAATGATGCCTTTGATACGCTTAGCAGTGATCATGAGACTTTAGCCATCTTACCATTTTCTGCACGTTTAGAGCTCGATGAAAAAGAAATTCACAGTGAATCTCAGCTTAAGGAACTTGAGATAAAAGAAGGTTATGAAGTTCAAAATGCATTGGAAAGCTACTTTTTAAAACGACAAAGAAGAAAAGAGTATGTCATAGATTTTCAGGATATTAAAAACACAAATTCTATTCTCAGGAAAAACGGTATAGATGCTAATAACATAGGTATTTATACAAGTCAGGAACTATGTAAAATACTCGGCGTTGATGCTATTGTAAGCGGAAACCTTACCTTAAATGCTTTGATTTCAAAAGGAGTTTCAACTTCTTATGATTTTATTTCATTTGTTACCGGTAAATCCGACTATGGAAGAATTGCAATAAAAGTAAGCGATGGCAGCACCGGTAAGCTTCTCTGGAAATACGAAAAAACCATTACAAGAAAATCGGGCAAAAACACGCAGGCTATTATAGAAGACATGATGAAAAAAGCCACCCGTAAATTTCCTTATGATAAAGAAAAAAACAGAAAAAGATAATCAGATAAAGGTTTTCAAAACGCCAATTACATAATCCAACTCTTCTTTCGTATTATATTTTGAGAATGAAAATCGTATGGAAGGTTTTTTAAGCTCTGATTCAGATAAAAGTTCTTTAAGCACATGCGATGTTATGGTACTTCCACTTTGACATGCACTGCCCCGGGAACAAGCAACACCCTTCAAGTCTAATTGAAATAAAAGCATTTCGCTCGTTTCTTCTGAAATTGGCAGACGTGCATTAACTACTGTATACGTACTTTTATCCATATCCGAAGAACATCCATTAAACTTTGTTCCGGGGAGATGTAGTTTCAACTGCTCAATAAAATATTTTTTTAGCTCATAGATATAAGACTTCTCATCATCCAAATTCTTATAGGAGAGAAGCATGGCTGTTTCCAAACCAATTATATTATGAAGAGATTCTGTCCCGGCACGAAAACCCCTTTCCTGCTCGCCCCCAAAAATAAGTGGTTGTAAAGTAATATTTTTATTGAGGTACACAAAACCAATACCTTTTGGACCATGAAATTTATGAGCAGAAGCCGAAAGAAAATCCACTTTTGTCTTCTTAACATCCCATGCAAAGTGACCAATACTTTGCACAGTATCAGAATGAAAAAGCACATTATATTCTTTACAAAGATCAGCAATGGCATCTATATCTGTTATATTGCCTATTTCATTATTTACATGTATTAAAGAGACCAGTTTTTTTGTATCACTATTTTTGAGCTTTTGCTTAAGATCTATGTGATCGGGTGATCCGTTATCTTTTAAAGAAACATACTCAACATTTATATTATATTCCTTTTTTAATTGGTCAATAGTGTGTAAAACCGCATGATGCTCTATTTTAGAAGTAATAATAGTTTGTACCCCTAAGTCGCGGACGGTACTTCTAAGGATCATATTGTTAGCTTCAGTACCTCCGGAAGTAAAAATTATTTCAGAAGGTAAGGCATTTAAACTGGAGGCAATATTTTTCCTTGCTTTTTCTATGAGTGTCTTAGCTGACCTCCCAAAACTATGTATAGAAGAAGGATTGCCATAAAAACCACTCAGAGTCTTTTGCATGTTTTCGATTACTTCATCCCGTACTCTGGTGGATGCGGCGTTATCTAAATAAATTTTATTCATCATTCCAAAATTACTTTAAATAAAATTATTGGCAATATGTTTCGTTATAAATAGGGTTATACTACATTTGTGGTGTAGATATCATTTTTATGAAAAAATTACTTTTTATATTACCTTTTTTACTATTTACCGGCTGTAGTGACGGAGATTTCTCTATTGAAGCCCTGGATTTTGGCAACTCTGAGATAAAGCTTTGTAATAATTTTACGCCATTGGGAGAATATGTTTTCTACCAATTATCTGAGGATAAAAAAAAGGCGCTCATTATTAATATTAACAGCAAAACAAATATAACAGAAAGCATAGGTACTGTAGAATATAGTTTAAACAATAATAATACGATACTATACCGGATTTTTGATGGAGATGCAAGTGGATATTTTTGCAATGAAGTACAACCTACAAGCCCAAAAGTTGTTGAAGAATGGATTGCAACATCAGGAACCATAGAAATAACAACAGTTTTAACAGAAGATGATAATGATGGTATTCCGGCAGAAGAAGAAGGTTATAATCCCGATGATCCCGCAAGTTCATTAGATAGTGATGAGGATGGTATACCAAATTATATGGATATTGATGATGACGGAGATAATGTACCAACTTCTGCAGAAGGATATAATGCCGAGGATTCTGCAGCCTCCAGAGATACAGACGGGGATGGAATACATGATTACCTGGACCCGGATGATGATGGAGATGGTATCCCAACCAGGTTAGAAGACGTAAATCAAAATGGCAATCCGGCAGATGATATCGATAGTGAATTTGAGTTGCCAAACTACAGGGAGCCCGCTATAAGTGTTGAATATCCCGATGTACCAAATCGAGAACATAGGTACAAAATGATTTACTCCAGCACCATAAGAATTATTAATAGTTTTCAGCTTCAAGGCAATGGTGAGATGAAATATGATGCAAGTGGGTATAATTACGGAACTTATACACACGAAGAAACTTCTGAACCTTTTGTCTTTGACTAAGAATTTTGAAAAATATAAACTTCAGTAGCCCCAAAACCATATTTTTTAAAATCTGCATCGTAGAAAGTTAAATTATCATATCTGCCAAATAAATAATCGAGCTCAGTTTTTAGCACGCCTTCCCCTACTCCATGAATAAATACTATCTTTTGAATTCTTTTTTTAATTGCAAATTCAAGTTGGCTTTTAGCGGTGTCCAGTTGTATGGTTAACATATCATAATTTGTCATACCTTTTGTAGAATTTACCAGTTGTCCTATATGAAGGTCTACTTCCATAGGCGGAACCACCTTTTCTCTTTTTGAAGATATTTTAATTCTTTCCTCACTTAACTTCTTATCAGTAAGCGCATTAAATATTTCTTGATTACTGACACGAATCGGGTCAGTATAATCTATTTTAATTATTTCTTCTATCCCGGCCTCAATTTCAAAGCCATCATCAGTTTCAATTTTAACAATATCATTTTTAACAGACAACACTCTTCCTTTTAAGGAGTCATCAATAGTTTCAACAATATCCCCGGGATTAATATTCATAATTATAAATCTTTATCATCTTCTTCAGGCTTATTTTTTACCCATTCAGAAGATATTTTGTATAAGCCAAACATTAACAATACCAATCCGAAAATATTGGAATAAGGAGAAATATTATTCATTAAATTCGTACCTGAAAACATTAAGATAGCTCCAAATACGACTATTAATACATACAGTGTTTTTTTATTCATTTTTAAAGTTAATTAATTTAATTGTATTTTTATAAAATATAAAGTCGCACTACGATTTATGGCCCAATCTGACATAGATAGTTATATGCTTCCTTGTGTAAACAAGAAATTATTTGGAGTTGAATGTCCGGGTTGTGGTATACAAAGATCGGCCGCTTTGTTGTGGGAAGGAAATTTTGAAGGAGCTTTTTATATGTATCCTGCTATTTATACACTAATTGTTCTGCTTTTATTTTTATTCTTTAATATCTTTTTTAAATTCAAATATGATTTCTATATAAAAGCCGGGTTAATTACAATAAATATTATTATAATTGTTGCTAGTTACTTTTTCAAAATGTATTATATAATCAACTAATCTTTTTAAAAATGGAAAAACAAAAACTACCTAACGAAACACTTATACTTGTATTAGGTATTATATCAATAATTACCTGTTGTTGTTGGGGAATCGGATTAATATTAGGTATTGTAACATTAGTACTTGCTGGTAAAGCCACACAAATTTATATCCAAAATCCTGAACTCTATCCTGGCTATCAGAATGTTAAAACAGGAAAAATATTAGCCATCATAGGCATTGTACTAAGTGCTATATATTTAATAATAGCAATATATATAAATGTAGTCATAGGCTCTGAGGAATTCCAGATAATGGTAAAAGAATGGG